>JAFMLQ010000005.1 GCA_017852075.1 Flavobacteriaceae bacterium | reverse complement strand
GTCTTTTTCTTCTAAATAAAAGTCAACTTTCGCTCTTGATTTCCATGGCTTGTAAAAATTTAGGTCACAAGAAAGGGACTTATTTTTTCTTTCATTCAAGACCCTCATATCTCCACTCCCTGTAACTGCTCCTTCCCAATAGTAAAATTTTCCATCGCTATCGATATTGAGCGAAGTGTTGGGATCGGCTATGAGCCAGGGAGACCATTGGGGCCAGTTGTGAAAGTCATTCAGATATTTGAAAATGTCTTTTGCTTCTTTCTGAATCAACAAAGATTTTTTGACGTTCATTTTGCTCATGGGTTAGAATTTTGGGGTTACTAAATTGTAAATTCAAGATACAAAAAATCTTGTGATTCTAATTTATCCTATTGTTGACATACGCATTGGCTTGACGTGTGGGAAGAATGACCAAATCTGCGATGGTAACTTTCTCTGGTACTTGCGCCATGTAGAGGATGGCATCAGCAACTTCTTCTGCGGTAAGGGCTTCTATTCCATCATACACAGTTTTAGCGCGTGCTTGGTCCCCTTTAAAGCGAATTTCAGAAAATTCCGTTTCTACCAAGCCAGGATGAATGGCACCTACTCGAATTCCTAGTGGATTAAGGTCAATACGCAAACCGCGGGTAAAAAAATCTACAGCAGCTTTGCTACTACAATATGCGCTTCCATTGGGATAGACTTCTTTTCCGGCGATGGATCCCAGGTTGATGATCTGTCCCTTTTTAGCAGCAATCATATGTGGGAGTACCGCTTTTGTAACATACATCAAGCCTTTTACGTTCCCATCGATCATAGCATCCCAATCTTCCAAACTTGCTGTTTGAACAGGATCCAGACCGTGAGCATTTCCCGCATTATTGACTAAAAGATCAATGGATTTCCATGGATCAGGAAGACTGGCAATTGCTTTAAAAACAGCATCTTTATCACGCACATCAAAAGTGAGTAATTGAGTAGTACCTCCTATCTCTTTGGCAAGGGCTTTCAGTTTTTCAGTTCTTCTTCCGCAGAGGATTAATTGAGCACCTGCTTTTGCTAAAGTTAGGGCAGTTGCCCATCCAATTCCGCTTGTGGCGCCAGTGATTAGCACAATTTTATTTTTCATAGGATTAGGGTAAAGGTTTGCCCATACTGGCTTCTAAGAGTAAAAACCAATCGGGGAGTTCTAGATTTATTTTTGTGGCTTCCATGGATTTTTGAAGACGTGCGGCAGAGGTAGTCCCCACTACGGGATAAATCGATGCGGGATGATAGAGCAACCAAGCAAGAAGCAATTGGTCTTCTTCACAATTGTATTTTTCACAGAGTGGAATCAACACCTGTTTTACACGTTCTTTTTGGGGTGTATTTTCTTTAAAATAAATCCCTAAAGGACTCCATGCCATGGCCCCTATATCATGTACTTTCATAAAATCTAAAGTTCCGTCAAAAAGCGGCTGTTCATGGCTAAGGGAACATTCCAACTGATTCCAAGTTAACGATACTTCTTTTTGGAGCAGTTCTATTTGAGAGCAGGTAAAGTTGGAAACGCCAAGCTGTTTTATTTTTCCTTCACTTTGAAGCTTTTGAATTTCTTCAGCAATGATTTCAGCATCCATTAGTGGGCTTGGGCGGTGTAATAAGAGCAGATCTATATAGTCCGTGCGGAGGTTTCGTAAAGAATTTTCCACGCTCATTCTGATATGAGTTGTACTATAATCGTAATGTTTTATAGGTAGAGGACGTGCTTTGCAGGGCATTTGGATACCACATTTGGTAATAAAATGAACCGCTTCGCGATCTATGGAACTCTCTTGAAATGCCTTTCCAAATTCTGCCTCAGTAGTGTATCCGCCATAGATATCGGCATGGTCAAAGGTGAAAATTCCCAAAGCGACGGCTTCCTCCATAAGCGCTTGCATTTGGTGCGTAGAAAACCGACTCCCCCAAGTGCCCCAGGTCATGGTTCCTGAAATTATTCTTGAAAAGGGATAGATCTCCATACAAATATGTTAAATTAAACTTCTAAATTAGCAACAATTGAGGGTCTCAATGATCAGAAAACCCCTCAATTTTTAACCAATTGTTAACAACGAAATGGCAATATATTTTTCAAATTTGCTATCCAAAAAAATTGTAGAAAATTCCTATGGAAAACAGTACAAATCAAATGGCAGATATTAAAGCCATAAATGAGAAAATTGAAAAGGAAAGTGCGTTTGTAGACTTGCTCACTTTAGAAATGAACAAGGTCATTGTAGGTCAAAAGCACATGGTAGAACGTTTGTTGATTGGGTTACTGGGTAAAGGTCACGTTCTCCTAGAAGGAGTGCCTGGTCTTGCAAAAACACTGGCAATCAATACTTTAAGCCAAGCAGTCAAAGGGAGTTTTAGCCGTATTCAGTTTACTCCCGATCTACTTCCAGCGGATGTAGTGGGGACAATGATTTATAATATAAAAGAGAACGACTTCTCTATCAAAAAAGGACCCATTTTTGCCAATTTTGTTTTGGCAGATGAGATTAACAGAGCTCCTGCAAAAGTGCAGTCCGCTTTGCTTGAAGCAATGCAAGAAAAACAAGTGACTATTGGGGACAGTACGTTCAAATTACAAGCACCTTTTTTGGTTATGGCCACTCAAAACCCTGTAGAGCAGGAAGGAACCTATCCCTTGCCCGAGGCACAAGTGGACCGATTCATGCTTAAAACCATTATTGACTATCCCAAGATGGACGAAGAACAACGTATTGTTCGTAATAATTTAAATGGTGCTTTGGATCTAGTAAAACCAGTAATTAGTACCAAGCAGATCATTACAGCTCAAGAAACAGTACGGGAGGTGTATATGGATGAAAAAATAGAAAACTATATTTTGAACCTGATTTTTGCAACGCGATACCCTGAGAATTATAAACTGGACTCTATCAAGCCATTGATCAGTTTTGGAGCCTCGCCGAGGGGAAGTATCAACCTTGCAACTGCTGCAAAATGCCATGCTTTTTTAAAACACAGAGGGTATGTCATTCCTGAAGATGTTCGGGCAGTGATTTACGATGTCCTAAGACACCGTATTGGGTTGACCTATGAAGCCGAAGCAGAAAATATAACTTCAGAAGATCTGATAACGCAGATCATCAACGAAGTCGAAGTTCCTTAACCGTACTACCAATTTATATAGACCTAGGACAGGACGCAATGGATACAAAAGCGCTACTGAAAAAAGTTCGCAAGATTGAAATCAAGACCCGTCGCTTAAGCGACCATGTCTTTGGTGGTGAATATCATTCTACCTTTAAAGGCCGGGGAATGACTTTTAGTGAAGTGCGCCAATACCAGTATGGTGATGACGTTCGTTCCATAGATTGGAATGTGACCGCCCGCTACAACGAACCTTTTGTAAAAGTTTTTGAAGAAGAGCGGGAGTTGACCCTAATGCTTGTGGTAGATGTGAGTGGATCTGAAGCCTTTGGTACCCAAGGTCAATTTAAGAGAGAAATTTTAACGGAAATTGCAGCAACACTTGCATTTTCAGCGCTCCAAAACAATGATAAGGTAGGGCTGCTCTTGTTTTCTGATCAGGTGGAATTGTTTATTCCGCCCAAAAAGGGACGTTCGCATATTTTGAGAATTATTCGAGAATTGTTGGAATTTGAACCGAAAAGTTTAAAAACCAATATTGGCAATGCGCTGGAGTTCCTCTCTGGAGTATTGAAAAAGAAAGCTATTGTTTTTATGCTCTCCGACTTTATGGATCAGGGCTATGAGAAAACCTTGCGCATCGCAGCCAAAAAACATGACCTTACAGGGATACGGGTTTATGATCCTGTGGAAACAAAACTTCCAAACTTGGGAATTGTACCAATCCGAGATGCTGAAACAGGGGCGGTACAGTGGATCAGTACCTTTTCTAAAAGGGTTCGGAAAAACTATGAAATCCAATATAGACAACATGTACAAACATATGAAGATGTATTTAGTAAAAACGGTGCAGGGAAATTGAGTTGTAGTGTGGAAGAGAGTTATGTAAAAAAATTATTGGGATATTTTAAAGCACGTGTATAAATGATAAAAAGGATACTTACTTTTTTTGGAGTGTTTGTTTCTTTGCTTTCATGGTCACAAGAAGGAGGTACATTGCTAGTAGCAATAGACTCTACTGCAGTAAAAATCGGGGAACAAATCGATTATATACTTCAAGTTAAGGCAGATAGTACTGCCCAAGTTATTTTCCCAGAGCAACCCTTGTTTGCCCCTTTTGAGTTACTTGAAGCCAGTCCAGTAGACACCTTGAAAACCCAATCTCATTACCTCTACACAAAAAAATACGCCTTAATTCAGTTTGATTCTGGAGACTATTTCATTCCTCAACAACAAGTTTTAGTTAATGGTTTTTCCAAAATCGCCGATCTCATTCCTATTCGAGTCAATACAGTAGTTGTGGATACCATCCAACAAAAACTCTACGACATCAAACCCTTGCAGGAGGTAGAAAAAAATTACGAAGCGTTAATTGCACAAGTTCTTTGGGGTTTGGTTATTGCCCTTGCCTTAATTGGAATTTTTTATACGTATTTATTTCAAAAAAGAAGAAAAGAACTTAGAGAGAAAGAACTTGCCCCTTTTGATCGTGCGATAGAAGAACTAAAAGCTTTAGAAAATGAACAACTAAGTGCACAGGAGGAATATAAAAATTACTACTCTAGATTGACCGATGTAGTGCGACGCTATCTGGAAGAAGAAGCAAAAATCGATGCGTTGGAAAGTACATCAGAAGAGTTGTTGCTCAAATTAGAAATGCGTAAAAATGCGGGAACTTTAGATTTGGATCAAAAGACTTTGATGAGTCTTAGAGCCGTCCTTCAGAATGCAGACTTAGTTAAGTTTGCCAAATCCATGCCCGAATATCGTATCGCTAGTGAAGATCGAAAAGTTGTGGAACACGTAGTAATCGAAACCAAAGAAGCCCTACCTGAACCAACAGAAGAAGAATTGCGAGAAAAAGCTGCCTATCGAGAATACCTTGCTAAAAAAAGAAGAAAAGAACAGTGGATCTGGGGACTTTCTGGAGTTGGAATTTTATGTTTATTGGCTTTGGTGATCAGTATGCTTGTTTATGGATTTTATCCTGTCCGTGACACCCTTTTGGGGTACCCTACCAAAGGGCTTTACAGTGGAGAATGGGTAATGAGTCAATACGGTTCACCTCCCCTAAAGATAGAAACTCCTGAGGTTTTAGAACGTTTTGAACAAACTGAAAAAACAATCCAACAATTTGGGTTGGGAACTTTTGACAGTCCGTTTTACATCGATTTATTATTCGATTTTCCTCCAAGAGACACTCAAAAAGAGGAAGGTCCACCCGCAGACCCTAAGCAAGCAGATTTAGAAAAAGGACAAGCTTTGGTAAATTCCATCATTTCCAATTTTGAGTCCAAAGGTGCTGTTAATATATTGATGAAAAATGACGCTATAGAAGTCCCCTCAGGAACCCCTGTGGCGAAGGTTTACGGAACCTTAGATTATCCTAAAAAGGGCGCTTCTGAAAGGGTGCGTTGTTCGTTTAACGCTCTCCTATTTACTTTTGAAGAAGGGACGATCATTCTAACAATGATGTACGAAAAAGAGGATCGGTATGCCCCACAGATTGAACAGCGTATTATCAACAGTTTAGAATTGATAAAAGAACTTTAAAATATGTTTGAAGGAATTTATTTTGCAAATCCCAATTACCTCTGGCTCCTTGTATTGTTGCCTTTGGCAATGGTATGGCACTTCTTTACCTGGAAAAGAAAACAAGCAGTTTTGAAAATGCCTAGTTTGTCCAATTTTCAAGGTGGGACTTCGGTCTGGTCCAAACTGTATCCGTTTTTGTACGGGTTGCGTTTGCTGGCTATGGGATTCCTCATTTTGGCCATTGCAAGACCCCAAACAGTAGATGTCTCTACCCGAACAAAGACCAATAAGGGTATTGATATTGTTATGGCGATCGATGTTTCTTCAAGTATGTTGGCTCAAGATTTAAAACCTGATCGTCTCACTGCACTTAAACGGGTGGCCGAAACCTTCGTAGAAGATCGAATGTCAGATCGAATTGGCTTGGTAGTGTATGCAGGGGAGAGTTATACCAAAACACCAATTACAAGCGACAAGGGGATTGTCAAAGGTTCTCTTAGAGAGATCTCCTTTCAAGGACTAATAGAGGATGGAACCGCAATCGGAATGGGACTAGCAACTTCGGTAAACCGACTGAAAGACAGTAAAGCCAAAAGTAAAATTATCATTTTACTGACCGATGGAGTCAATAATTCAGGTTTTATAGATCCCAAGATTGCTACGGAGTTGGCAGTGGAGTTTGGAATCAAAACCTATACAATCGGATTGGGAAGCAATGGAACAGCACTTGCCCCGATAGGAATTTTACCCAATGGAAACTTCAAATACGGGTTAACGAAAGTAGAAATTGACGAAGACTTACTTAAAGACATTGCGAAAGAAACGGGAGGAATATATTATAGGGCAACGGACAACAAAAAGCTTGAGGAAATTTATGCAGAAATCAATAAGTTGGAAAAAACAGAAATCGAGGAATTTAAATATTACAATTACGAAGAAAAATATAGGTTCCTAGCGCTTTTGGCTTTAGGACTAATTGCATTGGAATGGATCGGGAGAAATACGCTTTTTAAAAGTTTTATATAAATGTATCAAATAGACGCATACGAATACATCTATCTGCTGAGTGCCTTGCCAGTACTTTGGGTGTTTTATGGATTGCACTTACGTTGGAGGCGAAAGACACAGGCTGCTTTTGCGCGTCCAGAACTTCTGGCGCTTTTAAGTCCCAACCGTTCCAATTTTAAGCCTACCTTAAAGATGATTCTTTTGAGTTTAGTAATCGTATTTGTGATTTTTGGATTGATGAATCCTAAAATAGGAACACAATTAGAAACGGTAAAGCGGGAAGGTGTGGATATTGTTTTTGCCATTGACGTTTCTAAAAGTATGTTAGCGGAAGACATCGCACCCAATCGGATTGAAAAATCAAAACGTTTGGTTTCAGCTATATTGAATCAATTGGCAAGTGACCGGGTGGGGATCATTGCCTATGCAGCGCAAGCGATACCCCAACTCCCCATCACTACAGATTATGGAGCGGCAAAAATGTTTCTCCAATCTCTCAACACAGATATGCTCTCCTCACAAGGAACAGCTTTAGATAGTGCGATTGACTTATCTGGAACGTTTTTTGATGATGAAGATCAAACCAATCGTGTGATCTTTTTAATTTCCGATGGTGAAGATCATTCAGAAGATGCCGCCAATGCTGCTTCAAGAGCTGCAAATTTGGGAATAAAAATATTCACTTTTGGAATAGGCACAGAGCAAGGCGCTCCCATTCCTCTTAAAAGAAACGGAGTCGTAGAATCCTACAAGAAAGATTTTGATGGGGAAGTGGTAATTACCAAACGAAATCAAGAAGTCTTGGAAGTCATAGCTGCGGCAACAGAAGGAGCGTATCAAGATGGAAATGACACTCAAGCTGTACTAGACTTTGTTTCAGAACAACTCAAAGCAATGGATAAAAAAGAGTTTGAAGCGAAAAAATTTGTAAGCTATAAGGATCGTTTTCAGGCTTTTTTAGGTGCCGCTTTACTTTTTCTTTTAATCGACTTATTTTTGTTTGAGACCAAAACAAAATGGGTGCAAAAATTGAATCTATTTAATGAAAATGAAGACTAAAGTTTTTTATTTTTTACTTGTATTACCCTGGTATATTGTTTTTTCTCAAAATGGAGAAATAACCAATCACATTTATGAGGGCAACAAACAAACAGAAACAGAAGCTTATACAGAAGCCGAAAAATCTTACAGAAGAGCCCTTTCCTTAGCTCCAGAAAAGGCAGAAGCCTTATACAATTTAGGGAATACCCATTTTTTAGACAAACAATATGAAGAGGCATCGCAGCGTTTTTTCCAAACTCAAAAATTTGCTGCAAACAAAGCTACCAAACATAAGGCGTTTCACAATATGGGAAATGTGTACATGCAAAAAAAAGAATACCAAAAAGCTGTAGAGGCTTATAAAAATGCACTTAGAAATAACCCTTCCGATGAGGAGACCCGTTACAATTACGCCTTGGCTAAAGAACTCTTAGAAAAAGAAAAACCACCGGAAGAGCAAGAGCAAGACGATAAAAAGGACCAAAAGGACCAAAAGGATCAAGAAGAGCAACAGGATAAGGATCAGGACAAAGATCAGGAAGGAGATCAAGAAAATAAAGACGAACAAGATCCTGAAAAAGAAGGTGATGAAGGGGAGGAATCTAAAGATGAAGGAGAACCCAAAAATGAGGGAGATCAAAAAAAAGATCCTAAGCAAAATCAAGAAGGGGATAATCCTCAGGATAAAAAACAAGCCCCGAAACAAGGACAACTTTCTCCCCAGCAGGTTCAAAGTCTGTTGGAGGCCATGAACAATCAAGAAAAGAAAGTTCAAGATAAAGTCAACGCAAAAAAAGTTAAAGGAGTGCCTGTACGAGGAAAGAAAGATTGGTAATTATGATTTTACGGTATTCGGTAAAGTTTTTGTTTTGTTTTTTGCTGTTGGGAGCCTTTTTCCCTCAAGCACAAGTGAGCTTTGAAGCCAAGGTGAGCAAAAAACGCTTGGGCATAAATGAACGACTCCGAATTGATTTTGAGATGAATGAAAACGGGGACAATTTTAGTCCTCCTGCTTTTTCCAACTTTCAGGTAGTTAGTGGTCCTCAGCAATCGGTGAGCCGTTCTTGGGTAAATGGAGTTCAGAGTTTTTCAAAAACCTATACCTATTTTTTGACACCCAAAACGAAAGGGAAAATCATTTTAGGACAAGCGGAAGTTACGATCAACGGTGAGGTTTATAAAACAACCCCAGTTGAAATTGAAGTGACTGAAGCTGTAAAAAAACCGAATGACCCCAACAATATCGATTATTTAATTGACGACAACATTCATTTGGTTGCAGAGATTTCAAAAACCAATCCGTATTTAAATGAAGGGATTACGGTGGTCTACAAACTGTATTTTAGGAACCCTATTTCTGTGTCGGATGTTTCTGAATTGGAGTCCCCATCCTATGGTGATTTCTGGAGTCACTTGATCAATATCCCAAGAGCAGAAATCAATATGAGAGGATCTTACAAAGGTGAGCCCTATAACGAAGTCATATGGCGGAAAGCCGTTCTTTATCCTCAAAAAACAGGAAATCTCATATTACCCCCTCTTACTTTAAACCTTAACTTGAGTGTGCCTAGTAATCGAAGAGATTTGTTTGGAAGAAGAATACTCACTCAGTCACAAAAAACGATTACTACTGGGCAAAATACAATTCGCGTTAAACCACATCCTGAAAAAAATAAACCTGAAAATTTTTCTGGTGCTGTAGGTCAATTTGATTTTGATGTCATTTTAGATAAAGACGCTTTAAAAGCTTCTGAGTCCTTCCGGGCCAAAATAAAAGTCAAAGGGAATGGAAATTTAAAACTGTTTAACCTTCCCACCATCAGTGTTCCAAACACCCTAGAGGTGTATGAGCCCGAACACGATGAACAAGTGAAAATTACCCTTTCAGGCATGCAGGGAACCATTGAGGATAGCTACACCATCATACCTCAGTTTCAAGGGAAGTATCCCATTCCCTCCATCCAATTTTCTTATTTCGATCCTAAAACCGAAACTTATAGGACACAAACTTCTCAAGATTTAATTGTGGATGTATTTGATGGTCCTACAGCAGCAGTTCAAGGAACCTACTCTAACGGAGTTACCTCTAAACAAGTTGTCGCAGCAACAAATGAAAATGCCTTTCGTTTTATCAAATTGAATACGACATTGAGCCCTATCAATCAGCAGTCATTTTGGATGAGTTATCGTTTTTGGGTTTTATTATTAGTGCCTATTTTACTTTTAATTGCCGCCTATATTGTAAAACTATTCGTCCTAGATAAAACAGAGGATGCAAGTAGTGTGAAACAACGTAGAGCACAGCAATTAGCGAAAAAGTACTTGAGTTCTGCTAAAAAAGAATTTCACAATCAAACCCGTTTTTATGAAGCCTTGGAACGTGCCCTACACAATTATTTAAAAGCGAAACTCAATATTGAAACAACGGAATTGAGCAAGTCAAAAATTGAAAGCTTACTCTTCCAGAAAAAGGTAGCAAAGCACACCGCACTCGAGTTTGTAACCGTAGTAGAAAATTGTGAGATTGCACGCTATGCTCCAGGCTCTTCCGTAAATATCCAAGGAGATTATGAAAAAGCCAGTTCACTTATCGCCCAAATAGACCGACAGTTATGAAGCAGTCCAAAAACTTTTTTAAAGTCCAAGGTACGATACTCCTAATGGTGTTTCTTTTAATGAATACCGCAATACTATATGCTCAGGCTTCAAAGGAATCTTTATTTGATCAAGGCAATACAGCCTATAATGAAGGAGATTATCAAAAAGCAATTTCGCTTTACGAGCAAACACTGAAGACAGGACAGCACAGTGCCGCTTTATATTTTAATTTAGGGAATGCCTATTACAGACTCAACAAGGTTGCAGAAAGCATCTACTACTTTGAAAAAGCAAAACAACTCAATCCCCTAGACGAAGACATTCAAATCAATAGCGCTTTTGCAAAAAATATGACGATTGATGCTATTGAAAAGCTCCCTGAGTCTCAGATTGCACAATTCCAAAAAAGCCTATTTGGAATTTTTAGTTTTTCCGTTTGGTCCGTACTAACGGTGATTCTACTTTGGATTTTTGTAGGGTTGTTTTTGGCATATCTCTTTTTCAACTCGGTTCAATCAAAACGCATCTTTTTCTTTAGTGCACTGCTGGTTCTGGTAGTTTTTATGACCAGTTTTTTTGTCACCTTTTCAATAGATCAAAAGGAAAAGAACACGAAGTATGCGATTTTATTTTCAGATCAGATTGATATATGGTCTGAGCCCAATCAACAAGGAGACTTGTTGTTTAATCTTCACGAAGGAACCAAAGTACAACTGTTAGACCACCTGGAAGAATGGCAAAAAATCCGAATTGCTAATGGTTCAGAAGGATGGATCAGAAATGCTTCTTTAAGAAGATTAGACGAGGAAATCCCTAAATAAGTTGTTGCTCCTGAATGGTTTCGGACTGGGTAACCCACTCGAATAAAAAACTACCGAACTCAGAGAGAATGGGGTAACTTTTAGATGCATTTAATGTCGATTTGGGAAATAGAGTAACAATAGTATTGACTTCCTCAATCACCAATATCAAAGCACTGAGAATGACCCCCCACTTTAGCAAACCAAAAAGGCCTCCAGCAATTCTGTTGAGAAACCCAAGAGCAATAAGCTTTAAGGTTTTTGTGATCAATTTTGCCAAAAGAGAAACCGCATAAATGATCATTAAAAAAAGAAGAATAAAACAAACCGTTTGTATGGTTTTGGGACTCCAATCTACATAGTTGCCCAGCAAATCACCCAAAAGGTGAGAAAACTTAAAAGCTCCAAATAGACCTAAGATTAGCGCGATCAATCCTGCCACTTCTATCACAATACCTTTGATCAGGCCACTGATTAGACCATAGGCAAGTAATATTAATACAATAATATCTAAAACATTCACTTAGCCAAAATACAGTTTTTTTAGGCTAAGGAGAAGCTTTTTTTTCGAGATTGGGGGATGAAATAATATCTTTGCATATGGCACAAAATAATAGAGATCCTAAGTTGAAACAACGCTGGGATACATTGGTGGAACTATTGACTGAGAAATTTTCTGATGCTGCACCGATAGATGTTGAAGGGATTTTGTATTTAATTGGTCTTCAGGAGTTTGGAAAACCACATGAGCGATTTAAAAAAGAGGATAATGTAAATTTGATCCACATTGGAATTTGTGTGGTTTTAGAGCCATATGGATATTATCGTTTTGACCATTACGATGCTCAAGGCTGGCCCCATTTTGAACTGATAGAAGCTTTGCCTCACCTCAAATCAGGAGAGCAAAGTCTTTTAATTAAGAGTGCAATTGTAGATTACTTCCTAAAGCAGGAGGTCATTTGTTAAAACTCCTTTATTTTTGTCCTATGATTGATCGCGTAAAAGAATATTTAGAACAAGTCGAAACTTTTTCAAGTTCTAATCCCGAGGAAACAGAAGCTTTTCGAGTAAGCTATGCAGGAAAGAAAGGTATTTTAAATGACCTTTTTGCTGCATTTAGAGAAGTCCCAGCAGAGGAAAAAAAAGCCTACGGACAAGAGCTTAATAAATTAAAAGAAGCCGTAGCAAATAAGGTAAAACAACTTCAGTCTCAATCCCAAAAAGGGGCTTCCAAAATGCGCATTAGCGACCCCAGTAGAACGGCATTTCCCATACAAACAGGGAATCGCCACCCGCTGGCGATAGTCAAAAATCGCATCATCGATATCTTTACTCAAATTGGATTCAGCATTTCAGAAGGACCCGAAATTGAAGACGACTGGCATAATTTTACGGCGCTCAATCTTCCTGCTCATCACCCTGCACGGGATATGCAGGACACGTTTTTTATCCAAACCGATCCCGATATTCTTTTGAGAACTCATACTTCTTCTGTACAAGTGCGACATATGGAAAACCATCAGCCACCAATACGGACCATTTCTCCAGGGAGGGTATTTAGAAATGAAGCTATTTCTTCCAGAGCACATTGTATTTTTCATCAAGTAGAAGGGCTTTACATTGCCAAGGATGTATCTTTTGCTGATTTAAAGCAAACCCTTTTATATTTCACAGAAGCTCTATTCGGAAACTCCAAAATTCGGTTGCGCCCCTCTTATTTTCCTTTTACAGAACCTAGTGCCGAGGTAGATATTTACTGGGGTTTAGAGACAGAAACGGATTATAGAATAACTAAAGGTACGGGTTGGCTTGAGATTATGGGTTGTGGAATGGTAGACCCCAATGTGTTGGAAAACTGTGGAATCAATCCAGAAGAATATTCAGGTTTTGCATTTGGAATGGGTATTGAACGTATCGCGATGTTGTTGTATCAAGTAAGTGATATTCGGTTGTTTTTTGAAAACGATGTCCGCTTTTTAAATCAGTTTAAAGCCACACTTTAGTTTAACTTTTTAGCGAGTGATTTGAAACTTTTTTTGGGGCTTTGTTGTCCATATAAAATCTGATATACTGAGTCGATAATGGGGGTATTGATTTGAAGTTGTTGAGAACGTTTATAAATAGGTTGAGCGGCATAGTACCCTTCAGCAATCATATTCATTTCCAATTGGGCTCCTTTTACAGTATATCCTCTACCAATCATATTTCCAAATCGTCTGTTTCTACTAAATGTTGAGTACCCAGTAACCAATAAATCACCTAGATAGGCAGATTGATTGATGTTCCTTCGAGATTTTGATAGTTTTTTTAAAAAACGGTTCATTTCACGAATGGCGTTTGACATTAGAACACTTTGAAAATTGTCACCATAATTTAAGCCATGAGCGATACCCACTGCTAAGGCAAATATATTTTTTAACGTAGCCGCATACTCTACTCCAACGACATCTTTAGAAGTTTTTACGTGAATGTACTTAGTCTGCATTAGCTTTTTTAACTGTACGGCATTACTTTTTTTAGTACTGGCCAAAGTCAAGTAGGAAAGACGCTCTAGTGCCACCTCTTCGGCATGTGAGGGCCCCGCAATTACGATAAACTGATCCCAGGGTAAGTCAAAATTTTGGTGCAGATGATCGCCTACAATACATTTACTTTCTGGGATGATTCCTTTCACTCCAGAGACAACGTTTTTATCTTTAATTGGAATAGTAATTTGACGAAGGGTAGCATCTAAAAAAGCAGAGGGAATGGCTAAGACAATCCAATTACTAGCCTTCACAACTTCATTGATGTCTGAACTCACTGAAATCCTTCGGGGTCTAAATTTAATCTCAGACAAATAACTAGGATTTCTATTTTTCAATCTGATGGCACGTGCTTCTTCAGGATCCCGGACATACCAATGGACGTGATTCCGTGCATCTGTAAAAATTTTGACCAAAGCTGTAGCCCAGCTACCACTTCCGATTACAGCGATATCCGTACTCTGTTTGGAAATATTAAGAGATTTAAAAACGTGCAAATCCAAATAGCTTCTTGTGTCTTAAATCCAAACGTCCCAAGGAATTCTGCTGAGTAAAAACACAAATCCTAAACCGTAAAACAAGGCAATCCGTAAGAATTTTTTAGTGGAGGCATTTTGTCTTTTGTGCATCGACCATCCCATGGTGATCAATACAATGGCAAGAATGTTGGTAATGGGGTGTTCTACCAAGTACAAGCGACTTTCGGCATTTTTCATGACTCCCATGCCCAAAGTAGACCATTTATCAAACCAAGGAGAAATAAAATATAATACCAATCCAATCAATAACTGAATGTGTGAAAATATAAGTCCAAAAAGACTGATTCTTAAATCATTTGCTCCAAATTCTTTTCCTGAAGCTTTTCCACGAATTGCATTTAGAATGGCCAAAGCCAAGATGATCAGAACCAAAAAAGCCCAGTAGGAATGAACTGTTTTTACTATTGCGTACATGTGATTATTTTTTATAAAAATACTTCATTTTCCTCAATGAACCACGCTTACAAAGTAAAATAAGCCGAATCTGATTTTGCAGTTTTGAAAATCAACTTAAAAGCTTACTTTAGATAAAATTACAAATGGTTAAGATGAAAAAACTCCTTTTTATAGCGTTAATTGTTTTTTATGGGTGTGAAGAAGCACCCAAACAAGAACCCACTTTTGGAATTGTCATTCACGGAGGGGCAGGAACAATTTTGAAAAAAAACATGACCCCTGAAAGAGAGGCGGAATACCGAGCCGTTTTGGCAGAAGCAATTCAGGTAGGACACCAAATTTTAAAGGCAGGAGGCAGCAGCCAAGAAGCTGTAGAGAAAACCATTCATGTTATGGAAGATTCACCACTTTTCAACTCTGGAAAGGGTGCTGTATTGAATGCTGAAGGCACTATTGAGCTTGACGCTTCCTTCATGAATGGAGCGGATTTAAATGCAGGGGCAATATCAGGAGTACGAACTGTAAAACACCCGATTTCTGCTGCTATTAAAGTGATGGAAAACTCCCCGCATGTGATGCTTTCTGGAAAAGGTGCAGATCAGTTTGCATCGGAACAGGGCCTGGAAATCGTATCTCCCGAATACTTCCTTACAGAGCGAAGAATCAATTCATTAAAACGAGTTCAAGAAGCTGCTAAAGCAAAAGAAACGAGCTGGGCTCCAGAGGAAAGAAATTTCTTAAAGAATCAACGTTATGGCACCGTGGGTTGTGTTGCATTAGATTTGTCTGGAAATCTTGCTGCAGGAACTTCCACAGGAGGAATGACAAATAAAAAGTGGAATCGGATAGGAGATGCGCCCATTATAGGTGCAGGAACTTATGCCAACAATGCCACATGTGCCATTTCTGCAACAGGGTGGGGTGAATTTTTTATCCGCTCAGTAGTTGCCTATGATATTTCTGCATTAATGGAATACAAGGGAATGACTATTCAAGAAGCTGCCTACGAAGTCATTCACAACAAAATGGCAAAACTAGGTGGAGACGGAGGTGTAGTGGGGATTGATCGTAATGGAAATCCCATG
Organism: Flavobacteriaceae bacterium; assembly: GCA_017852075.1. GTDB lineage: Bacteria > Bacteroidota > Bacteroidia > Flavobacteriales > Flavobacteriaceae > MS024-2A. The sequence goes on along the minus strand of JAFMLQ010000005.1, from coordinate 52,342 downwards.
ATGGAAATGAACACCCCGGGAATGTATCGCGCGCACATGGATGCTGAGGGAAATCTAGAGGTTAAAATTTACCAAGACGAGTGAGTTCAAAATAGTACACGGTATTTTTTTAAATTTTCTAACCAATCCTAAATACAAACAATTCCTTATTTTCAAAACACAGGGTTGGAAATTTGAGAAAACATCAGGTTTTTAAGATTAGAGAATTATTCAGAAAAAGAGTGTAATGGAGTCGCTAAGAGCTTTTGGACGATGATAGAATTGAGCGTATCAAAGCATAAGATCAAAACTTAATGTTGGAAGATTTCACCTTTGAGGCGAAAAGAAAGATAATTCATATCGACATGGATGCTTTTTTTGCCTCTGTTGAAGAGTTGGATGATCCGAAACTTCTCGGAAAAGCAATCGCTGTTGGAGGAGGTTCTCGAGGGGTAGTTGCCGCGGCGAGTTATGAAGCACGAAAGTTTGGTGTCCGAAGTGCAATGAGTAGTGTGATCGCTCAAAAATTATGTCCGCATCTTATTTTTGTAAAACCGCGTTTTGAACGTTACAAGGAAATCTCAAATCAAATACGATCAATTTTTTTAGAATACACCCCTCTGGTAGAACCTCTTTCTTTAGATGAGGCTTATTTGGATGTTTCCGAATATCCTTCAGCAACTTTGGTTGCGGAAGAAATCCGCAGAAGAATTAAAAAGAACACAGGTTTGAGTGCCTCAGCAGGAATCTCAATCAATAAGTTTTTAGCTAAAATAGCAAGTGACTGGAATAAGCCTGATGGTCAAAAAACACTTCCTCCAGAAGAAGTATTGGATTTTTTGGAAAGACTTGATGTCAAAAAATTTCACGGTATTGGAAAGAAAACAAAACTAAAGATGTATAAACTAGGGATTTATACTGGAAAGGATTTGAAAGCACAGACCCTGGAGGACTTGTCCAGTCACTTTGGTAAAGCAGGAGGGTATTATTATCAAGTAGTACGAGGGATTCACCTAAGTCCAGTTAAGCCACATCGTACACCCAAATCTGTCGGAGCAGAACGTACTTTTGAAAAAAACCTAAGCAGTGAATTGTTTTTGGAAGACAAACTGCAAAGCATTGCAGCGATTTTAGAAAAAAGACTTTCAAAAAATAAGGTCGCTGGAAAAACAATAACCTTGAAAATCAAATACAGTGATTTTAAACAATTAACTCGAAGTAAAACAGGCACGCTATATTTGTCTTCTCAAGCCCTTATTTTTGAACAGGCAAAAGAATTACTTTATCAGGAAAAATTGCTCAATTCAGTTCGATTGATCGGAATTTCGATCTCAAATCTCAATACTCTAAAGAAAAAACAAGAAGTTAAACCTTTAAAGGAAGCTTCTCAGCTATGCTTGCCTTTTTAAATTGTCGAAACTCGTAAGGTATTCACCATTCCTCTTGATTTGATTGGCATAGCGGTTAGGTTTACTACAAAATCCTCTTTTTCGACATAACCTTTATCAAAAGCAATTTCGTTAATTTCCACTACCGTTTTATCTGTACTTTTTAAATTGTCATAATAAAAAGTTTTAACCCCCCATAATAAGTTTAACCGGTTAAGAATAATTTTATTGGAAGTAAAAACCAAAACATGCGACTGAGGACGCCAAGCGGAAATTTGAAAAGCTGTATATCCACTATTGGTTAATGTGCAAATAGCTTTTGCACTAATATCATTTGCTAAATGCGCAGCGTGATAACAAATGGATTTAGTAATGAATCGTTTTGTTCGAATATTAGGAGGGCTTTGAGGGACATTGATTAAATCAGAATTTTCTACAGAGCGCAATATATTGGCCATAGTATGGATGACTTCCACAGGGTACTTACCTACAGAGGTTTCTCCAGATAGCATTACAGCATCTGCACCATCCATTACAGAGTTTGCAACATCATTTACTTCTGCGCGGGTGGGGGTCAAACTGTCGATCATAGTTTCCATCATCTGGGTTGCTATGATGATTGGGATTCTCGCTTTTTTTGCTAAATGCACCAACCGTTTTTGAATTAAAGGGACTTCTTGAGCAGGGACTTCCACTCCTAAGTCACCCCGGGCCACCATTAGACCGTCAGAATACGCAATGATTTTATCAATATTTTCAATAGCCTCAGGCTTTTCAATTTTTGCAATAATCGGAATTTTTCGATCCAAATGTTTCGCCATCAATTCCTGAAGATCAATAATATCTTGGCTAAATCGAACAAAAGAAAGTGCAATCCAATCGATGTCTTGGGTAAACATAAACTGTGCATCTTTAACATCTTTTTCGGTTAGGGCGGGTAAAGAAATTTTGGTGTTGGGTAGGTTTACTCCTTTATTGGACTTAAAAGGGCCCCCTTGAATAACTTTGGTTTTTACTTCATTGACTTTGTTGGTTTCAATAACTTCAAAAATCAATTTTCCGTCGTCGAGTAAAATGCGTTCTCCTTGCGAAACATCTTTAGGAAAGTTTTTATAATTCATGTACGCTTTTTGGGCGTTTCCTTCAAAGGGAGAATCGGTTAAAAACAAGACATGATCACCAGGATTTACCACTGTACCCTCCTCAATTTTACCCACTCTAAGTTTGGGCCCTTGAAGATCTCCTAAAATTGCGGTGTTAGTATTGAGTTTTTGATCTACTTTTCGAATCATTTGAATGCGTTCGGATACATCTTCGTAGTCGGCATGTGAAAAATTGATTCGAAACACATTTACACCCGCCAAAACCATTTTCTCTAAAACCTCCTCTGTTGAAGTAGCGGGGCCTAAAGTTGCGACTATTTTTGTTTTTTTGATAAAATTCATTAATCCAATATTAGATTCAATTGGTCAGCGATTTTTTCTATTGTAATACGGTAGCACATTGTAGTCAGCGACCATTTTTTTAACTGATTTTGCAAGGCTGTAAGTAATGTTTTGTCCGTAGATTTTATTAAAAAATCGGCGTGTTTAAATTCAGAAATTAAAGATACTTCATTTCTTTCGGGAAGTTCAAATAAAGTATCATTTTTTGAACGAGGTCTGGCTTTTTCTTCCACAGATTTGTTGGAGATTAATACACATTTGATATCAGAATAAAAATCTTCCCATTCAAAAAGCAGAAAGGGCCCTTGTTTCCTTTGGTTTTCAATATCTTTTTTGGAGCGTTTTAATAAAATTTCACTGTTTTGATTGATATAAAAGACAATTTTGTGTGCCTCCACAGGGGAATGAATAGCCATCCAATATTCCTCTATAGGGGTTTCTTCGATCTCTAGAAGATGTATTTTTTGTCCCATTTTAGGAATGTAGGGGTTTGGGGTTTATTTTCAAAATCCGCGCAGCAATTCGCGCAGCATTTTCCTCTGCTTTCTTTTTGGAGAACGCCTTAGATTTCGCCAATAGCTCTTGATCTAAAAAGATTCGTGCATTGTATTTAATTTTGGGATGGACTCCTTCGTCTTCTTCGGTGATAATTTGAATTACTTTTTTTTGTTTTTGTCCCCACTCAATCAAAAAAGCTTTGTAACTCAGCACCAAACTATCTAGGCGCTCCATGTCTACATAGGGGATGATGATTTTACGGATTACATAACTTTTTGTTTTTTCATATCCTCGATCAACAAACATGGCACCAATCAAAGATTCTAGTAGATTACCGTGGATGTCCTCACCAAAATTCGTGTTATGCTTAGAAATCTGTGCCAATTCAATAAGCCCCATTTCTTTTCCGATTTGATTTAGCTTAACACGACTTACAATTTTAGCACGCAATTTGGTCAACGCACCTTCTTTTGCTTGAGGATAATATTGGTATAAATATTCAGCAACAAGGGTAGTGAGTAATGCATCTCCAAGAAATTCAAGACGTTCAAAATTAATTTTTTTTCCTTCGAGATCCTTTAAATTTATGGAACTATGGGTAAAGGCTTCCTTATAAATCGCTTTATTAGACGTTTTAATTCCTAATTTTTGCTGAATTTGAGAAAAAAAATTCCCGGATGTTGCCATTCGGGAATTTCGTATGTATTTAAGGAACTTCACACCCTTTTTTTAACTTATTTTTTTGAATAACACACAGGCATTATGACCACCAAAGCCAAAGGTGTTTGATAGTGCTACGTTCACAGTCCTTTTTTGAGCTTTCCCAAAAGTAAAATTGATTTTTTGATCTATCTCTTCGTCTGGGGTTTGATGATTTATTGTTGGGGGAACAATACTGTGTTTAATGGCAAGTATTGATGCAATTGCTTCTACCGCTCCAGCAGCACCCAGAAGGTGTCCTGTCATTGACTTAGTGGAATTGATGTTCATAGAATAAGCATGCTCGCCAAATACTTTTACAATAGCACTGGATTCTGCAATATCTCCCAAAGGAGTTGAAGTTCCGTGCATGTTTATGGCATCTACCTCAGTGGGTTCTAATGCGGCATCTCGGAGGCAGTTTTCCATAACTTTAGTAGCCCCTAGACCTTCGGGATGTGGAGCCGTCATGTGGTGTGCGTCTGCGGAAAGTCCCCCCCCTGCAAGTTCTGCATATATGGTAGCTCCTCGAGCTACGGCGTGTTCGTAAGATTCTAAAATTAAGGCTCCAGCACCTTCACCCAATACAAAACCATCTCTATCCTTATCAAAAGGACGTGAGGCAGTTTTTGGGTCGTCATTTCTTTTGGACAATGCATGCATGGCATTAAATCCTCCTATTCCAGCTTTGGTTACAGCAGCTTCAGAACCTCCTGTAACGATCACATCAGCAAATCCGAGACGAATGTAGTTCAAGGCATCAATCATAGCGTTCGATGCGGAGGCACAGGCAGATACCGTAGCAAAATTAGGCCCTCTAAAACCGTATTTAATTGAGATTAGCCCAGGAGCTATATCTGCAATCATTTTTGGAATAAAAAACGGGTTGAATCTTGGATTTTCATTCCCCGCAGCAAAGTTCAAAACTTCGTTTTGAAAAGTTTCAAGACCTCCAATTCCAGCGCCCCATATTACTCCTACCCGATCTTTGTCTATTGTATCGACAGGGAGTTGGGCGTCTTCAAGGGCTTCTGCAACCGCTACGAGTGCGTATTGAGCAAAACGGTCGTATTTTCTTGCCTCTTTGCGATCAAAATGATCTAATGGATCAAAATTTTTAAGTTCGCAAGCAAATTGTGTTTTGAATAATGCAGGATCAAAATAGGTAATGGGGGCTGCCCCACTAGTACCAGACAATAAACCCTCCCAATAGGCTGAGAGGGTGTTTCCAATTGGTGTAAGGGCTCCCAATCCGGTAACTACTACGCGTCTTGGTTTCATGCTCTTAGTTAGTTGGCTTGTTCTATAAATTTGATTGCTTGACCAACAGTAGCAATATTTTCAGCTTGGTCGTCTGGAATTTGGATATCAAATTCTTTTTCGAATTCCATGATCAATTCCACGGTATCCAATGAGTCTGCACCCAAGTCGTTTGTGAAGCTTGCTCCATCCACAACTTCGTTTTCATCAACCCCTAGTTTATCAACTATAATGGCTTTTACTCTTGAGGAAATGTCTGACATAACTAATCTTTGTTTAAATTAAATTTGTCAACAAAAATATAAAACTTTAGAGTAATTCAACCGATTGAGATTGAATATTAACCTTAATTTTGGGTAATAACAGCAGTAATGCTTCTTTCGTGTGGGGTTACAACTGTATTTGGGAATTTTAAATGAAGCAAAGAATTGTCTTATTGGCATCGGGAAACGGGTCTAACGTTGAAAATATTTGTCGTTTTTTTGAATCCAACTCTAGTATTGAGATTGCAGGAGTTTATACGAACAACCCCAAGGCTGGGGTAATTCAAAGGCTTCAGCCCCTTGATATCCAAGTAAAGGTTTTTGAAAGAAATTCTTTTTTGGATGGAACCCTCCTGAGCGAAATACAATCTCTAAAGCCTGATTTAATTGTGCTCGCTGGGTTTTTATGGAAGATCACTAAGGACTGGGTGCAAGCTTTTCCCAATCAAATCATCAACATCCACCCTGCGCTTTTACCTAAATATGGTGGTAAAGGGATGTACGGTGGTTATGTGCACCAGGCGGTTAAAGAGAATAGAGAGTCTGAAACAGGTATCACAATCCATTATGTCAACGAAGCTTATGACGAAGGAGCGATCATTTTTCAAAAAAAAGTAAGTCTTCATCCGAACGATTCCACGGAAACAATTGCAACCAAAGTACATCAATTGGAGTATGCCTATTTTCCAAAAGTGATAAATTCCTTACTTAACAAAGAACGCCCATGAAGGCCAAATCGGTTTACCTCTATACAGATGGTTCTTCTTTGGGCAACCCTGGTCCTGGGGGTTATGGTATTATCTTAGAATGGGTGGGGATGTCTTACGTCAAGGAATTTTCAGGAGGTTTTGCCCGAACCACGAACAATCGAATGGAATTGCTGGCTGTAATCGTAGGGCTGGAGTTGCTCAAAAAACCAGGAATGGAAGTAATTGTTTACTCAGATTCGAAGTATGTTGTGGATGCAGTTGAAAAAAAATGGGTTTTTGGCTGGAAACAAAAAGCGTTCAAAGACAAAAAAAACAGCGATTTATGGAGGCGTTTTTTAAAAATATACGAAAAACATCAAGTTCATTTTCAATGGGTCAAAGGGCATAATCAACACCCCCAAAATGAGCGATGTGATCAATTGGCAGTAAAGGCAGCAAAAGGAAAAAATCTACCTCCTGATATTGTTTTTGAGCAAAATGAAAATAAACCTAGCTAATTGTTTACAGTCTTTCAATAAATGTTTGAATCAAAAAGCAAATAGCCACATTTAGTTTTTTACTTTTGTACTATGAATGACAAACTTTTAGTCTTAGGTACTATGGCCTATGACGCTATAGAGTCTCCCTTTGGAAAAACGGGAAAAATACTAGGAGGATGTGCCACTTACATTGGTTTGGCCGCTTCCCAATTCAAAATTCAATGTGGTTTGGTATCGGTAATTGGAGATGATTTCAAAACGGCACATACCAACTTATTAAGTTCAAAGGGATTGGATCTCTCTGGAGTAGTCACTATCCCTGGAGAAAAAACCTTTTTTTGGAGTGGAAAATACCACAACGATCTCAATACCAGAACTACTATAGACACTCAACTTAACGTACTGACTAAATTTGATCCAAAGGTTCCGGAAAAATTCAAGGATGCAAGTATTGTACTTTTAGGAAATCTAGACCCCAATATCCAAGCTGCAGTTTTAGACCAAATGAGTGCTCCCAAACTAGTAGTAATGGACACCATGAATTTTTGGATTGAAAGTTATCGCGAAAAACTGGATGAAATGATTCGGCGTGTGGATGTACTTTCAATAAATGATGAGGAAGCACGTCAACTCACGGAGACCCATTCTTTGGTAGAGGCTGCACAGAAATTGCAAGCCTTAGGGCCTCAATATATAATTATAAAAAAAGGAGAACACGGAGCGTTATTATTTCATGAAAAAAGGATTTTCTGTGCTCCAGCGCTTCCTTTAGAGGAAGTTTTTGATCCAACAGGAGCGGGAGATAGTTTTATTGGAGGTTTTGCTGGGTATTTGTCTCAGCGAGGAAGTATTGCCTTTGAAGACATGAAAACCGCAGTCATCATGGGGTCTGCCATGGCCTCTTTTACTGTGCAAAAATTTGGAACAGAATGTCTTGAAAGCTTATCCTTTGAACAATTAAAAAAACGAATTTTAGCTTTTAAATCCTTATCCGATTTTGAAATTGAATTAATATAATACATCTATTTAAATGAGTGACGCGATAAAGCACGAGTGTGGAATTGCCCTTTTACAATTAAAAAAGCCCTTATCCTTTTTCAAGGAAAAATATGGAAGCGCACTCTATGGAATCAACAAGATGTATTTGTTAATGGAAAAACAGCACAATCGCGGTCAAGATGGTGCAGGTTTTGCCAGTATAAAATACAATGTAGCTCCGGGACAACGTTACATAAGTCGGGTGCGTTCTGCAGAAGCACAACCCATTCAAAAGATTTTCAAGACCATAAATGATAGGATCCAAAAGCAATTGGAACTATCACCAGATTTACTTTCCCATCCTGAAGAATTAAAACAACAAGTTCCTTATGTTGGAGAACTGATGTTGGGCCATGTGCGGTATGGTACATTTGGGAAAAATAGCATAGAGAGTGTTCACCCCTTTCTTAGACAAAACAATTGGATGCATCGTAACCTGATCGTTGCGGGAAATTTTAATTTGACCAATGTCAACCAGCTTTTTGACAATTTAGTAGATCTTGGACAGCATCCTAAAGAGCGCGCAGACACGGTTACTGTGATGGAAAAAATCGGACATTTTTTAGACTCTGCCGTTGCAAAAATTTATAAAAATTTACGTCAAGAAGGATACAGTAAGGCAGAAGCGTCCCCTTTGATTGCAGAACGTTTGAAACTTTCCAAAATTTTGAGGAAGGCTTCCAAGAACTGGGATGGGGGCTACGCTATGGCGGGGCTCTTAGGTCATGGAGACTCTTTTGTGTTGAGAGATCCTGTTGGAATTCGACCTGTATATTATTATTCTGATGATGAAATTGTGGTAGTGGCTTCCGAACGACCTGCCATACAAACAGTTTTTAATATTGCTTACGAAAAAATTGAGGAACTCGAACCTGGACATGCCCTGATTACTAAAAAAGGAGGCGAAACCCGCATCAAAAAAATTCTAGAACCCCAAACTAAAAAAGCCTGTTCTTTTGAACGAATTTATTTTTCTAGAGGAGGAGATTCTGAAATCTATCAAGAACGTAAAGATTTGGGAAAGGCACTTTTCCCATTGGTACACAAATCGATAGATGGGGATTTAGAAAACACGGTTTTCTCTTTTATACCCAATACAGCAGAGACTAGTTTTTATGGAATGGTTGGAGCTGTTCAAGATCATGTAAGAACATTATTAACGGAGCAATTGACCAAAGTCAAAAATCCAGACTTGAAAGCCATTACAAAAATGCTCAATCTCAAACCACGGATTGAAAAAATTGCAATAAAAGATGCAAAATTGCGCACCTTCATTACAGATGACAGTGATAGGGATGATCTTGTAGCACATGTATATGATATTACTTATGGTGTAGTGCGTAATTCTGATAATCTGGTGATTATTGATGACAGTATTGTCCGGGGCACAACGTTACAAAAAAGTATATTGCGAATGTTAGATCGTTTGGGTCCTAAAAAAATTATAGTGGTTTCTAGTGCCCCGCAAATACGCTATCCAGATTGCTACGGTATCGATATGGCAAAGCTGGAAGAATTTATTGCCTTCCGTGCTGCTCTAGCACTTCACGAAGACCAAGGCAGCAAAGAAAAAATAATCCAAGAGATTTATCAAAATTGTCTTAAAAGTATCGAAGATGGAATTGAGGTACCTCCAAATTATGTTCGAGCCCTTTACGATCCTTTTAGTGCCATAGAAATTTCCAATAAAATATCTGAAATACTAAAATCTGATAGTATTAAGGCAGAGGTTGAGGTTATTTTTCAAACGGTTGAAGGACTTCACAAGGCCTGTCCAAAAAACCTAGGGGATTGGTATTTTACAGGTGACTATCCTACACCTGGGGGTTGCCGTGTAGTCAACAAAGCGTTTATCAACTTTGTGGAAAAGAATAATAAAAGAGCGTACTAAACTAGAGTTACTAAGGTATTAAGACAATAAAAGGCTATTCCTAAATTAAAGAATAGCCTTTTATTGAGTTCTAAAATTAGGCTCCAGCAGTGTATAGATCACTTACTTTATTCCAATCAATTACGTTAAAAAAGGCATTGATATAGTCAGGACGACGATTTTGGTAGTTCAAATAGTAGGCGTGTTCCCAAACATCAATTCCTAAAATAGGTGTTCCGCCACATCCTATCCCAGGCATTAACGGATTGTCTTGATTGGCAGTAGCACAGACTTCAACGGAGCCACCTTTCTGTACACAAAGCCATGCCCATCCTGAACCAAATTGAGTAGCTGCAGCCTTTGAAAAAGCAGTTTTAAACTCCTCAAATGATCCAAAAGCACTATCAATAGCCTCTGCTAGGGCTCCTTTGGGAGTCCCTCCACCATTGGGCGACATTACCTCCCAAAATAAACGATGGTTGTAAAAGCCCCCTCCATTATTTCGCACAGCTTTATTTTCTAAATCTAGACCATTCAGAATTTCTTCAATAGACTGGTCTGCTAGAGGAGTGTCTGCAATTGCATTGTTCAGATTGGTAGTGTATCCGTTATGGTGCTTGCTGTGATGGATTTCCATCGTACGCGCATCAATATTTGGTTCCAATGCATCGTAGGCATAGGATAAGGAAGGTAGTTCAAAAGCCATAATTAAAATTTTAAGTTTATGCAAAATTAAAATTTCTTTTGTCAATGAAAGCCTAAGTTTACAAAAGCCTTACATTTAAATCGCTTTTTTAACATTTTGAGCACTACCAATTTTCATATCATCAATGCTTCTGCGGGGTCTGGTAAGACCCATACGCTAGTTTTGGAATACCTCAAAATTTTATTGCGCCAAGAAACCACACATGCTTTTAGGAACATGCTTGCGTTGACTTTCACCAATAAAGCCGTGCATGAGATGAAAGCACGAATTTTGGAAACCCTTTTTTCGCTCTCTCATCCTCCCTCAAAAGAAATTCACATGGCTAAAAGTCTCTGTGAAGGCTTATCAATTTCGGAGAAGGAACTCGCAGTTAGATCCGCTCAGATGCTTCGAAAGATTCTTTTGGAGTATGGGAGTTTTGATGTGATTACCTTAGATACGTTTACACACAGGTTGGTACGTACTTTTGCTCGAGATTTTGAGTTGCCTTATGGATTTGAGGTTGTGTTAGACCCGACCTATTTATTTGAAGAAACAGTACATTCCATTATCGCACAAGTAGGCAAAGAGAAATCACTTTCTGACTTATTATTGGCCTTTAGCTTAAATAAAGTGAAGTCAGAAAAAGATTGGGACGTTCAAAAAGATTTGTTTGATTTTATTCCATTATTGCTCAATGAGAATGATCGCGAACCGATTGCAGACATAAAAGACAAAACCTTAGAAAGTTTACAAGCCGATAAGCGCCAATTGGAAACGGCTTTGGAAGAAGCCAAAAAAAATGCCATCCAAAATGCCACAGCAGCACTCACTTTTTTAGATCAAAAAGGATTAAAAGCAGATGATTTTAAATTAAAACAAGTTCATAAACATTTTGATAATGTTGTAAAAGAGGGATTTTCAAAACTCTACGACAATCAACTTGAAGCTGCTTTGAATGGTGAAAAACCCCTGTATAACAAGACTTTGGATATCTCAAAAAAAGCAATGATTGATGAAATTCAATCCAAATTGCGATCCTATTTTTATGAGGTAAAAAGTGAGGTGGGTCGTTACCTGATCATTCAGCGAACCTTAAGCTCCTGGACACCAAGAATGTTACTCCAGTTAATGGAACAACGCTTAAATGAAATCCAGAACGACAAGGAAGTTCGACTTCTAGGAGAATTCAACAGAAAAATAAGTGATCTGGTCCAAGAAGAACCTGCACCTTTTATATATGAACGAATAGGAGTACGCTATCAGCATTATTTTATAGATGAATTTCAAGACACTTCCACCTTACAATGGTCCAATTTGATTCCATTAATCGGGAATGCACTGGAAAGCGAATCACAAAAAGATTCAAGTGGATCCTTGCTTTTGGTGGGAGATCCTAAGCAAGCCATTTATGGATGGAGAGGAGGGAATATGGAGCAATTTATTGCGATGATCAACCAAACCCAAAATCCATTCCAAATTGAGCCAAGATGCTTCTCTTTAGAGCGTAATTTTAGATCGAGAAAAGCAATTGTAGAATTTAACAATGCCTTTTTTTTGATGCATTCTAAGCATTTTGAGAGGCCTGAATATCAAAAAAACTATGGAGAAGCAAGTCAACAGCAGCCTGAAAAAGAAGGGGGCTATGTTCGTATTGAAGCGATTTCCAAAGGAAGTACAAAAGAAGAGACCAACACCCTTTATGTCGCCAAAACAGTTACTGCAGTAAATACCCTTTTAAGTAAAGGGTATCATCCAGGTGAAATCGCGATTTTGGTGCGCAAAAAAGAACAAGCTGCTGCCATTGGAACCGCTCTGATCCAGGAGGGGTACACATTAGTTTCCTCAGAGTCACTTTTGGTATCACAATCAGAAAAAGTTCAATTACTCATAGCTTTTTTACAACTATCCATTCATCCCAATGCATCTGAATACCACAAAACAATTCTAGATATTCTCTGGCAGGCAGAAAACCATCCTACAGAAGAATATCACGAATTTGCGAAACAATTTTTGCATGAAAAATCGCCTGTTTTTTTAAGTTATTTGGGAAAGAGATTTCAATTTGATTTTGACTTAAAACGCATGATTTCACTTCCTGTAGCGGAAGCGGTTGAATACGTACTTGTTAGCTTGCCTTCAATCGATAACAATGACGCGTATATCCATTCCCTGATAGAAGATGTGTTTGAATTCTCAAAAACCCAATCAACAACTATAGGAATGTATTTGAATCATTGGAACCGACAAGGGGAGCAATTGAAAATTAGCCTACCGAATGCGCTAGAGGCAATTCAAGTGATGACAATACATCAAGCAAAGGGATTAGAATTTGCTGCCGTTATTTTACCCTTCATGGACACCTCACTAAACCCAGGTATCACAGAAAAAGTTTGGTTTCCATTTACTGAAGAACCTTTAAAAAGCATTCAATGGGGTTGGTTTAATTTTTCAAAAGAGCTGCAACATTGTGGTTTACAAGCTGAACAACTTTATAGCAAACATCGTTTGGAGCAGCAGTTAGATGCATTCAATGTACTATACGTTGCACTCACCCGAGCGGTTGAAGTTTTATATATTGTCACTCAAACAGCGGATTCTGGCAATACAACTTATGCTCATTTATTTAAATCTTTTGTGGAAACACAGGGCAAAAAATTAGATGAAGAAATACCCTTTGAAATAGGCGAATTTCAATCAAAAAAGAAAGAAGATATTTCCGATATACAACCTACACAAGAACATAGAGCCGTTGCATTACCCCTTAGTAGGGCGTGGAAAAGACGAATCGTAGCGAACTTACCTTCAACAAAAGCTTCGGAAGATTCTCGAGCATTTGGTGTGTTGATACACGATTTGTTAGCAAAAGTAAGTACTGCAGACCGAATTTCAGAGGTAATAAAAGAATCATTGGAGCTTAAAGCGCTCCCTGAGGATTCAAAAAATAAGGTAGAAGAGAAGGTGTGGGAAGTGGTACGTCACCCTGATATAGCGTCTTTATTTGAAGAAGGAGATCGAATTCTTTGCGAACAAGACTTGCTTGTTCCAAATGGCCCAACTCTAAGGCCCGACCGAATGAATTTTTCAAGTTCTGGAAAAGTCACCATTTTAGATTACAAAACAGGAGTTCCTAAAAAAGCAGATGAGATACAACTTACAACCTACTCTCAAGTAATTAAAGAACTAGGTTTCAAGAGGGTAGAAAATTATTTGGTTTATCTCTATCCAAAAACACAGGTTATTAAAGTTGATTTCATATAATATAATTTCCTTATATTTATACAGTTAAGTCTAAACCCAAAGTCTTTATAAACCAAATCCTTACTTTCATGTTTTCCTTATCGAATTTTTTATCTCTATTTAGAAATGAGATTTTAGTTGCTACAATAACTGTTTTTTTAGCATCACACACTTCCATCCAAGCTCAGAATGAAAATAATCCATGGCAATTCTTTTTTGGAATAAACGCTGTAGATACATTTCCTACAGGAGCTGCTGGTTCTGGCGCCCTTTTTGAGGAATTTATCAATCTTGAACATTGGAATATTTCGCCTTATCCCTCTTATATAGGTGTTAAAAATTATATAGGAGCTGGATTTTCATTTGGAACCCGATTTAGTGTTAATTCCATTAAAAAATATGGAGACACCCCTGCATCGGATAATTATTACAATATAGACGGGATTGTATCCTATAACTTGAACACCTTATTTAAAGGAGAGACCCTAATGCCTTTCCTTGAATTGGGAGGAGGCTATTCTATATTTGATTCACAAGGTGCTGGGTATTTTAATTTGGGCGCTGGAATAGAACTCTGGCTAGGTAAAAATAAAAAAACAGCCCTTACTTTTGAAACCTTATATAAAAATACAGGAGAAACTTACGGGGTTAAACATTTCCAACATCTCATGGGTCTCGCCTTCCTTTTTGGAGGAATAAAAGACCGAGATGGAGATGGTATTCCAGACCGAGAGGATAGTTGTCCTGATGTGCCAGGAATTGCTCTTTTTGAGGGGTGTCCAGATAGTGATGGGGATGGTATTCAAGACAGTCAAGATGCTTGTCCTCAGGTTCCAGGTACTATCAAATTCAATGGTTGTCCCGATACCGATGGAGATGGCATCCAAGATAAAGAAGACAAATGCCCTGACACTCCTGGAATCGAAGCTTTCAACGGATGTCCTGATACGGATGACGATGGTGTCCAAGATAATGAAGATGATTGCCCTGACACTCCTGGGATTCAAGCTTTCAATGGTTGTCCCGATACCGATGGAGATAGAGTAAAAGATTTAGATGATCAATGCCCTGAAGAGGCTGGAACGATAGAAAATAACGGATGTCCTGAGATTACTCAAGAAATCATTGAGCGACTTCAGGAGATCGGACAAATTATCCATTTTATGACCAACAGCTCAGAATTGGATGAGAATAGTCGTAATATTTTAGATGAAGTCTACAGTACATTACAGTTCTATTCAAATTATAGTGTTGTAGTAGAAGGTCATACAGATTCTTCAGGTCGAGTTTCTTTCAATCAAACTCTGTCTGAAAGAAGAGCAAATGCAGTAATGCAGTATTTGATTGGTAAAGGGATTTCGCCTTCCCGAATTTCTGCGAAAGGTTACGGAGAAACCCGTCCCGCCGATACAAATGAAACGGCCGCTGGAAGACGTAAAAATCGTAGAGTGGAATTTAATATTCAGAAATAAAATAAGGAACAATGATTTAAACCAAAATAAATCACTTTAGCTTGACCTGATTTAATAAATTTAGGGATGCAAACTTTTTTGGATGATGTTGCTAAAAAAATAATTGCCTCCCAAGGTGAGATAGATCAGGTCAAGATTATTGTTCCTAGTAATCGGGCAATAAATTTTTTAAAAGAAGCCTTTAAAAGAGCTATCAAGACACCTTTGGTTGCTCCAGAAATTTATAGTGTTTCACAATTTATTGAATCACTCTCAGGTGTCCAACGTTTATCCAAAGTAGACCTGTTACATGTATTTTACGAGGTATACAAAGAACAAACCCCAACAAATGAGTTAGAGTCCTTCCATCAGTTTTTCGGATGGGGAGCCTCTTTGCTAGATGAGTTTAACGAAATTGACGCACAGCTTGTCAACCCTAAAGAACTTTTTGGGTTTATGAAGGAACTTAGTAAGTTGGAAGCTTGGGGAGTTCAGCAGAAAGGAGCGCTTAGCAAACAGCATTATAAAATTCAGAACCAGTATTTTATTTATTACAGAACGCTATACAAAAAGTTGGTGCAAATGGGAGGCGGTTATGCTGGTTTGTGTTTGAGAGAAGCAGTTCAGAATCTGACTTTTTATATGGAACAAGATCTTCCAAAACATTTTTTTGTAGGATTTAATGCATTGACAAAAGCAGAAGAAGCCATCGTACAAGAACTTATGGCAGAAGGTAAAGCAGAAATTATTTGGGATTTGGATCACATTTTTTATGAAGATGCTAATCACAGTGCTGGTCATTTTATAAGAACCTATCAAAAAAATTGGAATGTTTTAAAAAGACGAGCCAAACCTCAGTTTCCAAAACACTTTTCTGAATCTAAAGAAATTGAAATAATAAGTACAGCAAAAAATGGTATTCAAGCGAAAGCAGCAGTTCAGATAGCAAGGGAATTGAATGATGAAAACCCCCAAGATTCAACCGTAGTAGTTTTAGGAGATGAAAATCTGTTACTTCCTGCTCTTTCTGTATTGCCAGAGAAAGAAATGCCTTGGAACATTACTATGGGCTATCAGCTGAAGGACACCGCTCTTTTCGGGTTTTTTAAACGCTATTTTGACTTACATGACAATCTTGGCACGTCCGGATTTCCATTTAATGAATTGTATGAATTTTCAACAAATGCAGCAAGTAAATTACTTTTCGAGGATACCCGACCTCGAATTGATAAATGGATTCGCAACAACATGCAGGAATTCATAAGTCCTGAAGCTTTGTGTGCAATGGGAGATCTTGAATCCCAAGTCTTTGCCGAGTTTGATAACGTTGATAATTTTATTCAACGACTTTTAAAAATCGCTCAAACTTTAAAAAACAAGCACCTCAAAATAAAAGATGAATCTTTTCAAGTTCAAGTGTGTGACCGTCTTTTAGAACTTTTTGAGTCCCTTGTTGAGCGACAAATAGAATTTCATTTTATGAATTCTCTAAGGGATGTTAAAATGATTTTTGAGTCTCTTGCAGGTGAGGAAACTTTTGACTTTACTGGAGATCCTTTTCATGGAGTTCAAATTATGGGGCTTTTAGAAACCCGTCTTTTGGATTTTGACAATGTGGTTATCACCAATGTTAATGAAGGAATTTTACCTTTAGGAAAATCCTCTTTTTCTTGGATTCCATTTGATGTAAGAAAGAAGTTTGGGATGAATACATTTGTAGAACAAGATCATCTTTATGCCTACCATTTTTTCCGATTATTACAACGCGCAAAAAAAGTATTTTTACTCTATAATGCTTCTGCGGAAGGACTTTTTTCTGGAGAACGCAGCCGTTTTTTGATCCAGCTTGAATATTTTAAACTCCCCACCCATAAGCTCAAATTTAATCAGGTAGCACTACCCATTCCAAAATTAAACAACAAACAAAGAAAAATAGTAAAGACCAATTCTATTTTGTCACACCTGGAACAGATAGGACAAGAGGGCTTTTCACCCTCTTCACTTACCCAATATATCCGAGATCCTTATGCCTTTTATGAGCAACGAATGCTAAAAATCCAACCCCCAATAGATATAAATGAATTTCTCAGTCCTAGGGAAAAGGGAACAATAATGCATGAAGTATTGGAGCAACTTTACCAACCGTATCTCTCGCAGACTATGAAAGAGCTACATTATGACAAGATGCTGGAAATACTTCCAAACACCCTAGCAAATGTCTTTGGACTTGCCAAGGGAAAAGGGCTGAAAACTGGTAAAAATCGATTGGTTTATCAAATAATAGAGGCTGTAATTAAGCAGTTTTTAATTTCTGAAAAAGAACAAGTTCAGCAAGGCAATCAAATTCAAATTATTGCTCTAGAAAAAGAGTTTAGTAAGTCCATTAATATTAAAACGATAGGACGAAACATCAATTTTAAAGGAACTGTAGATCGTATAGACCGATACAATGGAACGTTGAGATTTGTAGATTACAAAACGGGTAGTATAATGAGTACAGATCTAGCTTTTTATGATTGGGAGGAGCTTCGTACCCTACCCAAAAAAAATGCATTATTTCAAGTTTTATTGTACGCCTACCTTTTAAAAACTGATTTCAACGATGAAGATAGAATTGCCGGGGTAATCCCTTTGAAAACCTTTAAAAATGATTTTCTAGCGATTCATCAAAAGGAAAACACAAGAAAAAAGCACCTCCTACAAATAGGAAATGAGGCATTGAGTGCTTTCGAAAATGAACTTTTCGAGTTACTTAAAGAAATTTTCGATCCAGAGCTTCCTTTTGAGGAAAAGTGGTATTGAAAAAAGACCATTTTTTTCAGTTAAAAGTAGATTCAATCAATTTTCATACATTTACATTACACAACTATTTCTACTTACTATATAAATGAGTGATAAAAACGATTTTGATGAATTAGACACCGATAAGGATGGGAAACTTTCAAGGGAAGAATTTGAAAAAAGAAAACAACTTTCTGGAATTGAAAAAGAAAAACTTAATTGGTTTTTAAGATTAATAACTTTAGGAGATCGCTTTGACATTAGAGATTTTTGGGATCGATTAAAAAAGTCTGTCGTTGAATTTATAATTCTAGTGTTTGGGGTTACGGTTTCCTTTGGAATAGAACAACAAGGAGGCGAATCAGATAACCGAGCGGATGGGATTGAAAACCTAATCAATTTAAGAGAAGAAATAGATGAAATGATCATCTACACCGATGCGTATATTGAGCAAATTAATTGGGTTACTGAAATGTATGAGAAACAATACGATAAATGGGATGTTGACAATGATAGTATATTTATTGATGTCATGGAAGACGAAAACGAACCAGATGGTAAATACTATTTTTCACCAATGGGAATGTACCCCAACAGAGATCCATTTGACCCAACTAGGGTAAGTTTTGATGCGATAAAATTAGACGGAACGTTTCGATTACTTCCCAAAGAGGTGGGGCTCAAAGTCACCAATATTTACGACGGAACCGAACTTAAATATTTAATTGAAAATACAGGAAAAAACGAAGAGCGATATGTAAACCAGTTTATTGATCGGGTAGCCAATAAATGGGTTTATGATTTATCCTGGGTAGATTTAGATTACAATGAATTCTGGATTGAAAACAGGAAATACATCCAGCAAGACAAGTTTATCAAATATAACCTGTATAAAAGAATTGATCTTTGGAAATGGAGTATAAGTGAGCAGTTGCAGCTGTATAGAACCTCTTTAGAAGAGGGAACAAAAATGTTAGATTCTGTAATAGCAGTTCGTGAAAGTGAATTTGAATTTATTTGGTGGGTACTCAATCCAAAGGATTAGCATCAGAAATTAAATTAGCAACTAGTTTTCCAGAGATTAAAGCGGGGGGGACTCCAGGACCGGGCACTGTGAGCTGTCCAGTAAAGAATAAGTTTTTCACTTTTTTACTTATTAATTTTGGGCGCAAAAATGCGGTTTGTAAAAGAGTGTTTGCCAAACCATACGCATTTCCTTTGTAGGAATTGTAATCTTCAATAAAATCCTTTACACAAAAGGACTCACAAAAGAGTATTTGGTCTTTAATGGGTTGTTTGGTCCATTTTTCCATTCGATTCAACACCAAATTCAGATAGTGTTCTCTCAGTTCAGGAGTATCTTCAATTCCTGGTGCAATAGGGATTAACAAAAAACAAGCTTCTTTTCCTTTTGGTGCCATAGTGGGGTCAGACATCGAAGGAAAATTGGCATAAAAAAGTGGTTTTTCTGGCCATTCAGGATTGTCGTAAATGGCACGCGCATGGACGTCAAAATCTACATCAAAAAACAGAGTATGGTGAGATACATTTTTCACTTTTTGGTTCAATCCGATGTAAAATAAAAGTGAAGAAGGTGCAAAAACTTTTTTGTCCCAATAGGATTCACTATACACTCTATATTTAGTGTCTAGTAAGGTTTCGGAATGGTGATAATCTGCTCCAGAAAGAACAATATCTGCCTGAATAGTTTTTCCGTTTACCACTATTCCAATGGCTTTTCCCGAGTTGTCAACAGAAATTTTTTCAACTGCTGCCCCTGTGTAGAACTGCACTCCAAGTGATTTTGCTAAAGCAACCATGGCCAATACAATACTATACATTCCTTTTTCTGGGTGCCAAGTGCCCAAGCCAAAATCAGCATAATTCATGAAATTATAAAAAGAAGGGGTGTTGGATGGCTTTGCACCTAAAAACAAAACAGGAAACTGGAGGATTTGCCGTAGTTTGGGGCTTTTGAAGTCTTTGTAAACGTCTCTTTTAATATTACTCAAGAAGTACTTGATTTTTTTTAGGGTTACGGGAGTTACAAGTTCAAGGGGAGATATTCCGGGTCTGTAAACCAAATCTTTGATTGCGATGTCATAATTTTCTTTGGCAAGCTCGATAAAGCGTTTTAGTTTTTTGCTACTGCCTTTTTCTTCTTTTTCAAAAACAGCATAAATTTTATCTAGGGAATCTCCAATAGCAATGCTTTCATTGTCGCCAAATGCTACTTGGTAGCCCGGATCTAAACGCTCTAATTCATAAAAGTCTCGAGTGGTTTTTCCAAAATCGTTATAAAAGGATTCAAAAACGTCTGGCATCCAATACCAAGAGGGTCCCATGTCAAAGGTAAATCCGTCTTTTTTAAGCTGTCGTGCTCTGCCACCTAAGGTGTCATTTTTTTCATATACATGAACCTCAAAACCTTTTTGAGCTAAATATGAAGCAGCGGACAGGGAAGAAAATCCGGAGCCTACAATAACAATTTTTCTTTTCATCTGTTTTTTTTATACCGTTTCTTAAGGCATACAGAAGAAACATCTAGCGGTCAAACATTTGCCCTTATAAAGCAAACAGAGATGTTTCATAGCAACACAAAGATATTATAAAAGAGGCGTTAAAAAATGATTTGGGGGAAAGGATGCCCTATTCTTTTTGAGCAGCCCAAGCGACACCTCTAGTAATGAGGCTCCACACCTCTGGGATATCAAAATTTTCTTTTGAATGACCAATGGAATTGTAAAATACCCGACCCTTGCCATAAGGTTTTTTCCACACTACAGGGACAACCGCACCTTCGATCCAAGAATCATGAACCCCAGAAAATTGGGTAGTAGCCAAAACTTCCAATGCGGGATCAACGTGCATATAATATTGTTCTGAATGAAGAGTAAAATTTTCAATATCCTTAATGATCGGATCTTGAATCGGTTTCATTTGTACTGTGTATGTTACCTGTCCTCCAGGGTGTTTTACAAATTGTCCTCCCACCATATATTGGTATTCTGTATCACTCCTAAAGGAGTCTCCTAAGCCCCCGTGACAACCCGCAAGGCCCATTCCTCCCGCAACTGCCTCAGCAAGACCTTTAGATTCATTTTTGGTCATTTCACTCATTGTAATATGCTGAATGGTTAAATCTAATTCTTTCATTTTGGCTTTGTCACTGTAGATTTCAGTTCCTTTAACCAACTGTACTTCAGCTTTTTGTTCTTTTAACCAGGAGGTGATTTTTTTAGCAAAAATTTCAGGTTGATGTCCTTCCCATCCTCCATACACAACCAATATTTTTTTACCTTCAAGATTTGGGAATTCATCTTGTGGAAAGCAAATGGTTGTAAAAAATAAAAAGAGAATTAGGGTAATAATGGGCTTGATCATTTTGATTTTTAGTTCAAGATAGCCAATTATTTTTTTTGTTTGATGGGTGTTTGGTCTGCTTAAGAATGCTTCCTTTTCTAAAAGCGAATTTTTAAAGTAGTGCATAGAAGAGAATTAGGGGTTGTGTTAGGAGATTGGAATTGTTTTTTATTAAAAAAAATATTCTGTAAATTATTTTTTGTTTATGCTTTTTTTTAACATTTTATATAAATTATTGAATATCAATATGTTAAAATAACTAAACTTATTTTGTTTAAACATTTGTTTTACAAAAAATAAAAAAAAATAAACAAAAAGAGCCATGTGTAACTTTTTATATATATCTTTAAACAAGTTTAAATTCAATTTGGTTTCAAAACGTCTCTGTTGATTACTTCCATTAGTCAAATTCTAAAATCCTAATCAGAGACGTTTCCTTTATTTCTTTTTTAAAACACTACCTTAGTATTGACACAAAATTTATATATCTAGGTCAATGCAGCAGGTGACTACCCTCACGCTTTTTTCTTTTAAAACCAACAAATTTTGGGCTTTTCAGCAAATGGGCTTAGCACCCTTCCAGTTGAAAGATACCGAGGGCTTGAGGTTCTATAAGTTTTTAGGAACAGGAGGGGGACAGGGATTCAGTCTTCAGCCTGATTTTTCCACCTATGCGTTTCTAGGGGTATGGGAAAGTTTTTCATTTTATGAGAACTGTCTTCAAAATCATTCGATTTTCAAAGCATACCGAAATAAAGCAACAGTTCAACGAGATTTGGTCTTAAAGCCAATAAAAAGCCACGGAAAGTGGAGCGGTCAAAATCCATTTATTCCTCAAACTTCAACTTCAAATCAAACCGATATCCAGAAAGCAGTAGTCATTACTAGGGCAACTCTTCATTGGAACCGATTGTTTTCGTTTTGGAAGTCTGTGCCACTAGCTAGTAAAGCCATTGAAAACGCAAAAGGTGTTCAGTACTATAAGGGGATTGGCGAATGGCCTTTTATCCAACAAGCGACAATAAGTATTTGGGATAATTTTGAAGCGGTCAATACCTTTGCCTATAAGGATAAAGCACATGCCGATATCGTAAAAAAAACGAAGCAAATGAAATGGTATAAAGAGGATCTTTTTTCTAGATTTTACTTGATTTCAGACACTACAAAATCTTTGCATTCATGAAAAAAGCAATTGTTGTAGGGGCTGGAGTGGCTGGATTGGCTGCAAGTATTCGTTTGGCAATCAAAGGCTATCGGGTGCAGGTTTTTGAACAGAATTCCTATCCTGGAGGAAAACTTTCTTCATTCAGCCTAAAGGGATATCGATTTGATGCGGGCCCCTCCTTATTTACAATGCCCCACTTTATAACCGAACTCTTTGAATTGGCTGGTGAGTCCTCAGAGCGGCACTTCGAGTATTCAAAAAAAGAAGTAGCCTGTACTTATTTTTGGCAAGATGGGACTCAGTTCACAGCCCATTCAAATAAAGCGCAATTTTTAAAACAAGCACACCAAACCTTTCATGAATCCGAAGAAAATATTGAGCGCTACTTCAAAAGAGCAAAAAAGAAATACGAGCTAACCGCATCTTTATTCTTAGAAAAATCGTTGCATAAGTTTCAGACCTTTCTTTCTGTAGATACATTAAAAGCCTTGTTTCAGCTTCGCACTTTCGAACTTCAAAAATCTTTACACCAAGCCAATTCTGACACTTTTTCCTCAATCCATTTTATTCAACTTTTAGATCGATACGCTACGTATAATGGGTCTGACCCTTATCAAACCTCAGGAATGATGACTTTGATTCAACATTTAGAAAGTGCGTACGGAACATTTGTTCCTAAAAAAGGAATGGTGTCCATTACCGATGCACTTTATGGTTTGGCAAAACGTCTCGGGGTTGAGTTTGCTTTTGAAAATTCTGTGGAAGAAATTGTTGTTGAATCAGCTCAAGTAAAAGGAGTAAAAACAAAGACCGCTTTTTTCGAAGCAGATTTTGTTATTTCTAATATG
This sequence comes from Flavobacteriaceae bacterium, assembly GCA_017852075.1. Taxonomy (GTDB): domain Bacteria; phylum Bacteroidota; class Bacteroidia; order Flavobacteriales; family Flavobacteriaceae; genus MS024-2A. The sequence continues at coordinate 29,180 of JAFMLQ010000005.1, read as the reverse complement.
GATGTGTTTCATACTTACAAAAAACTATTACCCTATGCCAAGCCACCATTAAAAAAATTACAGCAAGAACGCTCCAGTTCTGCGGTAATTTTCTATTGGGGAATAGCACGTCAGTTTGAGAACCTGGACTTACATAATATCTTTTTTTCTGAAGACTACCAAAGAGAATTTGAAGCGATTTTCAAAGAGCACACCGTATCTGATGACCCAACTATTTATGTTAACATCACCTCTAAAGATGTGCCAAACGATGCTCCAGAAGGTTGTGAAAACTGGTTTGTAATGATTAATACGCCAGCGCAACACGGTCAGGATTGGGATCAATTGGTAGATCGACTCAGGACTATTGTAGTTCAAAAATTATCAGATCGATTGGGAGTTGCCCTACAAGAATTTATTGTGTGTGAGGAAGTACTAACACCTCCACTAATTGAGTCCAAAACACAATCGTATATGGGGGCTTTATACGGAGCCTCGAGTAATGATATGATGGCCGCTTTTTTGCGTCATCCTAATTTTTCTAATCGGATTAAAAACCTCTATTTTTGTGGTGGAAGTGTACATCCTGGAGGAGGAATTCCCCTTTGTTTACTCTCTGCTAAAATCGTTGATGATCTCATTCCCAAAGTTTAAAAAATGCTGCAAAGGAATTTATTAACAAAGCAAAACATATCGATCGCCTTGATCTGGCTTTTTCATGTTTCGGGTTTGATTGGAATTATTTATAGCAATGCATCTTGGTTTATCAAGGGGACACCCGTCAATCTTCTATTGAGTTTCTCCTTGCTTTTACTCAATACAGAATGGAGTAAAAAAATGTTATTTCTTGTGGTTCTTTGCTTCGCTACAGGAATGTTAGCTGAAATTTTAGGGGTTCAATACGGATTTATTTTTGGGGAGTATTCATATGGTAAAGCATTGGGAATCAAATTCATGAATGTCCCTTTGATGATTGGGATCAATTGGTGTATTTTGATTTTTATAACGGGCTTTATTGCTCAGTTTTTTTTGAATAAACTCTGGTCTAGGGCACTTTTGGGAACAGCGTTAATGTTGACACTTGATTTAGTTATGGAGCCGGTAGCCCCTGTTTTAGATTTTTGGACCTTTACTACAGGATTGGCTTCCTTTCACAATTATTTTGGGTGGGCCTTAGTGGCTTTTCCACTTCAACTTATTTTTCACAAAGCCAAAGTTAAAATGGAAGGTCCATTCCCTTTCCATTTATATATTCTTCAATTTCTTTTTTTCATCATACTTTTACTAAAAATTAATTCCTTGGGAATTTAAATCAGCTTCTATGGGTTCGTTTCGGTTTTTTGTTTTGTGGCTATTTTTTATTGTAGCTTGTAAAAATGAAGGTACTCTAGAGGGTACAACCTCAAGTACATTAGAAAATAAGGAGACCACGGATAAACCTTTGACAACCAATCTGGAATTGATGGATTTTCCAGAGTCTTTATTACTGGAAAATGGGTTAGAAGAATGGGAAGACTTTACAAATTTATACAATTCCTTTGATCGACTAAAAGAGCTTGATCTCCGAGATGTAGAAGTCAATATCATGGCGATTTCTTCTCGAATCAATAAATTAATTTCTGATAAGCTACCGCTGGAGTTTGAAACACCTCAGATCAGGAGCCGTTTGAAGGTGGTGCAAATGCAAGCTCAAAAATCACGATATTTTACAAAACATTACACAAAAGACTCTTTAATTCCCTCCCTGAAGGCACTTTACAGTCATTACAATGCATTCCTTTCAAGAATGCAGATCTTAAAAGAAGAAGAATCTACAGTAGTTTCCCAGACAACCCCTAAGATTCAGAGTTGATTTCTTTTTTGTGAAGGGATTCTGCTGCGATGGCTTGACTTTGGTCGTAAGCCGCTTTGATGCTTGAAAGGTGCTGTGCCAACTTGGAGTTTTTAAATTGTTGATCAAAAAGATTTTGATACAAGCCCAATAATGTTCTATCAGCCTCTAAACACTTTTCAAAGGCTGAAGCTTTGAGATTATCAATTGTAGAAATTAATAATTGATCAAAGTTAAATTTACTTACTACAAGGTCATCATAGCTCATACCTAAGGACTGTAACTCGCTTAAAACTTCTTGAAAAAAACGATTGCGAATAAGCGCTTGCTGATTAAAGAATCGTTTGACAGCGGAAGTAGAAGCGCGGTCTGCAGCCTTTAAATACTCTAGCTTTGCATTTTTGAGGTGCGTTAAGAGTTTTTCCATTATAGCGATATGTCGATTGTGCTTAGACATAAGTATTTTATTCATCTACAATTTAGTCTATAAATAAAATGGATATGGGAAACAAAAGTGATTTATATCAACAAGTTATCTACAGTATAATCAAAAGAAGTTTTTTGAGTGATTTTACTGCCTTTGATAATTCGAACTTGTGCTTTTTCAGACTTAAATTGTGGTTCAATGAGGTTAAATTTTTGAGCCATCTCTCGGTAATATTCTTCTCTTATAGGGTGATGTGGAGACACCAAATTAAAGATCCCTTGAAGTGCTGAATGGGATACCAATGCAGCAATTCCTTTAACAGCATCTTTTTGATGCACAAAATTGATTCTTCCTTTAGGGTTCGCAATCACTTTTTGTTGAAGAGAGTAAATCGGGTTTCGATCAGTTCCAATGAGACCTCCCAATCTTATGATTACAGAAGAAATAGGATGTTTACTGAGGAGTTCCTCAGAAGTCAGCAATGCCTTTGCCGCTATACTTTCAGGAAGAGCGAGGCTAGTTTCGTCATAAATATTCGCAGCAGAGCCATAAACTGAAGTGCTACTTAAAAACAATATTCGCCTAATCGAACAAGAGGAAATAGCATCAATTAGTATTTGGATTTTCTGAACATATTCATTTTCTGTGGAATTCCGCTTTGGTGGAAGGGAAATGATAACTATGTCCAGTTCATCTAAAAAAGCGTCCAATCCTGAAGCTTGGTTAGCCTCTAAAACTACACGGTAGCCTTCAATTCCTTTTTTTTGAAGTGCTAAAACACCCAAGTCTGAAGTACGAGAACCCCTTACATTATGACCCAGCTGTTGCAAATGGTTTCCCAAAGGAACCCCAAGCCAACCACAACCTAAAATACCTATAGTGGACATCGATGAAGTTTTGACAATGTTACTGATATATTTCTATTGATTTAATGATTTTTTAGATAGAATTTCAAATTCTCAACAAAAAAAACTATCTTGGTGTAAATCAAAACCCATTTATTATGCCCGTAAAAAGTTTTCAAGGAGAGCGGGCTCAAAAAAAAAGAGTCACTCCCAATAAGCTTACTGTATCGGATATTATGACCATACAGTTAGTCGTGTTCACTCCAGAACAAATCATTCACGATGTGATGAAAGCCTTTATTAAACACCGTATTTCAGGAGGACCTGTGGTCGATGGAAAAGGAAATCTAGTAGGTGTTATTTCTGAAGCCGATTGTATGAAAGAAATTTCTGATAGCCGCTATTTTAACATGCCCATTTTGGATAAATCGGTAGGTCATTTTATGACAGAAAAAGTAGAAACAATAGAATCTACAATGAGTGTTTTTGATGCAGCAGCTATGTTTTCCAAATCTAGCAGAAGACGCTATCCCGTGCTTGAAAAAGGGCGTTTGGTAGGCCAGGTAAGTCGAAAAGACATTGTGATTGCCGCCCTAAACATGAAAAGTCAAACTTGGAACGCTAGGTAAACAACGACTTGGCAATTCGATAGGTATTGGCATGCGCCTCAATGATAATTTTCATCTCTTTAGAATAACCTCCACCCATGCTACATTGTACTGGGATGCCGTTGGTTTTACAAAAGGAAAGCACGAGTTCATCTCTGTGTTTGCAGCCCTCAATACTCAAACCTAGACGGCCTAACTTGTCTGTTCCAAGGACATCTACTCCACAGAGATAGAAGACAAAATCAGGCTGTACTTTTTCGAAAAGCTCGGGAAGTAAAGTCTTTAATTCATGAATATAGGTTGCGTCTGAACATTGATCTTCTAGGGGGAGATCCCAATCACTTTTTTCTTTTCTAAAGGGATAGTTTTTAGCACCGTGAACAGAACAGGTAAAAACTCGAGAATTGTCTTTGAAGATTACTGCGGTTCCATTGCCTTGGTGAACATCCAAATCTAAAATGAGAATTTTTTTTGCCTGTTCACTATCTAAGAGGTGTTGGGCTGCAATTGCTTGGTCATTTAATAAACAAAAGGCTTCCCCACGATCTGGAAAAGCGTGATGCGTCCCACCAGCTATATTCATCGCAATCCCCTCCGTTAGGGCTTTTTCTGCTCCCATTACCGTTCCCCCGGCAATTAAAAATTCACGTTGAACCAAGTCTTCACTCAAAGGGAAACCGATGCTGCGTATTTCACTTTGGGAAAGCTCCAAGTTACACAGTCGCTCCACATAGTTATTATCATGCACGCGAAGTACCTGTTTCAAAGTAGCTTTTTTTGGGGTAAAAAAAGCACTCGTTTCACAGGTTCCTTCCAGTAGAAGTTGTTGGGGAAGCAACTCGTATTTTTCCATAGGAAACCTATGATTTTCTGCCAAAGGAAGGCGATACGAATGATCAAAAGCAATGGGAATCTGGAATGTCAAAACTTAATGGATCTCAGTTCCGTTTTGAACCGATTCGTCTTCAGGATGTACAAAAACAAAATGACCTTGCTTGTTTTCACCTAAAAGAATCATACCGTTGCTTTCAATTCCTTTAAGCGTTCTGGGAGCGAGATTAGTTAAAAGAGTTACTTTTTTTCCAATCAGTTCAGCGGCATCAAAATCTTGGGCTATTCCAGAAACCACAGTTCGAATTTCATTGCCCAGTTGTACCTTGAGTTCCATCAATTTTTTTGTTTTATCCACCTTTTTTGCTTCAATGATTTGAGCAACTTTTAAGTCTAAGGCCGTAAAATTTTCAAAAGTAGTCTGAGGTTTTAATGGAGCGATAATTTGTGTTTCTGATTGGTTTTGTTTCGCACTTGAAGCAAGTTTTGCACGCTGTTCATCCATCTGAACGTCTTCAATTTTTTGAAATAAAAGTTGGGCTTTTTCGATCTTATGATCCGTAGGAATCAATTCCTCTTTTTGATTTACATCATCCCATTTTAACTGCAGTTTTTCCAACTGGAGTAAGGCAGTTAATTTCTTTGCTGTGTGAGGTAAAAAAGGCTCACTAAGTACTGCTAGGCCAGCGGCAATTTGAAGTGCTGTGTGCATAATGGTTGTTACGCGTACTGGGTCAGTCTTAATTTGCTTCCAAGGTTCAGCATCAGCAAGGTATTTGTTTCCAATACGGGCAAGTTGCATGAGAAGTTGACTCGCCTCTCGAAAACGGTACTGTGTGATGGCGTGTCCAATTTTGTTGGGGAGCAGCTTCATTGCATCCAAAACCAACTGATCTTCTTTAAATAAGGATTCTGGACTGGGCACAACTCCGTCGTAATATTTGTGTGTGAGAACTACAACACGATTGATGAAGTTTCCATAAATCGCGACTAACTCATTGTTGTTTCGAGCTTGAAATTCTTCCCAAGTAAAATCGTTGTCTTTAGTTTCTGGGGCATTGGCAGTCAGTACATATCGGAGGACGTCTTGTTGATCTGGGAAGGCTTCTAAGTACTCGTGCAACCAAACTGCCCAGTTTTTTGAAGTGGAAATTTTTTGTCCCTCTAGATTCAAAAATTCATTGGCAGGAACATTTTCCGGTAAAATATAATCTCCAGAAGCATGAAGCATGACAGGAAAAATAATACAGTGAAATACAATATTGTCTTTCCCAATAAAGTGAACCAATTGGGTGTCTTTGTCTTTCCAATAGGGTTCCCAGTCTTTCCCTTTTTCAGCGGCCCATTCTTTTGTGGATGAAATATATCCAATGGGGGCATCAAACCAAACGTAGAGGACTTTCCCGTTGGCGTCTGATACAGGAACAGGAATTCCCCAGTCCAAATCTCGGGTCACCGCACGAGGCTGTAAGCCATTGTCAATCCATGATTTGACTTGTCCATAGACGTTGGGCTTCCAGTCGGATTGATGCCCTTCGAGAATCCACGATTTTAAAAAAGCTTCGTACTGATTCAATGGTAGATACCAATGCTTCGTCTTTCTCATTTCGGGTTGCGATCCGCTAATTGTGGATTGGGGGTTGATGAGTTCTGTAGCACTGAGGCTGCTACCACAGTTTTCACATTGATCACCATAGGCTTCTGGATGTTGGCAGATCGGACAGGTTCCTGTCACATATCGATCTGCTAAAAATTGATTTGCTTCTGGGTCAAAAAGTTGTTCCGTTTCCTTCTCTTCAAAGATTCCTTTCTGATATAAATCTGAAAAAATTTCTTGTGCGGTGTTGTGATGAATTGCTCTGGAGGTACGAGAATAATTGTCAAACTCAATACCGAATTTTTTAAAAGAAGTACGGATCAATTGATCGTACTGGTCAATGACCTCTTGAGGTGTCTTACCCTCTTTTTTTGCTTTTAAAGAAATGGCTACTCCGTGTTCGTCACTACCGCAGATGAATGCCACGTCTTTCCCTTGTCCCCTTAGGTATCGTGCGTAGATATCTGCGGGCACATAAACTCCAGCTAAATGACCTATGTGAATGGGTCCGTTGGTATAAGGAAGAGCAGCCGTTATCGTGTAACGCTTTGGCATCGGGAAATTCAATTTTTTTCAAAAGTAAGCAAAACCCAGATGTTTTTGGGAAGAAGAAAGTATCTTTAATCTACCAAATCTGAATTCATGGCACAGCATAATCTTTTTGGACAAGAAGCAGAGCAACGCGCTTTACACTATCTCAAGCAACAAGGGTACACGTTGTTGAAACAAAACTATCGTTTTGGAAAAGCAGAAGTAGATCTGTTAATGCAAAAAGACGATAATTTAATTTGTGTCGAAGTCAAAGCCCGGAGTACCGACTTTTTTGGTACCCCAGAACAATTTGTCTCTTCCAAGAAAAAAAAACTATTGGTGGGAGCTGTAGACCATTTTATTTCCTCATTTGAAATGAATCTGGAAGTACGTTTTGATATTATTGCTTTTACAATAAAGCAGAATCAGTGGAAATTAAAACACATTAAGAACGCTTTTTATGCTTTTGAGTAATGTTTGATTTATAACATTTTGTTTTAAATAATTACTTTTGTTTTAAATAAAACAGTACTTGTAAAAACAGATACCATGAAAACAATTGCCGCCACCGTATCCCAATACGTAAAAAACAAGCCTTATTTGGCCTCAGCCCTTTCCGACGGAATTATTAATTTGACTTCTTTGGCGCGAAAAATTCATCCCGATATCGAGGCCATGATGAACAAGCCTATAAATCAAGGCGCCATCATTATGTCTTTAAAAAGAGTTTCTGACGATGCCCGTTATTCAGCGACCAAAAAGATCATCAAAGTTTTAAAAAATTTGGGGGACATCACGGTACGTTCTTCCTTGGTAGATTATGGGTTTTTACTTTCCGAAACCTTGTTATTGACCCAAGCCAACTTGTTGAAAAAAATTGAATTTAAAAAAGATGTTTTTTACACTTCTTCGCGTGGGGTGGCGGAAAGCAATATTGTAGTAAGCCAAAATATTGTTCCCCTTGTAGATGAACTTTTTCAAAATGAAGTTTGTCAATCTAAGGTAGAAAACCTGTCCTCAATAACCATAAAATTGCCTACAGATAATGTGAAAGTACCAGGGATTTATTACTTCTTATTTCAACGTCTATCTTGGGAGGGGGTCAATATTACAGAAGTGATTTCAACTTCTAATGAATTTACAATTCTGATGGATGAAGACCAAGTTGACATTGCCTTTAAGGTCATCAAAGACTTGAAAAATCTTTAGTTCGTGTGTACCAATTGTTCCAACAATTGCGTTAAACTTCGGACTTCTTTAATTTCACTAATGGACAAGATCAGTCTCGGACCTTTGGGAGTAGACTTTTCTTTGAGTACCATACGATCTGCGTTTTTTTGAATTTGGGTTAACAAATTCTGAAACTGTTGCCCTTGAAAAAAATCACTCTGCTGATCCGAAAGGAAATAGCATAAACAACTTCCTTTTTTAAGGATCAGACGTTCCATGCCCAATTCGGTAGCTACCCATTTCAAACGCACACTTTCTAATAATTCCTGTGCTTCGCGAGGTAAAACCCCAAACCGATCTATAAGTTGTGCCTCAAATTCTTGAAGCTCTTTAACGGTTTTCAATTGACTGAGTTCTTGATATAAAGCCAGACGTTCTTTCACGATATTGATGTAGTCATCAGGAATGTAAATTTCAAGGTCTGTATCTATTTGTACTTCCTTTACATAGCTTCTTATCCGATCACTAGAATCTGTTTCATACAAATTTTTAAATTCGTTTTCTTTCAATTCTTCTATGGCCTGTTGCAAAATTTTCTGATAGGTTTCAAACCCCATTTCATTAATAAATCCACTTTGCTCCCCTCCTAGAAGATCTCCAGCACCTCTGATTTCAAGATCTTTCATCGCAATTTGTATTCCCGATCCAATCGCAGAAAATTGTTCTATGGTTTTGATTCTTTTTTGAGCATCGCTACTCATGGCACTGTAAGGTGGGGTAATAAAATAGCAAAAGGCTTTTTTATTACTTCTACCAACCCGACCCCGCATTTGGTGGAGGTCACTCAACCCAAAATTTTGAGCATTGTGGATAAACATAGTGTTGGCATTGGGCACATCCAACCCATTTTCAATAATTGTGGTAGCGATAAGAATATCATATTCCCCATTCATAAAACGCAATAAAGTGTGTTCCAGTTTTTTACCTTCCATTTGGCCATGTCCTACAGCAATCCGTGCATCGGGAACTAGACGTTGTAACAAACCAGCCATTTCCATAATGTTTTCCACCCTATTATGAATAAAAAACACTTGCCCACCTCGTTGCAATTCATAAAGAATTCCATCCCGAATTTGTACCTCACTAAAACGGACTACCTCACTCTCTATAGGATATCGGTTGGGAGGTGGTGTAGCAATAATTGACAGGTCCCGCGCCGCCATCAAACTGAATTGTAAAGTTCTTGGAATAGGTGTGGCGGTGAGTGTCAAGACATCAATATTTGCTTTTAAGGATCGGATTCTTTCTTTAACTGCAACTCCAAATTTTTGTTCTTCATCTACAATCAAAAGACCCAAATCGTGAAAAACCACATTTTTATTTACCAATTGATGAGTACCGATGAGGATATCAATTTTCCCCGTACCCAAATCTTTCAGGATTTGATTTTTATCTTTGGTTGACCGAAATCGATTAAGGTAATCCACCCTTACTGGGAGGTCTTTCAAGCGCTGAGAAAACGTTTTAAAATGTTGAAAAGCCAAAATGGTAGTGGGAACCAAAACAACAACTTGCTTGCTATTATCTACAGCTTTAAAAGCAGCGCGAATAGCCACCTCAGTTTTTCCAAAACCTACATCACCACAAATTAAACGATCCATAGGACGTACGGATTCCATATCGGCTTTGATGGCTTGGGTTGCTTTTTCTTGGTCAGGGGTATCTTCAAACAAAAAGGAGGCTTCCAATTCCCATTGCAGGTAACTATCAGGATCAAATGCAAAGCCAATTTTCTGTCTGCGCTTGGCGTAGAGTTCAATTAAATCAAAAGCGATTTCTTTGACCTTTTTCTTGGTCTTTTGTTTTAAGGCTTTCCAAGCCTTTGATCCCAGTTTATAAATCTTGGGAACACTACCTTCTTTTCCTGCATAACGGCTGATTTTATGTAGGGAATGGATACTCAAATAAAGAATATCCCGTTCACCATAAATCAGTTTGATGGCTTCCTGCCATTTTCCATCCACATCAATGCGCTGAAGGCCTCCAAAAGTTCCAATTCCATGATCGATATGGGTTACATAATCACCCACTTCCATTTGAGTCAACTCTTTAAGACTTAATGTTTCTTTTTTCCTGCGGTCTGATTTTAGTTGGTATTTGTGATACCGCTCAAATATTTGATGATCTGAAAAACAGGCCCACTGCGCTTCCAAATCTTCAAAACCTTCGTAAATGGGTAGTACCTTTGTCTGATAATGTACCTTTTCTTCCATTTCCTCGAAAATATCATGGAAACGTTTGGCTTGTTGTTCGTTACTGCAAAACAGAGTGTTGTGATAGCCTCTTTCTTTATTTTCGTTGAGGTGAGCTACCAACAAATCAAACTTTTTATGAAAAGGAGGTTGGGGACTTTGCTTGATAAAGAGCTGCTCTTTAATTTTTAATTGCTCGGTTTTTTCAAGTACTAAAATGGATTTGTTTTGACAATCTTCAATCCATTCTTCAGGGTGAACAAAAAGTGTTTCAGGAGGGTATTGGGTGGTGGTGTCAAAATTGCGGAAGGTGTTTTCTGCTTTTTCATAAAGCTGTCCCAAGCTATGGGTAGTTTTGTCTAAATCGGCAAACACAAAACAGCTATTCTCCGAAAAAAATGAAAGTAAGGTTTTGCGTTTGTCTGTAAAATCGTGATCTGAGGTGTTGGGGAGTAACTCGATTTCTTCAAAAGCGGTAATAGACCGCTGTGTCACCACGTCAAAACTAGATAGGCGTTCTACTGTTTCGTCAAAAAATTCAATCCGATAAGGATGCTGATAAGCAAAAGAAAAAACATCGATTATGCCTCCGCGTACTGCAAATTCACCTGGTGCAGTGACAAAGTCCACACGTTCAAAGCCCATTTCAAAAAGGCGTTCGTTGATATGCCCTAAGGCAACATCTGTATTTTTTTTTAGGGTTAAAGCAATTCGCTTTAAGGTACGCTGAGAAATGATTTTTTCAAAAACCGCCTGAGGATATGTAACTACGATTCGGGGCTTTTTTGAAGTACTGAGTTTCTTTAAGACTTCTGCACGGAGTAAAATATTGGCGTTGTCTGTCGTTTCTGGTGCATACGGCTGTCGGTAACTGGCAGGAAAATAAAGCACCTCATTTGGATTCAAAAGACGCTCTAGATCATTGAGAAAATAGGCGGCCTGCTCCGGGTTTTCGTGAACGAGCAAGACAGAATGACTTTGTTTCTGAAAGGCCGCAGCAAGGCGGAAGGAAAGTCCCGAACCAACCAAGCCTTTGATCTGGATGCACTGCTTTGCAGAAAAAGCGGCAAGGAGTTTCTTCTGTGATGCGAGTGGATCAAAAACGTTTAGTAACGGATTGATTGTTTTTTTTTGGTAAATATAATTCCTTAGGTTCTATTTTCTGTAATTTCCACGACTTCTTTCCCTGTAGTCACAAAAACTTGATCCCCTTTTTTTGGTGATAAAATATGTAAGCCAGTAAAAGCGCCAAAGGCAGGGAGAATGAGTTGTTGAGGGGACTGATAAAAGCAGGGTACTTTCATTTGGGGCAAACCGGCTCCTTTTAGTTTGACCCCAGGATGAACGTGACCACAAAAAACGAAATGTTCCACTTTTTCTGTTGGGAAATGGGAGAAGTAAAAAGTGTCTTCGGTGAAGTCGCGGACCACAATAAGACCTATTGCCTCAAATTGGGCAGCAGGGATTACATCGTGGTTGCCTTCCACTAAAATCATTTCAGTTTTTTGTTGTTTGACCCACGCCGCAAACAAATGCCATTCGTTGTTTTTAAAGCTGTGGAAAAGATCCCCTAAAAACAAAAAACGCTCAACGTTAAATTCAAATAAAATAGTAGTGATTTTTTTGAAAAAGGCCCCTTCCACTTTACGTGGAACGGCAATCCCATTCTTTCTAAAGTGAGCGACTTTTCCCAAATGTACATCCGCCAGTAAAAGAGTTTTTTTTTCTTCCCAAAAAATTGCACCACTGGGGTGTAAAACAAAATGATGACCTTCAATTTGGATTCGCTTCATCCGGCTGCTTTTTCAAGTTGAAGATACATTTTCTTGATACGATCCTCTACCGTTTCTGAAGAGAGTTTGGAACGAATACGATCTGTGATTAGTGGAAACGAAAAGGGGGTGGGTTGAGTACAATCCTGCCAAACAAGGGTTTGTTTTTGGATGTTTTCAAACACTTGTGTCATTCGTCCTCGCTCCATTCCGTGGTCAAAAGTTTCCTCTAAGGCTTGTTGGTAGAGGAGGTTGTCGGGTTCGTAATCTTTAAAGACATCATAAAACAATTGTGACCCACTTTGTAAATGCTTTGTTTTAATAGGCTTATTCGGAAAGCCTTGAAAAACCAAACCAGAAATCACAGCAATATCTCTAAAGCGTCTCCGTGCCATTTCAGAAATATTGATACTTTGTTCTAAATCTTCGTGTAGATGATCAAGTGTCAAAAGAGAATTGTCTAAAAAATCTTCTTTAGAAAAAGGCTGATCGGACAACAATTCAAAACCGTAATCGTTAAAGGACATGCTGAACGTGATGGGTGACAATAAACTAATTCGGTAGGCCAATAAACTTGCCATGGCTTCATGGATGGCATAACCCTCAAAGGGATAAAATACGGTATGAAAACCTTCTTTAGTCTCAAAACGTTCGATTAAAAATTGACTGGGTTGGGGAATGATTGACTCTTTTTGTTGCTGCGTAAAAACAGGAATCAAAGCGTTAAATTCTGGTGTATTCTGATTGCGTTTTTCGTACAAAGCCTTTTTCAGCAAATCGCTCAGGTGAGCACTAAAACTCATTCGCCCTCCCATCCAGGAGGGAATTCGACTTTTCTTGGATTTGGACTTACGTACAATAACTTCCATATTATGCATTCGGAGCAGTTCCAGATTTCGACCTGAAAAGGTAAAAACATCCCCAGGCTTGAGTTTGGCAACAAACCATTCTTCTATAGATCCCAAATATCCGCCTTTTTGGTAACGGATCTTTAAAGTCGTATCACTCACAATGGTACCCATGGACAGGCGGTGACGCATTGCAACCCCTTTATTGAGTACCTTAAGATTTCCGTCTACTAGAACATTGACCTTCTTGTATTCATCATACTGTTCTAAACTTTGACTTCCTTTAACCAGAAAATTGATCAACCACTGCCAACGAATTTCATCTAGAGTTTGAAAGCAAAAGGTGTTTTGAATGATGGCCAAGAGGGTCTTTGGGTTAAATCCACTTCCTACGGCAAGAGTCATAAGAAACTGCAGCAAGACATCATAAGTGTTGAGGTAAGGAATCCGATCTTCGATTTGTTGTTGTTCGATTCCTCGTTGTAACGCTACAGATTCGATCAATTCCATAGCATGGGTAGGAAGAAAGTGAATGGTACTTCCTGCCTGGGGTCGGTGGCCGCTTCTTCCCGCACGTTGGATAAAACGTCCTACCCCCTTTGGGCTCCCAATCTGCACACAGTGTTCTACCGGACTAAAATCTACACCTAAATCTAAACTGGAAGTACAGACCACCACTTTGAGTTCTTCCTTTCTGAGGGCTTCCTCTACCCATAACCGAATTTTTTTGTCTATACTTCCATGATGCATAGCCATATTTCCAGCAAGGTTAGGATCCGCTTCCAAGAGGCTGTGAAACCAGATTTCACATTGCGCTCGGGTGTTGGTAAAAATTAGAGTAGACTTATTTTTTTGTACCAATTGTAAAACCTGGGGTAACAAATGAATTCCTAAATGTCCACGCCAAGGGAAGCGTTCCATGTTTTTAGGTAAAAGGGATTTGACTTTGATTTTCTTTTTGATTTGGGCATTGATGGTGATATGATTTTCAGTAGGTCCTAACAAGATTTCTCTTGCCAAATCCTTATTGCCTAGCGTGGCAGAAATACCCCAAACTTTGAGCTCTGGGAGGAATGATCGCAAATAAGCGATAGCCAATTCTATCTGGACTCCACGTTTGGTTCCCAGTAGTTCATGCCATTCATCCACTACAATCACTCTGAGGTGTTGGAAGCTTTTTGGGTGGTCTTTGGTACTCAATAAAACATGTAAACTTTCTGGGGTGGTGACTAGGCCAAAAGAGGGTTTTCGTTTCTGTTTGGCACGTTCGCTTTGGGAGGTGTCACCTGTACGTAAGGCTACTTTGAGATCAGGTTGTAAATCTGAAGTGATTCGTTGAGTTGCTTGTTGAATCTCAACTGCCAATGCACGTAAAGGCGTAATCCATAACGCTTGAACCCCTACAGCATGCTTTTTTGTTTTAAGCGCCTCATGTAGAATACCACCCCACAGCGCATACGTTTTTCCGCTTCCAGTGGGGGCATGAAGCATGCCATTTTTTCCTTCCTCATAAGCTTTCCAACATTCTTTTTGAAAGGTTTGGGGCTTCCACCCTTGAGCCTTAAACCACTGTCTTACCGTTGTCATGGGAGCAATTGTTTTAAATCCTCAAGACGGTTTGCATCAGTTATTTTTTTATCATGTCGCCAGCGTAAGATACGGGGAAAACGCACAGCGACTCCACTTTTATGACGGGGAGAAGGGGCAATCCCTTCAAAAGCAATTTCAAAGACCAATTCAGCTTTAACTTGACGTACGGGCCCAAATCGTTCCAAGGTATTTTGTTTGACAAACTGATCTACTTTTTTGATCTCAGCATCGGTTAGTCCTGAATAGGCTTTGGCAAAGGTGACCAATTGATCTTCTTGCCAGAGTGCAAAAGTATAGTCTGTGTAGAGGTTTGTACGCCTTCCGTGGCCGCGCATGGCGTAGGTCAATACTGCATCGATGGTTTTGGGATCCGATTTCCATTTCCACCAGTTTCCTTTTTTACGTCCTACCTCATAAGGAGAGTTCTTATGTTTAAGCATCAATCCCTCACTGCGTTTTTTGGTGGCTTTTTGACGTTCCATAGCAACTTTTTCCCAGCTAGAAAATTGGAATACTTCTGATATGCGCAAAGGAACAGAAGCTCCTTTTACTTGATGATACAGTCCCGCCAAAAGGTGTTGGCGTTTTGATAGAGGGAGTTCTCGGATATCTTTTCCCTCCCATTCTAAAATGTCATAAAGCATTAACACAATGGGGATATCGTTTTGTAATTTTTGGGAAACCGTTTTTCTTCCAATGCGCTTTTGAAGAGCGTTAAAATCTCCAATAACTCCATTTTTGAATGGGAGCAATTCACCGTCCACTACGGTTCC
The DNA here is from genome assembly GCA_017852075.1 of Flavobacteriaceae bacterium. Classification (GTDB taxonomy): domain Bacteria; phylum Bacteroidota; class Bacteroidia; order Flavobacteriales; family Flavobacteriaceae; genus MS024-2A. The sequence continues at coordinate 14,126 of JAFMLQ010000005.1, read as the reverse complement.
ATCGGGTAGAATATCGACAAGCATATCCAGTTCTGGGAATTTATCAGTAATGAGTTCTTCCCCTCGACTCCATAAAAAGTGTTTTCCTCCTCGAACAATGAGTTGTGCACGCATCCCATCCCATTTGTGCTCTATATGCCAGTTTGCGACGTTTTGTTTTTCCTGAAAATCGTCTTCGAGAGCATAGGCTAAAAAAAATGGATACGGTTGAGAAATTTGATCTTCAGGGTTGGGATTTAACAGGATTTCGTCAAAGGTGGTGGTTTGTGGAGACCATTGTCCCATCAAGCGATGGGCTAAGATATTTTCGTCAATATCAACTGCTTTTGATAAGGCTCTTGTCATCAGTTTTTGACTAATTCCAATTCGAAACCCACCCGTGAGAATTTTATTAAATACAAAGCGTTCAAAATTAGTCAGACTTTGCCAGCGTTTGAGGATATACTGTTTTTTCTCGGCTACTTCTTTGGACTTTAGATTGATGATTTCTAAGATGCATTGGGAGAGGGACGGAGGAACACCTTTAGTCTCTTGTTTTACTAATAACGCTATGGTTTCTGCCAAATCCCCAACAATATGATACGATTCTTCAAACAACCATTCTGGCAGATCTGCTAGTTCTGCTGCCCAGCTTCTCATCAAGGTGGTAGTGACAGGACGTGAAGGTCTTCGGTGGGATAAAAGAGCTACCGCCCATAAAGCATCTTCTTTGGGCGCTTCTTGAAAATACTGTGTTAAGGAAGCTACCTTTTGATTGGTTTTATTGGTGCTGTCCAATTGTTCAATTAAGGCGGCAAAACGTCTCATTCTGTAGTAGCAGTTTCTAGTGTTTCAGTTTCGTATTGGGTTTTTTGGGTACGGGCATTCCACCCATTTTCTTGCAAGTATTTCGCAAAGAGATCGGTATAACCGTGGGTGGTAATTACGTTTTCACAGCCGGTAGCTTTTATGGCGGATAAAAGCCCATTCCAGTCCGCATGATCAGATAAGACAAAGGCGCGATCCACCGCACGTCTTCTTCGTGCTCCGCGGAAAGCCATCCAGCCGGAGGCATAGCCGGTAGAGAGGCGTCCTAATTTTTTAACCCAAGGACTGCCTAAAACTGCTGGAGGAGCAAGGACTAAATTGCCTTCGATTTCTTTTTTTGGGGTCTCGCGGGTGATGAGTTTGGTCTCAGGAAAATCGATAAATTGCCTTAAAACTTGGGTCATTTGTTCTGTGGCTCCGTGCGTGAATATTCGCCCAATGGAAGGGTCGAGGTGTTTTAGTAGTCGTTGTATTTTTCCCAAAGAATACCCCATTAATAAACTAGTGGTTTTTTCATTTTGATTTTGCGCCCACCAATGGTTGATACGGTCGTGTATTTTTATAGGTTCCTCCCATTGAAAGACAGGTAAACCAAAAGTACATTCGGTAATAAAAGTATTACACTTTACAGGTTCAAAAGGGTTAGAAATCCCATCGGATTGGGTTTTGTAATCTCCTGTAAACACCCAAACTTCTCCTTTGTATTCCACTCGGATTTGTGCAGAGCCAGGGACGTGCCCTGCAGGGTAAAAGGAAAACTGAACACCATTTACAGTAAAAGGTTCTCCGTATTTTTTACCTGTTACCGAGATATTTCCCAAACGGTGTTGGATAACGGGTACATTGATCTCTTGGGTTATGTAATGTTTGCTACCCCAGCGCGCATGATCTGAATGTCCGTGTGAAATAACTGCCCTATCCACGCCCCGCCAAGGGTCCAGATACACGTCTGCTTGAGCACAATAAATTCCTTTGGAAGTAAACTCCAGCAATGGCATTTTTCCTTTTTCTTTTTAAGGGGAAGATACGAAAAGCATTTCTAAGCTTTAGATTTAGCGATGATAATTCAATTTTTTTAAACCCAATCTTCGGATCGGTTTTTTCGTGCCATTGTAAATAGAGCCTGCCCCAAGCAAAGGAATAGTGAAAGCTCAGTTTGTCATCTTGAGAAGCGAAACCTAGTGCAACAAACCTCTCGTGCTGAATTTATTTCAGCATCTGAACACCTTCTCCACAGTAGAGCAAGAAAATATTATTTGGTTGATAAATGCCAATAACTCCTTTTCTCACGCCTGAGATAATTTGTTATTTTCGTTTCAATGTATTTAATCTTCGACACAGAAACAACGGGCTTGCCCAAACGCTGGGATGCACCTTTAACCGACAGTGAGAACTGGCCACGCTGTATTCAAATTGCATGGCAAATTCACGATGCCAAGGGGGAAGTGGTTTCCCATGAAGATTATCTTATCCAGCCAGATGGTTTTACTATCCCTTTTGATTCGGAACAGGTACATGGGATTTCTACCGCTTTGGCCGAAGCTAAAGGAACACCGCTTGTAGAGGTATTGGATCAATTTGATGCAGCACTCAATCAGGTGGACTATGTGGTAGGACATAATGTTTCTTTTGACCGCAACATTATGGGGGCAGAATACCTCCGTTCGGGTCGAGAAGATGTTTTGGAAGGCAAGGCCATAGTCGATACCTGTACTGAAGAAACCGCCACTCTATGTCAGTTGCCTGGAGGTAGAGGAGGGAAATTTAAATTACCGACTTTAAGTGAACTTTATCATTTTCTCTTTCAAGAAAATTTTGAGGAAGCTCACAACGCTACAGCTGATGTTGAGGCAACCTCTAGGGCTTTTCTGGAGTTATTGCGTAAAGACCAATTACATCCTAAGTCGTTTGAAAATCAGGCTGCACAAACTATTGAAATAAAAGCACGCCGAACCCCATTTTCACCTATCGGGCTTTCACATGAGAATTTAAAGGAGGCATCTGCGGGTTTAAAAAATGAAAAAGTAGCTCCTGAAGTTGAGCAACCTATAGCGGGTATAAGTACTGCATTGGCAGAAGCCCCTTTCGTACATTTACACAATCATTCCCAGTTTTCAGTTTTACAGGCTACTTCTCGAATTAATCAATTGGTTTCCGCAGCGGCCGAAGATCAAATGCCTGCCCTTGCACTTACTGACCATGGGAACCTAATGGGAGCTTTTCACTTTATCAAAGCCATAAATGGACATAATGCCAAAGTGGATGACGATCAAAAGATCAAACCCATCATAGGCTGTGAATTTTATGTGTGCGATGACCACAAAGACAAAACTCGAAGAGACGATGGGTATCAAATTGTTTTTTTAGCGAAAAATAAGGCAGGCTATCACAATCTTGCCAAACTGACTTCTGCAGCTTATGTGGATGGGTTTTATTATGTTCCCCGTATTGATCGGCATTTGGTGGAGCAATACAAAGAACACCTAATCGTATTGAGTGGAAACATGTATGGAGAAGTACCGTCTAAAATTCTGAATGTAGGCGATCGGCAAGCGGAAGAAGCGCTACAGTGGTGGCATGATCAGTTTGGAGAAGATTTTTACCTTGAGTTAATGCGCCATGGCGAAGAAGGTGAAAATCGGGCAAATGAGGTACTGATTGCATTTTCAAGCAAATACAATATCCCCCTCGTTGCGACAAACAACACCTACTATACCAAAAAGGAAGAGGCCAATGCCCACGATATTTTACTCTGTGTAAAAGAAGGAGAAAAGCAAGCCACTCCAATAGGACGGGGAAGAGGATTTCGCTATGGGTTTCCCAATCAGGAATACTATTTCAAGACCAGCGAGGAGATGAAACGTTTGTTTCAAGATGTGCCTGAGGCCATTTTGAATCTAGAGGCTTTGGTAGACAAAATTGAACCTTTTGAATTGGCACGAGATGTATTGTTGCCCCAATTTGAAATCCCAGAGGAATATCAAGTGGACAACGATTCTGACGGGAAAAAAGGAGAAAACAATTACTTGCGTTATTTGACCTATGAAGGAGCCAAAAAGCGTTATGAAGAATTGACAGATGCTATTCGTGAGCGAATTGATTTTGAGTTAAATGTCATTGCCAATACAGGCTATCCGGGGTATTTTTTGATTGTACAAGACTTTATTGCTGCGGCCCGAGACATGGATGTTTCTGTAGGGCCAGGGCGAGGATCTGCAGCGGGATCTGTGGTGGCGTATTGTTTAAAAATCACTAATATAGACCCAATAGAATACGATTTACTTTTTGAGCGGTTTTTAAATCCTGACCGAGTAAGTATGCCCGATATTGATATTGATTTTGACGATGAAGGGCGTGGGCGAGTGATGGATTATGTTATCGAAAAATACGGCTCTAAACAGGTGGCGCAAATCATCACCTATGGGACCATGGCCGCCAAGTCCTCTATTCGTGATACAGCAAGAGTATTGGATTTGCCTTTGGGAGAAGCCGACCGCATAGCAAAATTGTTACCCAACATCAAGTTGGGAAAAATTTTCAGTTCCACTGATGAGGAGCTGAAAGAAAGTCTGCGAACTGAAGAAATTTCTAGAGTCAACGAAATTAAAAGTTTGGCCGAGGAAGATTCGATTTCTGGTCAGACCATTCAACAGGCCAAAGTTCTAGAAGGGTCTTTGCGCAATACGGGGACCCACGCTTGTGGAGTCATTATTACCCCAGACGATATCACCCAATTTGTTCCTGTAGCTACGGCGAAAGATTCGGATTTGTATGTCACTCAGTTTGACAATTCAGTAGTGGAAGATGCGGGTTTGTTGAAGATGGATTTCTTGGGGCTAAAAACGTTGACTTTGATCAAGGATACCGTTAAACTAGTCAAATACAAACACAACATTGATTTGGATCCGGATCAGTTTCCTTTGGACGATCCAAAAACCTATGCGCTTTTTCAAAAAGGGGAGACAGTGGGAATTTTTCAGTACGAATCTGCTGGGATGCAGAAATATTTGAAAGATTTAAAGCCTACTGTTTTTGCTGATTTAATAGCCATGAATGCTTTGTATCGGCCAGGTCCTTTGGAATATATTCCCAGTTTTGTAGATCGGAAAAACGGTAAAGAAGAGATTTCCTATGATCTCCCAGTGATGCAAGAATATTTGGAAGAGACATACGGAATTACCGTCTATCAGGAGCAAGTGATGCTCTTGTCTCAAAAATTGGCTGGATTTTCTAAAGGTGATGCGGATGTACTACGAAAGGCAATGGGGAAAAAGATTTTCGCTTTGCTACAAAAATTAAAACCTCAATTTTTGGAAGGAGGAAAAGCGAATGGGCATCCGGAGGAAATTTTAGAAAAAATATGGAAAGACTGGGAAGCTTTTGCCGCCTATGCGTTCAACAAATCCCATTCTACTTGTTATGCTTGGATCGGTTTTCAAACGGCCTATCTAAAAGCACATTACCCTGCGGAATACATGGCTGCAGTCTTGTCCAACAACATGAACGACATCAAGCAGGTGACCTTTTTTATGGAGGAGTGCAGGCGTATGGGTCTCAAGGTTTTAGGGCCTGACGTCAATGAATCTTTTTACAAATTTGCGGTCAATGATGAACAAGCTATTCGCTTTGGGATGGGGGCTATTAAAGGAGTAGGAAGAGGTGCGGTAGAAACGATTATCGAGCATCGAAAAGAAGGTAAATACCACTCTATTTTTGATTTGGTCAAGCGTATTGATTTGCGTGCAGCGAATAAGAAAGCCATGGAAAATTTAGTGCTAGCAGGGGGGTTTGACTCTTTTGGAGAAACACATAGGGCTCAGTATTTTAATCCTGATGGAGAGGGTATTACGTTTTTGGAAAAGGTCATTCGATTTGGAGCGAAATATCAGGAACATTTAAATTCTGCACAGGTTAGTCTTTTTGGTGAAGCAACAGATCAAACCTATCAAGATTTAACCATTCCTCTTTGTGAACCTTGGAATAATTTGATTCGCTTAAAAAAAGAAAAAGAAGTAGTAGGAATTTATATCTCCTCACATCCCTTGGATGATTTTACGCATGAAATGGAATATTTTGTAAATATTTCTTTAAATCGATTGGGAGATTTGGATCATTTGGTCAATAGAGAATTGAGTTTGGGGGGTATAGTCAATGATGTGGAACATTTGGAAAGTCGAAATGGGAAAGGTTGGGCGCGTTTTACAGTAGAAGATTTTACCGACCAATATGAATTTCGCATTTTCGGAGAGGACTACTTAAAGTATAGGCATTTTTTGGTGGTCAATCAGTTTATTCGAATTCGTATGATGATTCGTCAAGGATGGACAAACAAAGAAACGGGTAAAGTAGGAGCTCCAAGAATGCAGTATTTGAGTTTTGAAATGTTGCAAAACACCATTGAAAACAATGCGAAGAAGCTAACACTTCAGTTGGATATACATCAGCTGAATGAAGATAAGGTAAGGGCTTTGCAAAGTCATCTTAAGCGCTTTAAGGGAGATAAAACGTTGTTTTTTAATGTCTATGACCCAGAAAAAAAGATAAAACTTACCCTAAACAGTAAAACACAAAAAGTAAAGATTACTTCTGCTTTACTAGACGAGTTGGCGATGCAAGATTGGTTTTATAAATTGAACTAGTACTATTGTAAAAACCCATTCCTTGATAAGGAAATTTGATTTAAAGTAAGTAAGGTAGCGATTCAAAAATAACTACATTTGGATTTTAAATTTTAAAAAAATGGCATTAGAAATCACAGATTCAACTTTCGACGAAGTTGTATTACAATCGGAAAAACCTGTATTGGTTGACTTTTGGGCAGCATGGTGTGGCCCTTGTCGTATGGTCGGTCCCATCATCGAAGAGCTAAGCAAAGATTATGAAGGTAAAGCGGTAGTAGGTAAAGTAGATGTAGATGCAAATCAAGAGTTTGCTGCAAAATACGGAGTTCGCAATATTCCTACGGTTTTAGTTTTTGACAAGGGAGAATTGGTAGGAAGACATGTAGGTGTGTCTCCCAAAGCCACTTATGCAGGAGCACTAGACGCTGTCTTATAAGATTTTCTTTTTTCTTGAATTGTTTGGCAAATTCAAAATGCAGCGTATATTTGCACACGCCAAATGAGGTCTGGTAGTTCAGTTGGTTAGAATACATGCCTGTCACGCATGGGGTCGCGGGTTCGAGTCCCGTCCAGACCGCACTTTTTAAAGATGTTGTGTGTTGTTAAATTGGGTAAGACCAATGGTAACAACCAGTGAGAAGCTTTCCAGTGAAATGGAGGGCTTTTTTTGTTGTATGGTAAACTAATTTCAAAATCCCAAAACTTCAAAGGCACTTCTAACCCAAAAACAGGAGCATGGGTTATAGAAAACGGATTTTTTATTGAAACAGAGGGATGGGATTTGATATATAATCTCATTCTCTATATCTTAGAGGTATTATTTAACCATAAATCAATTAAAATGAATGTAGCTAGAAATATTATGAAAGTACGGGCGCATGATGCTATCTGTGGAATTCTATATCTAATAAGCGTTGGATTAACTCTTCAAACTGGGAATTTAGATTTTCTTTACATTGCCTTGGCAGTTGGGGTTTTACAAATTATAAGCCCTTTCACTAAATTTTGTCCTGTTTATTTCACCTTGAATAAATTAATGAAAAATACGGATCCGATTCAAAATGGGAAGTAGTTAAATTAAGCCCTCCCAATAGGAGGGTTTTTCTTTTACACCAATGGATACAATCCAAACCTCTTCTAATCCATTGATGACATTGCCTTAAGTTCAGATTCCTGTGTTGTCGTTTTAGGGGGGAGTTGTTTGGGGAAAGTTTCTAGTGTGTTTTGAAATAAATCTCATTCTCTATATCTTTAAGCCATTATTAACCATAAATCAATTAAAATGAAAGAAGCATTACTTATATCTATAGTTTTATTTATCTCCTGTGGTCAGCCTCAGAAAAATGAATCGGTAGAGTCAAAAAAAGTAGATTATATTTTTGAAGCTACATATCTCGATGATTTTAAAATTGGAAATCCTGAGTTAGTTCTTAAAGTCCAACAAATGCATAAGTACTTAATTAATAAGGATTATGAAATGGCAGCAAGTTATCTGTCAGATGATGTGGTTTTTGCATTAGAAGATGGTTCAAGATTGGAAGGAAAAGAAAAATGTATGCAGTTTATGATTGAAGGTTATTCTTCAATTGAAATCCAAGATTATCAAGTTGCCGTAAATCTTGCAGTAACTGGTGATAATGGTGATGAATGGGTTCTTTTGTGGGACAATGCTAATATCGTATCAAAAGATGGAACATCATCTGGCTTTAACTGGATGGAGACTTTCAGATTTGAAAATGGAAAAATTGTTACAATGAATCAATTTTCTAAACCAAGAAATTGACATAATACAATCTTCATTAGCGGAGGGTTTTTCTTTTACGCCAATGCAAACAAACAGTGAGAAGCTTTCCAGTGAAATGGAGGGCTTTTTTTTAGGACTAATTAGCTAAAAATGAATCATTATGTGGATGAGAGCTCTACTCTATTCTGGTATGCCAAATCTAAAATAAGAAGTACGTACAATCGTAAATGGGGGAGGTAAAAAACTGAGAAGAAGATTTTGTATATTACAAAATAACTTTAGGTTTAAAACTGAAATAACTAAGTGCTCATGAGAAAGATAGTTTCCCTCTTTATAGTTTTCTTTTTATACGTTTCCTGTAATTCCAATTCTGAAAATCAGCAATGGCAAAAAGGAAATCTTCACACACATTCTTTTTGGAGCGATGGGAATGATTTTCCCGAAATGATAATCCAATGGTATAAAAATCATGATTATCAATTTATAGCACTTTCAGATCACAATACAATTGCAGAAGATAAACGTTGGTATCAATTGTCAAAAAAGGACTTGGAAAACAAAGTTTTGGAAAAATATGTTGATGCATTTGGAAGCTGGGTTGAAACGAAAAAAGATTCTCTGAATCTGAGTGTTAGATTAAAAACATTCGATGAGTATCGATCAAAGTTAGAAGAACCTGATCGTTTCTTAATCATAAGATCAGAAGAGGTTACCTCATCATTCGAGAATAAACCGATTCATATAAATGTAACCAATATCCAAGAAAAAATTGAACCAGTTAAGGCTAGTTCAGTAGTTGAGGTGATGCAAAAAACTCTTGATCTTGTTCATGCACAAAGGAAAAGACTTGGTATCCCAATGTTTGCTCACATCAATCATCCCAATTTTGGTTATGGAATAAGTACCGAGGATATGAAAAACTTGAATGGGGAACGTTTTTTTGAAGTATATAATGGACATCCTGCAGTACACAATGCAGGAAATGAAGAATATGATTCCACAGAAATCATGTGGGATTTAATCAATATTCATTATTTACAGCAAGGCAAACCTTTACTGTATGGAATAGCTACTGATGATAGTCATCATTATCATAATTTTACTGCTGATTTGAGTAATACGGGTCGCGGATGGGTAATGGTTAAGTCAAAAACCCTTGAAACAGGATCTTTGATTGATGCAATGGAAAAAGGTGATTTTTATGCATCCACTGGGATTACTATTAAAAAATATGAAGTCACTAAAAATCAGATTAGTATTGAGGTAAAACCAGAGCATGACGTGAATTATGAAATTTTATTTTTGGGGTATAAAAATGGAGGAGAAGTTGTAGAAACATTAAAAAGAGTACCTGATACTAAAGGAACATACAACTTTGAAGAGAACGACCTTTTTGTTCGAGTTAAAATAAATTCTGATGCAATCAAGGACAGCCCTCCGAATACGAAAGAGACAAAACAAGCTTGGACGCAACCTATTTTGACTAGTAAATAGAGTTACTTTCAACGGCTTATTAAAATAAGCCCAATCTTACTCAACTTTATAGAAGCACCTATCTGGTTGAAAATTTTGCATAAGAGTTTTTAGTTGATTGCATTTCTGGAAATACTGCGAATCTTATTTTATTTAAAAACGCCTAAAATTTGCAAAAAACAATAAAAAAGAGTCAAAAAAGAGCCAAAAATGATCAAAAATAGCGAAAAAACATGTTTTTTTGAAAAATTCAGTTTCTGGCCTGGATTCGATTTATAGTTCTATTTTGGGATGAACCAATTCCTGTAAAAAAGCATCTAAAATTTGGAATCGATTCTTTACTTCTATTTAAAGAAAGAGAATGACTAAGGTCATCACCAAACCCGCTAGAGAAAAGTAAACGCCTTTTTTAAATACTGTAGTTTGCGGCAAAAACATCCAAAAGGCAGAAATGACAAAAAATAGCAGGGAAACACCAAAAAAGATATTCAGCCAATAAATGGGACTTTCTGTGGTAGCTTTGTGTAATTTTTCCATTTTCTCAATGAGATAAGGTGACTCTTTTTTCAAGTAACGCGTCTCTCCTGTAGATTGATTGTATTGACCGTCAGCAAAGTAAAAAAAAGCACCTTCACTTTTGGTGATTTTTAGGTCTTTAATACTAAGGTTTTTACCTAAGGTATATTCGTCTAGCTGAGGTTCTAGCAGGGTTTGCACTTCGGTAACTTTTTTGAAGGTATCGGTTCTTCTAAAAATCATAATCGTTCCACTAAAAGCATAAACGGCCATGACTCCCACAAGGTAGAATCCTAAATAACGATGAATCAATCTAAAGTAGTGACTTGTAGTTTTTTTCATTTTTAAGAATGGAGTTAAATTTAATTTTATTTAAAACAAAACAGCAACAAAAATAAGCGTTTTAGTCAATTATTAATAACAGATTTTTTTAAATACGCTTCACGGATCATTTTTGCCGTTTGATAGCCTGTCTCATGGCTCCACCCTGGAGGATAAAAAATATATCGGAATTTATTGACTATCCCTGGAGCGTTAAGCACATCTTTGGCCAAATGTATAAGCTCCCCAAAATAAACCTGTTTAAAACTACCTGAATCGATCGGACGTGTAATGCCATAATCGATATTTAGATTAGGATCTTCTTCTTGGTAGGTACCAAAAATTCGATCCCAAACATTCAAAAGATTACAGTAGTTTGTGTCCAAATATAAAGGATTGCGCGCATGATGAACACGATGGTGAGAGGGAGTGAGCATGATCTTATTTAAAAACCCAAAACGCGCATCTTTGATTAGATTTTCACCTACGTGGATAAAAGCACCGTAGGTTCCATCGATAAACATGATGGTAAAAAGCATTACAGGGTCTAACCCCATCAGAATACAAATCGATGTACGGATAAAGTCCGCATAGGGAGCTTCGAGAAAAAAATGGGCATGAGTTACACTCAGATTCATGTCTTCAGGACTGTGATGGGTAGCGTGAAGACACCAAAACAATCGAACCTTATGGGCAAGATAATGATAGATAAAATGCGCAAATTCCCAGATAATATATCCATAAATAAACCAGTACCAAGTCATTGAAGTTTCGATCAAAGCAAAGGGTTGTAACATCCCAATGCAAAAGGCTACCATCCCAATGGCAATAAATCTCCCTAAGATCCGATTGAATAAGTAAATCAAAAAAATAACTTTATACACCTTAGTCTGGGGTTTTTTATAGACGAAACCTAAAAACAGTTCTAAAAAAATCAGAAAAGGAATAATAGGAATGATTAAAGCAACAATTCCCTCGTAGGTTAAAAACAGGGCATAGTCTTGCTTTTGGAGTATAGTGATGAATTGGTTGACTCCGAAGAAGCCCAAAATTTCATTCCAGAGTGAATATAAAAAAGACATTGACACTTAATTTAGCAAGAAGATAAAAATAAATGCAATGCGATACACTGTGTTGAGTTAAAAAAAAAAATCAAATTCTAATTCGGAATTGCAATTGATCCAGAGAACTGGTCAAGGTTTGCAAGGAGATTTTCTGCTTACAGACTCAGCCAGTAGGTTAATTTAAGATTTATCGATCGGAAAACAGGGCCAAATTCTTGTGTGTAATAATTATCATTGTAAACTAGATATAAGTCAGAAAGTGGAGCAAATCGCCATTGTAACCTCGAGTTAATTCCTAAGTTATTCGTTTGATTACTATATTGAATCAAGGTGGACCAAAACAACTTTTTATTGAAGGTTACATCAAATTTGGGACGCACCAATATTAAGTCTGCAGAAGAATAAGGTTTGGGTAATTCGATATGATTATAGTCCCATTGTAAACTGATTATAACATTCGGTTGAAAACGATAGCCAGTGGTGCCGGTTAATGACAATTTTTTACCATTAAAAAATCCACCATACGATGCTGAGGCAAAAAACACAATTGGACTTGCAAAATTAAGTTGATAGGTTAGACTCCAATCATTGAAGGTATATTCCGAATTGCTAGGAAGTGGAATTGCACCTTCGGATCGACTGGGATCAAAGCTATTGAAAAGATATACATAGGTACGGTTAAATTCAAATTCAAATTGATTTTGGGACTGGGTTTGTAAGGTGTAGTTAAAGCTTAACGAGTGATCGGTTTTTTGATAATCTAAGTTTTGTTGAAACCACATTAGGTTTAAAAGTTCGAAGCTATGGGAATTTATTTTTCCCGACGTAGGATAGAAACTTCGACTCAATCGGTTTCCAGATTTAATGATTCCTGTTCTTCGGATAAACCCTAAATCAGACCTAAAATCCTCGTCTACGTACACCGTGTTGGAGTAAAATTGCCATATTCGTGTGTTGTAAAGTATGGATGCGAAGCTAGAGAGATTTCCTTTGTTGTCGTTGGGTTGAAAAGATTTGTGGGTATAGAATTTGCCAATCCATCGGTTGTTGGCAGAGGCAAGGTTATAATCAATACCGATCACTCGGTTGTAGGCGTTATTCTCCTCTACAAAATCATATTCTTTAAAACCTTGTCGATTGACCATAAAAACGCCCACTTGAGATTCTCCAAAGACTTTTCTTTGCAGTGCAAACATGGAGTTATTATTGGAGGCAATCTGGTTACTCAGGTCTTCTTTATTTTGAATACTTAAAACCCCCAATCGCCAATTTTCATCCAACTTACCACTCAATCGAACACCCCCGATTATATCATTTTGTATGGTCCTCCCTTCAGCATCCTTTTGAATGCCTATTCTTCTTGAGAAAAAAGGAATGGCATCTCTAAAGCTTCCAAAGCTTCCAAAAAGGTCTCCATTATCAATAAAAAATTGTCTTTTTTCGGGTAAAGTAATTTCAAATCGCGTGAGGTTGGTAATCACGTCATCCACCTCTACATTTGAAAAATCGGGGTTAAGCGTTACATCCATATTTAGTCCCGTTCCAAGAGCAACTTTTAAATCTCCCCCTACTGAAAAAGAACCATCTGTACTTTCCGTTGTAAACTCCTTCGAGGTTAGACCGTTAACGTAAGGGATAAGGTATAGGGGAGTTTTATTTTGTTTGAGAGGAGCTTCAAATATGAGTTCTCCAAAATATCCAATATTAATCGGGAATTGATTTTGGTCAACGTTTGTCCAAATACTTCTTTCGTTACTTTGAAAATCGTATCGGTAGGATTGAAATCCCCACACTTTGGAATTTTCAGGATATTTTAAGGAACTAAATGGAATCGCTATTTCTAAAACATATTTATCATCTGTATAAGTACTTTCTGATTGCCATTTGGTATCCCAAGTAAGGTTAAACCCTCTTGTATCCACACCTCGGTCGGAGACTAAAGCTTCCCTTTGTACGCCATAAGCATTTACACCAAAAAGAAAAGCATTTTGACCGTCTTTGAAGGTGTCAAAGATAAGGGTGACATTATCGTTATTTCTAGAACTGTAATCTCTCTTTAGCGAGTTTATGGTATAGTTTCCCCCAATAGAATTGGCAGTGATCCCAATATATAAATGGGTATCGGAATAAAGTAGTTTTACTTCAGTCTTTAAGGATGCTTTAATGGAATCTGTTGGAAACTTTTGCCAAAAATTATCTGCACTATCCGCTTTGAGCCAAACAGCTTCCTCTAAAACACCGTCTAAAACAATGGTCTCATTTATTTTTTTTACTGTAACAGTGCGTTTTTCTTGTTGTGCAACGCTAGAAAAAAAAGTAAAAAACAAAAGAACAACTATACTTGTTGTACGAAGCAGGTTCAACACATTCAACTTGAACACTTTTATTTAGATTGATTGACCATAAAAATTCGACTTGGTATGTGATTTAATTTTAAAAAAAAATTGTAAACACCCATTTAGACCCTATCAAATAAAAAAGGTTTAAGAGGTACAAGTTTTTATAAATAAAAAACAAAAGCTATTTTGTTTTTGTGAAAAGTATAAAAAAAAAATGGTTTGAAAGCCTTTCGGAAAAATC
>JAFMLQ010000054.1 GCA_017852075.1 Flavobacteriaceae bacterium | reverse complement strand
TCTTGGAAGAACCCTAGATCTCCTCCACGGGTTTTTGTTGGACCATCAGAATACTCAAAAGCAAGCGCTTCAAAGTCTGAAGAAGCTCTTCTGGCAAGACGATAAACTCGGTTGGCTTCTTTTTTAGCTTCCTCTTTGCTTCTTGTGATTTCAGGGTTCGCACGTGTAGCGCCTTCATAGGAAATCAAGATATGACTTGCGCGAATGGAGGCATTTTTTTTGCGGTCTAAAAGTCTTGAAATCTTAAATGTATTTCCATCTCGGTAAGGGCCAAAAACCTCTCCCTGATCTAAACCAAATAAAATATCGGCGTATTCATTATTGTATTCTCCTCGGGGCTTGTATACGGAATCAAAAGAGACTTCAGAATATTGATCTACAAAATCTGCCACATTTCTGGTTTCTTTAAACCCTTCAAGAGTATCGGTTAACTTGGAAACGTCATTGTAGGCAATTCGTTGAGATTTCAAACCATCAAGCCGTAAACGTATTGTCGCCAAATCATCTTCAGTTGGACTTTCATCAAAAGCGACATACTGTATATTCCTAGTTTCCTCTCTCTTGAATTCCTCTTTATGTTCTTGAATGTATTTTTTAATCTCCGCATCGGTTACTTCAACCAAACTATCAGGAATAACATCGAAGGGTATTTGAACGTATTGGATAGTTACGTTGTCGTTTTCAAGGTGGTAATTCGCTTTTGCTTCAGCTTCTGTCATGCCCGCACTCGCCATGATTAAATCGAGGTAGATACGTTGTTTGGCGATGCCAATAATACTTTGTTCTTGGAGTTTCCAGTTTTCGTATGCGGTTGGATTTGAGGACTTAAGCTGAGATATATAGTCCGTGAAAATTCCAAAATCAAAAAACCCAGCTTCATTTTGAAAATTAGGATTATTGATTAGGTTGTCATCGGAGGAGATGATTTGTTCCAATTGGTCTCTTCCTGCATCAATACCTAATTTTTCAAATTGTTGATCAAAAACAGTATTTCTCAATGCCTGATTCCAGACCAAATTCACCGATTGTAGGGTAGAATAACTGTAGCTAC
Source organism: Flavobacteriaceae bacterium (assembly GCA_017852075.1). Taxonomy (GTDB): domain Bacteria; phylum Bacteroidota; class Bacteroidia; order Flavobacteriales; family Flavobacteriaceae; genus MS024-2A. The sequence goes on along the minus strand of JAFMLQ010000054.1, from coordinate 5,918 downwards.
GTTCGGTCTGTTCAACCATTTGACGAAAGAAATCAAGCTCTACTTCTTCGTCATTGATCAAAGCGATAGGATCGGTTGGTCCTGTGTTTGATGCGCTTCCGTCAAACACTCCAGAGATGACAAAAGCAAAAAGCGCCATTCCGATTACGAGAATCAAAAAAATGGAGCGTTGTCTAATTTTTCCTAAAATGGCCATAGTTGCTATTTTTGATGGTTTGCGAAAATAAGCTATTCCGTCGAATAAAGAAAGTTACTTGCTTCAAAATAGGGGTACTTATTTTTAATTTTTATGATCTAATCTAGTTCAAATCGCTCTAATAAGATTTCCTCAATCTTTGTTGCTGAAACTTTTTTAATGGTCAACGCATAAGGAGGAATCTCAATTTTTTCTCCTTTTTGGGGAATTTCCCCAATATGATAGGCGATCAGGCCTCCTAGAGTTTCGTAAAACTCACTCTCGGGGAGGGAGAGATTATACCTTTGATTTAAATAATCCACTTCCAAACGTGCAGAAAAATCGAAAGTAGTTTCCCCTAACTGTTTTTCGATATGTTCTACGGTGTCGTATTCGTCTTCAATTTCCCCGAAAAGTTCTTCTACTATATCTTCTACAGTCAAAATTCCAGAAATCCCTCCATGCTCGTCGATCACAACAGAAATACTCTTATGCTGACGTGTCAATAATTTTAGAACATCATTAATCAGCATGGTTTCAGGTACATAGGCAAGGGGGAGTAATATGTTTTTTAAAGTCTTTGGACTTTTCATCATGTCGAAAACGTGAACATAACCCAATATTTGGTCAATATTTTTTTGAAATACTGGGATTTTAGAAAACCCAGTAGAGATAAAAAGGGCTTTGATTTCATCTATTGGAGTGTCTTCATCTACAGCAACAACCTCTGCGCGAGGCACCATGGCTTCTTTTGCTTTTACATCTGAAAAATCGAGTGCTTTTTGAAAAATCTGAATTTCAGAATCAAGGCTTTCTTTGTCATGAGTTGACTCAAGTTGTTCCTCGATGTAATTTCCCAACTCTACCTTGGAAAATGAGAGCTGTACTTGCTCAGAATCCGTTTTTAAGAAACGTTTTAAAATTACATCCGTGAATTGGATAATCAAATAGGTGATCGGATAAAATAAATAGTAAAATAAGGCAACGGGAATCGCAAAAATTTTGATGGCTAAATTGGCATAAAGTTGAAAAAATACTTTAGGTAAAAACTCTGCTGTGATTAAGATTACAGCAGTCGAAATAAGAGTTTGATAAAGAATGACAATCAAACTGGGATCGCCCCCCGATAAAAGGGTTTCGGGAAAAAAAAGTTGAAGAATTCGATCTCCTGTAAAGATTCCATAGACAACTAATGCAATATTATTCCCTAAGAGCATACTTGCGATAAATCGCGAGGGTTTCTTCGTAATGTTCTTTAGTACTTTAGAGGTGTAGCTTCCTTGCAATTTCTCAATTTCAAGATAAATCCTGTTCGAGGATACAAAAGCAATTTCCATCCCTGAAAAAAAAGCCGAGAGCAGCAGTGTTAAGAGGATGACTAAATCAGATTCGATCATTGAGAGGAGTTGTCCCGTTGATTAAATTTTTTTCTGTAATGCCGTCTGAAAAGTGCCATAAATACGGACAACACTGCGAATCCCAAAAAATAATATGCTCGAGTTTGTTCATAGCCCCACAGGGATATGGTTTTGTAAGTTGAGATTCCTGCAATGACCCAATAAAGTATTTCTGAAATTTTATAGGTTTTCATGAGTTAAAATTTATTCTTTTTATGGGTAATGGTTGTGAATGTATTGAATTGATTAGTGGTTAATCTTGGGTTAGCAAAGTGTCTTTGGTTTCAGAAACAGCTACAGTCCCTATAAGATTGCCTGTTTGAAATTTAGTAAAATCTTTATTGGTATCCAATCGAATTGCATCAAAATTGTAATCTTTATCTTTAAATTTAAAGGGCATTTCGGTAAACAACCACTCGTTTTCTGCATCCCAAAATAGTTGGTTTGTAGTCAGTAGAGACCCTTCATGAGATTTTAACTGTACATTCCCTTTCAGATCAATTAGTTTGGTATCATTGTAGAGTATTCCATAATCGGACAAAACCTCATTTGCATTTCCTTGGTCATCATAAAAGATCACTTTAAGACCCTCTGGAAATTCGGCATAACGAAAATCTAAATTTGTATAATCAACGTGCTTAGGAGCGGTAAGTACTGCTTGAACTTTAACAGAATCAGTATATACCATTCTAATGTTCAAAGCAGTTCCTATGGGGTCCTGACGGTCACTATTGATTTCTTTTAGTGCTTCCGTGTTGTCTTCACAAGAAATAAAAAGGGCTGTGGCAATTCCCACAACCCTGTAAATTATTTTATGTAAAGTGGTTCCCATTTATAATTTAGGAACGGTCACACTTCGGTTTATCCAGCAGTCAAATTTGATCACTGCTCCTTCCTTACCTTCTGTAAAGATATCGGTTTTGCTAGGTGCTCTGCCAATATAACTTTCTGCTGTTCTTTGGGCTACTTTAGATAAAGAATTATCTACATTACCCGCTTTTTTGGCCAAATCTGCTGCCAACCAATAGACCGCTCTCTTGTTAAATTGAGTGTCACCACAATCGTTGGCACTATCTGCATACATATTTGCAATTAATAAATAAGCGCGTCCTAACGAAGGCTGATAACTAAGTGCTTTGTTTGCATAACTCCTTGCAGAATTTCTTCTCCCTGCGGTTTTAAATTTATTTGCGATTTTCAAAAGGATCTTAGCTTTTCTGTAATTATCTTCTTCAAGAGTGATTGACTCTTCGTAATACTTCAATGCTTCATCTGCATTTCCACTCTTGTCGTTTAACAAGCCTAAGTAATAGGCAGAATCCGCTGAAGGATCAAGTGTATGCAAAGCCTCTACCAAGGTGACAAAGAAAGGATCATCTGAACATTCTTTGCTGTCCATTCGGCTTGCAGCACGTTTTAACCACACAGAATCTCCTTTGTTTTCTTCGAAATTTCGTTTATACAAGGGAATTAAGTTTTCACAGGTGGCTTCCTTGGCAATGATTGCATCTAAATTTGATAAAAACGTTCCGATTGCTTTAGAGTTTATGTTATATACTCTTTTATTTCGCTGTTCTTTGCTGGTTAATGGACTTCCTCCGTCTTCTTTTTTAAGAATTACATCTAATTTTTTGGACAATTCAGTCGTTTCGATTTCAAATTTTTCTGAAACTTCTTCATATTTGTTAAATAGCATCTCCATACTCACTTCACTATCACCTTCTTTGTATCGGTCATAAAGTGTTTTGAAGTAATTGTATAGATATTTTGGATTGGTAAAGCTTGCTGCATCTTTTGTATATGCTTCATCAAAAGTATTGTAGACTTCTTTTAAATCTGCAATATTATAATCAAGTAGAGCTTGTGCTTTACTACTAATCACATCCCCTACTGTACTTTTATTTTTCTTTTTAGGGAAATTTTGAACCCACTCATCGTAAAGTTGGATCAAGTCCTTTTTGGAAGCTTCAATCTCTTCAGGAGTTCCATTTTTGATGTAATCTTTTAAAATACGCTCTCCATAGGTATAAACGGCAACATTGATGTCTGGACAGTTTGCTCTAACTCTACTCCAAGGTTCAAATGCAGCTTTGTAATTTTTAACTTTCACATACTCTGCAAATATGGAAAGGTCTTGCATACAATCATTGCTATCTTGGGCACTGATGTGATTTTGAAAAATCAACCCCAATAAAATAATCCCAAAAATGTATCGCTTTTTCATCATTATCATTTTTAATTATACTTTCTTTTTATAAACCAAATATCGTTGAGTGACAAGCCTAAGCGTAATGCAACGATTGTTTCTTTAATCAATCCTGAATCTTTTTGCCCTCGTTGACTAATTTCAAAACCTACGTTGGCGTTGGAAAGACCCGCTAGTGGTAATCCTAGACCAAAAGATATGCCAGTTTCTGTTAAAGGTATGTTATTAACGATTGTGCTCATCTGTTCTGTCCGCAATCCAAAGCGGTATACCACTCGACTCCAAAAACTTGTGAACGAAGAGTAATTGGGGATAAAATATCCTCCAACAGCCCATTTTTTAGCATCTCTGTAAGAAACATTCTTCCGATTAAAAAATTCGTTCTTAAAGGTAGCGGATTTTATCAAATTATATTGCACCCCAAAAAACCAATTCTTGTTTTTACCTAAACCCAATCCGTAACGCCTAGTCTCCGATAAGTCCAAATTCGTTTGATCCAATCCCGAGAGTGAAAGGTCGATTTCCGCAAAATCGATTATGTTCTGTCTGGAAAGAGATTGGGTGTAAAAAACACGACTGTTCTGCGCATTCAGTATTCCATTTGGCTGAAAAGCGAACATCGCTTGAGCTGTGTATTTGGTGTTAATTGGAATATTTGCTTGTACAGAAAATTGATAACTCAACCCAGAAATTGTGGAATCATTTGTCAAAAAGGTACCGTTGTCTACCCCCTCAAGATACTGACCCGTTCTATAAAATAAATTTCCGAAATTATAATTTACAGTAGAACCAATTGAAATATTGGGAGTAATAGGAACTCCGATAGAAAAATAAGCTTGGTTCAACCCACCTCGGCCTTCATACCGATTATAAATATCTGAGTTTGACAATTGAGTAGCTCTTTCTATTCGATAACCCACAGAAGTAAAGGGAAGGATACCAAATCCAAAGCTGAACCTTTTTGTTGGAATACTCACAGCAAGATAATCCAATGATGCCAAGTCGGAATTTTCTGTCGCGGAATTGGACGTGAGGTTATGATTGGTATAATTTATTCCTATAGAATAGGTTGTAAATTTTAAAAACCCATAGCTAGCGGGGTTGTTCAAATTGGCGTGAATAGAATCTGTAAAAACATCTAATCCACCCATGTGACGTGTAGCTTGAGTGCCATTGAAACTGCGTTCACCCAAGCCCGTAGCAGAGTAGGGAGAAGACACCGTATTTTGTGCAAATAGAGGGGAGGTCATCAAAAGCAAAAAGAGAAAAGCGTTTACTCGATTCATGAATTTGTATTGCTTGCTAATAAGAAGTTCAAACCTTTCGCTAAAAAATTTGACTGCGCAAATATGCTATTTTTTAATGGTTTAGGCAACATTTCAACGTCTCCACCTGTTAAAATAACCGTTAAAAAGTCAAATTTGGCTTCATAATTTGAAATTACGGTATTAATTTCTGACACAATTCCTTGTGAAACCCCACAGTGCATTGCACTTTCTGTATTTGTTCCAATAAATTGTGTTGTCCCTTTTGGCTCCAAGTTAGGTAAAAGGCCTGAAAAGGTATGCATTGCCTTATAACGCATTCGAAACCCAGGGCTGATGGACCCCCCATGGTGAATCCCTTCTTGATCTAATATGTCATAGGTTATACAACTCCCTAAATCGATGACCAATACGTTTTGGCTCGGGTACTCCAATGCACAAGCTGCAAGCAAGGCCACGCGGTCTGCTCCCAATTGATGACTTGGATCATAACGCGTTTGGAAAGGAAGACGTAATGCAGAAGAGCATAAAATAATTGGCACTGGTGCTAATGCCTGGTGTAACTCTTTGGTGATAGCACCATTGACATCTGAAATAATACATTGCCCAATGGCAGGATAGTCCATTTTAAGCTTGGTCAAGTTGGCGTTCCAATCCTCTATTGGGCAGGAAATTTCCTTTATATCTATCTCTTTATCAAATACAAAATATTTGATTTGTGTATTTCCAAGATCAATGATCAGTTGCATTAAACTTAATTATGAGTGTAAAATTACAAAGAAAATAAGTGAAATGATTTTGTGAGAATACAAAAGGCAACTATATTTGCACTTGCTTAAAAGCGGGGTACCTTAGCTCAGTTGGTAGAGCAAAGG
>JAFMLQ010000053.1 GCA_017852075.1 Flavobacteriaceae bacterium | reverse complement strand
TTGAAGACAATGGAGAAGGATATACAATTACTGGCGAAGGATCGTTTGCAAACGGTCCAATTCAAGGTTCTGTTCACGGAACCATAAATACAGATTCAAATTTTGCTCCTGACTTTTCATCCCTAAACATGGGTGGCCAAGCCGCTATAGATACTGAAGTAGCTGGAAATAAAGTCAATGTTAGTGCAGAGGTAAACAATGGTTTTTTAGAGAGTATCGCTGGAACTGTTGAGGGCCCTGGTGGACTGTATGAAATTAATGCCAAAGGAACTAGAGAGGGCGATAAAGGCTATGATGTAGAAGCTGGTGGATCATTTACGTTTTTTGATGAAAAATTCGCTTTTGAACCCCCTGCCATTATGCTGCCTGCGGGGGTTCCAGGTGTTTATATTGAAGTAAGTACTGAAATTGGTTTTGGCGCCAAGGCATCTGCAGATATGGTGACCGGTTTTAAAACCGATCCCCATTTTATGCCAGATTTTTCAACCTTTGAAATTCGCTCTGCCACATTAATTGGTCATGGAGAGGTTTCAATTGATCTCTTTGGGGGAATTAGTGTTGGTTTACCTTTTGCAAAGGTTTCTGCGGGATTAAAAGCCGAGCTTAAAGGGGTGATCGACGCTATGTTGAACCTCACCGCTGATGCCAAAGGAATAAAAGTTAGCGGTTCCTTGTATGCTGCCCTACTTGGAGCGCTCTTTGCCGCTGTAAAGCTTAAATTTTTGTTCTTTAAGAAAGAATTTGACTTTAAAATAGTTGAGGGGAAAGTGGCTTCCCTAGAAAAAGAATTCGGCCCTGTAGATTTTACTTTAGAGAATATACTCAAAGGTTTTCAATTTGGGGCTGAGGACATCTCCATTCCTGGAAAGGACATGAAAGCTAAGCCACCAGATCCAAAAGAAACCTCTGATGATAGTAATAAAGAATTGGAGGATGCAAAATCTGAAGATGACGATTCCAAAAAAGAAGAAGAAAAATCTGACTCCGATGCAGTACAAGGAAAATTTAAAAGTACTTCAAATGGCGTTTCACCAGCTCAGCCTGTCCAAAAAAAGAGTGATGGTGGAGACCTTCCTACTAATCTTAAATCGGGGGTAGAAAAGCTATCTGGTCAAGACATGTCCGATGTAACGGTACATAAAAACTCTGACAAACCCGCTCAACTTAATGCCCATGCCTATGCACAAGGTACGGACATCCATCTAGGCCCAGGTCAAGAAAAGCACCTTCCCCACGAAGCGTGGCACGTTGCTCAACAAAAGCAAGGCAGAGTAGAACCCACTAAACAATTTAAAGGAGATGTTCAGATCAACGACGATGAGGGGCTAGAAAAAGAGGCTGATGAAATGGGTAAAAAAGCAGAGGAAGTTGGTACTGATACAGAAAGTACAGCTGGGGCAGCTGCTTTTGATGTTGAAAACACAGGAGTAGACAGCCAAGTTCCCCAGTTAAAAGCCGCCTCAAGCTCCTCTCTAAAAACAGTCCAAAATGCTGCTGACAGAAGTTCAAATGTTTCTCAATTGATGGAAATAGATACCTTAGCGAATAAACGAGATAAATCAGGAATCAAACAATTACAAGGATTGGCAAACGGTTCTAAAGCAAGTAATAATCCGCTTCAGCGATTTGGATCAAGCCCAAATGAAACCACTACCCTTTCAGAAACAGAAGGTCAGGGTATACAAGAAAACGAAAGCGACGTCAGTGTAGAATCAATAGAAATATAAGATGTATCGACTCTCAACAGGATTAAAATATTCAGGAGCTACAGAAAAGGCAATTTCCTACCTTGTTTTTCAGTCGGATAAGGATATTGGTCAAAGGTATTTTGATCAAGAGTTGTGGAAATATGAGGGGGAAAGACCCAAAGGAACGCGCGTCTATACTAGTACATTTTATGGAAGAATCGAATTGTTTAAAAAGCCCTTAAAAGAAGAAAGGGCTAAACAACTATTTCAAATGCTCGACAGTATTTCTCCTGAAGAAAAACATCCAGCACTAGAAAATGGATTCAAAAGTGAGGCGAAAAGACTTTTTAGTTCTATCGATGAGAATGTTTTGCACTCTTACTTTAAATTTATCGATTTTTTAAATGAAACATATCAGATTGAAGACTTGACCAAAAGTGAAACTGAATTATCTAGCTATTCGGACGACATAGGCCCTTTTGTGATGGGTAAGGTAGGGGAAAGATCGTTTTTACTTCCCGAATTTTCAAAGCTTTATCTAGCACCCTCTATATGGAGATCAATCACTTGGTTTATTCATAATTACCTGGCGGGACCCTATCCAAAAGATCCAGATTTTCCAGATTTAGAGCATTTTCAATGGAATAAATTAAAACTACCCCAATCATTTAATTCTCCCTATTGTGAAGGACTAGCCTATTTTCTAATTGCCAATTTTATAATTATATATGAGGCTTTTAGTGAAAACCCAACTTGTAATTCACTTCAGTTGTATATCGATTTAATTCAAAACCAAGGCGAAAGGCCCTGGCAAAAACTATTTTAATTTTATCAAATGGCAAAGTTTAAAGAAAAACAAAAAAAAGAGCAAGTTCAAGAGACTGAAGACATGAAAAGCGAAGATCAAGAGCTCGAGCTTGAAGGTGAAGTTGGGACAGAAATTGATGCTTTACAAAAAATGGCTGACGATTCTGAAGAGGTAAAAGAAATTGAAAAATCTGAGGAAGAAGCCAATAAAGAGGAAGAAATCTCTAAAGAAGAGGAAGAAAAGAGTAAAGAGGAATTAAAAAAAGAAGAAGTCAAGGATGAAGCCAAGGGTGAAGTCAAGGAAGACAAAAAGGATCCTAGTAAGAAGAAAAAATAACCATAAGTCAACATAAAATGAGAGAAAGAATTCACTTTTATCTAACAGATAAAGACAGTAAAATAGCAAGAGGTATAGACATCTTTATTTATACAATCATTTTCATTACGGTAATTGACCATGCTTTACAAACCATGGATTCCATGGCCGCATACCATATCTATTTAGAAAGCTGGGAAGTCATTCCAATCGTTATTTTCTCGATTGAGTATTTGTTGAGAATCTATTCTGCACCTAACAGAGTTAAATTTATTTTTAGTTTTTGGGGATTGGTTGATCTCATTGCTTTGATTCCTTACTATCTGGGTCTTCCTGCTGACCTACGTGAAATAAGAGTATTAAGATTTTTATCACTGCTAAAGTATGAACCCGCTTCAAAAAATATTGCTGCAGCTTTTAATCGAATTAAAAAGGAACTGATCATTTTCACTGTACTGGCTATTTTTATTTTATATGTTGCTGCTGTAGGAATTTACCATTTTGAAAATCCTGTTCAACCCGATAAATTTCCCGATATTTTTCACTCGATGTGGTGGGCAGTCGCTACCCTTACAACGGTTGGTTATGGAGATGTTTTTCCTATTACCGGAGGCGGAAAACTGTTTGCTTCTGTGGTGGTATATGTGGGTCTAGGACTTGTAGCCTTACCAGCGGGTTTGATTGGAGGTGCATTTAGCGAAGCTTTTAGTAAAGATAAATAAGTGGGTATTTTAAGCATAAATCAATTATTAGGATTGACTTAGTCCTCATACAATTAAACTTCAAAACATGTCTGCTAGAAAAGTCTGGTTGGTTAAATTACATATTGTTCTTTTATAAACAACTAAAATGTTATTGTAGGTTTTAATTTTAAAAGAAATTACCTTTATAGCTAACTATATTAAATTTTAAAATGAAAAAAATTATTTTTTTACTAGCTATTATCATATCCTTATCATCTTGTTCAAATCAAGTTGTAGAAAAAGAGGTTTCTAAAAAAGGTGGTGAGTGGGTGAGTTCTGGCACTAAATTTCTCATAGGTTCTGATGAGCAGGCAGAAATTGTAAAGAGTCTGTTGACAAGTTATGCTGCTATGGACGCAGAATCAATTTTTCTAAATACAAGAGATACAGTCCGATTTTTTCCCTTTAATTCTGAAGAACCTATCATGATGACAAGCAAGGATCAGAAAGAAATGTTTTCTTCATATGATTCTATAATTTTGGAGCCTGTTTATTTTCTTCCTTATGAACTTGATGGTGTGAGAAGTATAGTGGAAGTAACTTCTACAGAAACCAAATATAAAAAAGACGGTACAGTAGAGAAAGATCTCTTCTTAGAAAAATTTATTTTTGGTAAAGACGGTAAAATTCACACTGTAAGGCAATGGAGAGCTGCATGGTAAAATAAATCTATTTCAGCTTTACAGAAACCATCCCTTACGAATGTTCATTTTGGAAGCTTGTAGGCCAATAGATACAACACAAAAACACCCTTCTCACGAGAAGGGTGTTTTTATTCCTACCTTTACACTTTAGAAAACTCCTTTTGAAAGATACAACAAAACATCAATCTGGATTCATATCCATAATTGGCAATCCCAATGTAGGAAAGTCCACCCTAATGAATGCCTTGGTAGGTACTGATCTGTCAATAATTACATCAAAAGCCCAGACCACAAGACACCGCATTTTGGGAATTGTAAACGGCCCCCATTTTCAGATGGTTCTGTCCGATACACCAGGCGTCATCAAGCCTGCCTACGAAATGCAAAACTCGATGATGAATTTTGTTAAAGAAGCACTTGTAGATGCAGATGTACTGATCTATATGGTTACGGTGGATGAAACCGAATTGAAAGATGAAAAACTTTTTGAGCGTATAAAAAAAAGCAAGGCTCCTCTATTTGTACTTATCAATAAAATAGATCTTTCAAGTCAAGAATTGGTGGAAAAAACAGTTGCCCATTGGCAATCAATTTTCCCAAAAGCACGCGTTTGTCCCATTTCTGCTTTGACAGGATTTTTTATTCCTGAATTATTGGAACTCATGATCGAGTTGCTTCCAGACTCCCCACCTTATTTTCCAAAAGACCAACTTACAGACAAACCGGAACGTTTTTTTGTAAACGAATCCATTCGTGAACAAATCCTCCAACGCTACGATAAGGAAATTCCTTATGCAGTAGAAGTGAGCACCGAAGAATTTCACGAAAGTCCTAAAATCATCAAAATCCGATCTGTAATTATGGTAGAACGGGAGACACAAAAAGGCATACTCATTGGCCATAAAGGAAGTGCATTAAAAAATGTAGGGATAGGAGCGCGAAAATCATTACAAGACTTCTTTGGAAAAAAAATTCACTTGGAACTCTACGTCAAAGTTTCTAAAAATTGGCGTTCCAACACCCAACAACTTAAGCGTTTCGGATACCATAATTGATTTTTAATAAAAGTGTATCTTTAGATTACAACTAAAATCTTTTTTATGAAAGTTCTTTATATTGGAATGTTATCTGGCATACTATTTTTCTCCTGTTCAGAACTAAAAGACACACCTCCCAACATTGTCTTTATCATGTCAGATGATCATGCTTTTCAAGCGGTGAGTGCCTACGGGCATGGATTAAACCAGACCCCTAATATAGATCGGATTGCTAGAGAAGGCGCCTTGTTTGAAAAAGGCTTTGTAACCAACTCCATTTGTGCACCCAGTAGGGCTGTTATGCTAACCGGAAAACACAGTTTTGTCAATGGAAAAGTAGACAACATTCAAGCCTTCGACTGGGATCAGGACAATTTTGCAAAACAGCTTCAAAAAGGAGGCTATCAAACCGCATTAGTAGGAAAAATTCATCTGCGTGGATTACCTCAGGGTTTTGACTACTCCGCAGTACTCCCTGGGCAAGGGCACTATTACAACCCCGACTTTATCATCAATGGAATCACAGAGCGTATTCAAGGCTACGTCACAAGTATTACGACTAATTTGGCACTGGACTGGCTTAAAAATAAACGTGAAAAAAACAAACCGTTCTTATTGCTCTACCACCAAAAAGCACCCCATAGAAATTGGCAACCCGAAGAAAAATACCTTACTCTTTTTGATGATAAGACCTTTGATCCGCCTGCTAATTTTTTCGATACCTATGAAAACAGAGGTACTGCAGCTAAAACACAAGAGATGTTGATTGCTGCGACGGATGAACAAATTGAAAACACCTATGGTTACGGAGGACATGGTAGATGGGGACATGATTTTAAATTATTAACTGATCCCAATGGAAGAACTACCCGTCTTGAAAATCAATTAAAACGATTTACAGCAACACAAAAAGAAGCTTGGCTAAAAGCCTATACCCCAAAAAATGAAGCGATGAAAGCGCAAAATTTAACAGGAAAAGAATTGGCGTTGTGGAAATTCAATCGCTATCTGAAAGATTATCTGCGTACCATCCAATCTGTAGATGACGGAGTAGGAGAAGTTTTGGACTACCTGGACCAAGAAGGACTTTCGGAAAACACTATCGTGGTTTATACCTCTGACCAAGGGTTTTATCTGGGAGAACACGGTTGGTTTGACAAGCGTTTTATGTACGAAGAATCGCTTCGCACTCCCCTATTAATAAGATATCCCAAGGAAATTAAAGCAGGTATAAAAATAAACCAGATGATTCAAAATTTAGACTTTGCCCCTACCTTTTTGGACTATGCGGGAATCCCCATTCCCAAGGACATACAAGGAGAATCATTTAGAACTGTAGCCAATCAAAAAACCTCTCAGTGGAGGGATGCAATTTATTACACCTACTACGAATATCCGTCCGTGCATATGGTCAAAAGGCATTATGGAATTCGTACAGAACGCTATAAACTTATGCACTTCTATTATGATATCAACGAATGGGAATTGTATGATTTAGAAAAAGATCCTTCAGAAATGAATAACCTTTACAACAAACCAGACTATAAAGAAGTGCAAGAAAACCTTCATCTTAGACTTAATGAGCTTCGAAATCAATACGGAGATTCGGATTCTTTAAACCAAATGCATATAGATCGTTACCTTTCTAAAATCAAGAAATAATTTAATGAATCGCAATGATTCTTGAGCTCAATTAACCAAAAAACAACCTTGTTATCGAAAGCATTGACCTCCACGGGATTCGACATAAAGAAGCACTTGAAAAAGTGCATGAGACCCTTGCAAAAGTAAAAGAGCAAGGTTCCTTTTCATTGATTATTATCACTGGAAATTCCACCGTATTACAACAACGCATTTTTACCGAAGTACTAGAACATAGCCCTTTTACGTATTATATCCCAAGCTGGAACTTGGGTCAAATAATTGTAGA
>JAFMLQ010000001.1 GCA_017852075.1 Flavobacteriaceae bacterium | reverse complement strand
CCTGCAACCTCTTGAGCCGTAATCAAGTGCACTATTCAGTTATGCTACGAGGCCTAAATTAGGGCACAAATATAGGGATTTTCTATTGGGTCTAAAATGAAATTAACTTCCTTTTTGTAGGAAAAGTTTACTAATTCTGAAACTTCGACGTAAATTGCAATACTATTTAACTATGGAGTTTTTATCAATCATTCTGGGACTTTTTTTCCTCATAAAAGGTGGAGCGTATTTATTTGATGGATCTTTGGCTTTTTCTATGAAGCTGAAAATACCAAGGTTTATCATTGGTATGACTGTAGTTTCTTTTGCTACTTCTGCGCCTGAGCTAGTGGTAAGTGTGCAATCCGCAATGATGGGGTACCCCGATCTGGCATTGGGTAATATTGTAGGTTCTAACGTAGCAAACATCGCTTTTGTATTGGGTATTGTCATTGTCCTTGCTCCCATTCAAATTGAAAAAGTATTTTACAAATTTGATTGGCCTATTATGACAGCAATTACTTTTCTGTTTTATTTTTTATTGAAAAGTGGTGACGCCTTGACTCGTTTGGAAGGAGGCCTTATGATTCTCGTTTTGATTGTATACTTATTTGTTATACTGTTTTTTCAAAAAGGACGTTTGACAGATGATGAAATTTTTGATGAAACTGTTGAAACGAAGTATGTCAAAATAGCTTATTATGTGATTTTCGGTGCTTTTTTGTTGTGGTTAGGGTCAGAAGTTTTAATCAAAGGTGCCGTAGGCTTAGCCTCAAAATTAGGGGTAAGTGAACGAATCATAAGCATTACTATCATTGCGTTCGGAACCAGTATTCCTGAGCTTTCTACATCAATCATTGCAATCATGAATAAAGAACAGAAAATCTCCATAGGAAATTTAATCGGATCCAATATTTTTGATATGTTGGGGATTATTGGGCTTACGGGCTTAATGTCACCGATTTATATCTCTGACAAAGCATTAATTAGTAGCGATTTAATCTGGATGATTTCTATTACGCTTTTGATACTACCCTTGGTATTTTTCCCTAATAAGATGAAGTTTGGTAGGGCAGAGGGGATCATTCTTATCTTGGCTTACCTTCTCTTTATCGGAAGGTTGTTTTAAAGAAAAAACCCTCTGAAGTTCAGAGGGTTTTTTTTGGTTTGCCTAAGCAGATTTGACCGTTTTAATGATCCTTGATGCGATCTTATACGGATCGCCGTTGGATGCAGGTCTTCGGTCCTCAAGCCATCCTTTCCATCCGTTTTCAACGGTCAAGATGGGAATACGAATGGACGCACCTCGATCTGAAACACCAAAACTAAACTCAGTAATGGACTGGGTCTCGTGTTTTCCAGTCAATCGCTCTTCGTTGTGAGCACCGTACACGTCGATATGTTCTTTGACGAGGGGTCTGAATGCTTCACAGATCTTCTCATATGTTTCTTTAGAACCGCAAGTTCTAAGCGTTTCGTTAGAGAAGTTGGCGTGCATACCAGATCCATTCCAATCCGTATCTCCTAGGGGTTTGGGATGCCAGTCGATGGCAAGGCCGTATTTTTCACCCAAACGTTCTAATAAGTATCGCGAAACCCACATTTCATCACCAGCTTGTTTCGCTCCTTTTGCGAAACATTGGTATTCCCATTGACCGGAAGCTACTTCAGCATTGATGCCTTCTACATTGATTCCTGCTTCTAAGCACTGGTCTAAATGCTCTTCGATCATTTCTCGGCCAAAGGCATTTCTAGCACCTACAGAGCAGTAAAACTGACCCTGTGGAGTCTGATCTCTTGGGAAACCAAGCGGCAGATTGGTATCTAGATCCCACAGAAAGTATTCTTGCTCAAATCCAAACCAAAAGTCAGCATCATCATCGTCTATCGTTGCTCTTCCATTTGATTCGTGTGGCGTTCCATCAGCATTCAAAACTTCGGTCATAACCAACCATCCGTTTTTACGATCGGGATCCTCGTATAGGGCTACGGGTTTTAACAAACAATCTGATGAATTTCCCTCAGCTTGCCGAGTGGAAGACCCGTCAAAAGACCAAATAGGACAGTCGTCTAAAGTTCCTTTAAAATCAGTTATGATTTTGGTTTTACTTCTAAGATTGGCTGTGGGTTTGTACCCATCCAACCAAATATACTCAAGTTTCGCTTTACTCATAATTAATATTTTTGCCAAAAATAAGATTTTCAAATCAACCCCTTTTAATAGAATGGCATAAAGAAATTAACAATAATTAATTTTTATTAACCCCCTATTTTTTTAGGGTTAAAATTTAATATTATTCATTTATTTACAATTTAACAGAAAAAACATCAAAATTCATATCTTTGAAACTATAAATTATCTTTCATTTTTATGCAAACGCTCCGAAAAAAAGTTTTGAGTAAATTGGCTACCACTCCACAATTGATCGACTCCAAAAGTTTGCATCAAGAATTTTTTGCTGAGTCTGTATTTAACCGTTCTAAAATCCAGAAATATCTAAGTCACAAGACTTTTGTACAAATGGAGCAGCATATTGAAAAACGCACTGCGATTAGTCCCCTGATTGCAGATCAAATTGCAGCGGCGATGAAGGCTTGGGCCATTTCTAAAGGAGCCACACATTACACCCATTGGTTTCAGGCCTTGACAGGTGCTACCGCAGAAAAGCACGAATCGTTCTATCTTCTTGATGACGAAGGGAATACTCTTGAAAAATTTGATGGAGCTCAACTAGTTCAGCAAATTCCTGACTATCCGAATTTAACCAATAACGGTGAACGAAATACTTTTGAGGCACGAGGATATTCCACTTGGGATCCTTCTTCTCCTGCCTTTTTGTACGGAACCACATTGTGTATTCCTTCCACATTCATTTCTTACGATGGTATTGCTTTAGACTATAAAAGCCCATTGCTAAAATCGCTTCAAAAGCTGGATCAAGCTGCTACTGAAGTATGCCGCTTTTTTGATAAAAATATACAGAAAGTTACCGCTACACTGGGTTGGGAACAAGAGTTTTTTTTGGTAGATCGCGGATTGGCACAAACCCGCCCAGATTTGATGCTCACGGGTAGGACTGTCTTCGGACATGCTCCCTCCAAAGGGCAGCAATTTAGTGATCATTATTTTGGTTCAATTCCCTCTCGGGTTTCTCATTTTTTTAAAGAGTTGGAATATGAATGTAAATTATTGGGAATTCCAGTAAAAACAAGACATAACGAAGTAGCACCAAGCCAGTATGAAATTGCCTCCGTTTTTGAAGCCGCAAATTTGGCGGTAGATCACAATGCGTTGTTGTTGGACGTAATGGACAAAGTGGCCTATAAACACAATTTTGTTGTGGTATTGCACGAAAAGCCTTTTCAGTATATCAATGGTTCTGGTAAACACAGCAACTGGTCATTAAGAACGAATACAGGGATCAATCTTATAAGTCCGAGTAAAACTCCAATGGGGAATCTACAGTTTTTGGTATTTTTTGTCAATACCATTGCTGCTGTGCTGAAACACGAAAGTCTTTTACGCGCTTCATCCGCATCAGCGGGAAATGATTTGCGTTTAGGGCTCAATGAAGCTCCGGCAGCTCTTTTGTCTATTTTTATTGGCGAACACCTCACTCAAGTATTGGAAGAACTTGAAAAAGTCTCCAAAGGAAAACTTTCACCTCAAGAAAAAACCGACTTGAAATTGAATGTCATTGGTAAAATCCCAGAAATTTTATTGGACAATACCGACAGTGACCGTACATCTCCTTTTGCATTTACAGGAAATAAATTTGAATTTCGGTCTGTTGGATCAAAAGACAATAGTGCCAAAGCAACTACGGTACTGAATGCAATTGTTGCAGAACAACTCTTTCAGTTTAGAGAGGGGGTCGCTTCTTTGATCGAGTCCAAAGACATGAAAAAAGACGATGCCATCTTCAATGTATTGAGAGAAGTCATTATCAATATCAAAGATTTTCTTTCCACAAATGCTAATAACCAAAAGAAAAAAAGCAAGATAAAAACCTCCACTACAATGGAGTCTAAAGTGGCTCCTGAAGCCCTATCTGCATTTGTAAGTAAAAGCTCTATAAGCTTATTTGAAAATTTGGAAATATTTAGTGCCGCAGAACTAGAGATGCGTTATCAAGTAGATTTGCAATCCTATATTTCAAAAACTCAAATTGAATCTCGTACTCTAGGCGATATGGCTCTAAATCATGTTATTCCTACAGCAATTCAATATCAAAATACATTGATTGAAAATGTGCGTGGTTTCAAAGAGGTTTATGGTCAATCTTTTAAAAAACACACCCAAGAGCAGATGGCATTGCTTGAGCAAATTTCTGAACACCTTGCCGCAATCAACCAAGGTGTTGTGGATATGGTAGATGCACGAAAAAAAGCAAATATCAAAGACGATCTCAAGGAAAAAGCGTTGCTATATGCCCACCATGTTGTTCCATATCTTAACACCATACGAAGCCATTGTGACGCATTAGAACTCATTGTGGATGACGCCCTATGGCCACTGGCAAAATACCGCGAGTTGTTGTTTATTCGTTAATAACTCACTCTTTAGATCTCAGAAACAAAAGATAAAACCTTTATTTTTGTAGAAAGTTATCCAATGTCAAATCGTTATAGCCAACGCGGGGTCTCGGCTCAAAAGGAGGAGGTTCACTCTGCAATCAAAAATATTGATAAAGGCTTATATCCAAAGGCGTTTTGTAAAATTATTCCTGACGTAATTACCTCGAGTAATGACCACGCTTTGGTCATGCATGCAGATGGTGCCGGAACGAAATCCTCCCTCGCTTATATGTATTGGAAAGAGACGGGAGATCTCTCGGTTTGGAGAGGAATTGCTCAAGATGCACTGATCATGAATATCGATGATTTGTTGTGTGTAGGCGTTACTGAAAACATTTTACTTTCTTCCACCATTGGAAGAAATAAAAATCATATTCCTGGCGAAGTTATCCAGGCCCTCATCGAAGGAACAGAAACACTGCTGCAAGAGTTAAGACAGTGGGGCGTAACGATACACAGTACAGGAGGTGAAACCGCAGACGTGGGTGATTTGGTTAGAACCATTATAGTGGATTCTACCGTAACAGCACGTATAGCAAAAAAGGATATTATCGATAATGCCAATATTCAGGCGGGAGATGTGATTGTAGGTTTATCTTCATCGGGTCAAGCTTCGTATGAAAAAGAATACAACGGAGGTATGGGGAGTAACGGGCTAACTTCCGCACGTCATGATGTGTTTTCTAAAGCATTGGCAAACCAATATCCAGAGAGTTTTGATCCCAATCTCCCAAGTGACCTGGTCTATTCGGGTTCTCGTTCACTTACAGAATTATTGGAAGGGGTGCCTTTAGATATTGGAAAACTCGTACTATCTCCTACACGAACCTATGCCCCGATTGTCCAGCGTATTTTTAAAGAAATAGGAAGATCTCAGATTCACGGGATGGTACATTGTAGTGGTGGCGCACAGACTAAAATTTTACATTTTATTGATCAACTTCATGTCATCAAGGATCACCTTTTTGAAGTTCCTCCATTGTTTGATTTAATTCAAAAAGAATCGGGTACCACTCCTAGAGAAATGTATCAGGTATTTAATATGGGGCATCGCATGGAATTTTATGTAAACCCTGCTGTTGCTGAGGAAATAATAAATATTTCCCAATCATTTTCAGTAGATGCTCAGGTAGTGGGTCGAGTCGAATCCTGCTCAGAAAAAAAGCTTACATTAGTATCTACTCAGGGCACCTTTATTTATCATTAAAAGTTTTTAAACCTTAATGTTTCACAGAATATTATTTTTTTCACTCCTTTTGTCTTTCCTTTTTGTAAATGGTCAAGAAGAGGATCTGTTTCGTTCGTTGCGAGCAGAGACACAACCAGATGAGTCTCTTTTACCTGATCGGATGATTTTTACCCAGAGTCTTTTATGGGGTGAGCGTGGTTTGATGAGAAAAACAGGCCTATCGCCTCTCAATACAGTTCAGCGAGAAAAAGAATTGAAGCTGCGACGGAAAATGCTAAAAATTCATCAGGTTATAGGTTATTTCACCTTGGCAGGAATGATTGCCCAAGGGGTCATGGGAACTGAGCTATACAAAGGGAAAAATTTCCGTTACAATGCTCATAAAACCGTTGGAAATTTAACTTCCATTAGTTATTTTACGGGAGCAAGCCTGTCTCTTTTTGCACCCCCACCTTTAATCAATAAGAAACAAAAAGGGTTGAGTTCGATTAAAGCCCACAAATACCTCGCAACACTTCATTTTTCAGCCATGGTGGCTACGAATACTCTATCTAAAAAAAACAGACAACTCCATCGTGCCGCTGCTTATACTGCTTTTGGGAGTTATGCTACTGCTATACTTGTATTTACATTTAAATGATGATCGCAAAAAAAACTTTTTTTCTTTTCTTTTTAGTTGTTTCTTTTTCTTTTGGGCAAAACACTCAGTGGAAAATTGACACAAATTCCTCCTTCATTCGTTACAAAGGAGATCATTTGCTACACTCGTGGGAAGGTTTAAATGATAATGTGTTTGGTATTGCAATTCCAAGTACAGAAGGGGGAGGAATTGAAAAACTAGCAATTTTGGTTTACGTTCGTGATTTTGACAGTAAAAATTCTGGAAGAGATGCGCACGCACTTGAAGTACTAGAGGCCCTTAAGTATCCTGAAGTTAAATTTTACTCTGAATCAGTTCAAATTGAAGGAAATAAACTCCGTTTGAACGGGAGTTTTAATTTTCATGGAATAAAAATTGAAAAATCTATAGTATCCGATTTAGAACAAGGAGAAAATCATTGGAAAATTTCTGGGAGTTTTCCATTGACCCCTACCGATTTCAATATTGAGCTTCCTTCCTTTTTATCAGTGAAAATGAAAGATTTGCTTGAGATAGAGTATTCTATTTTTTTAAAAAAATAAACACAACCAATAAACCTATACAATTTGTAAATTTGTATTTCTATGATAGAAAAATTACAAATCGTCCAACAGCGCTTCGATGAAGTCTCTGATCTGATCATTCAGCCTGATATCATTTCTGATCAAAAAAGGTATGTCAAATTGAACAAAGAGTACAAAGACTTGTCTTTAATGATGGAAAAAATCAAGGTTTATAAAACACTGCTTTCCAATTTGGAAGAAGCAGAGTCCCTTTTGAGAGAGGAAACTGATGCAGAAATGATCGCTATGGCGAAGATGGAAATGGAATCTGCCAAAGAACAACTTCCCAAGCTGGAAGAAGAAATCAAACTTCTATTGATTCCCAAGGACCCAGAAGACGCTAAAAATGTAGTAGTTGAAATTCGAGCAGGGACGGGAGGAGATGAAGCTAGTATTTTTGCGGGAGATCTGTATCGGATGTACACTAAATTTTGTCAATCTAAAAACTGGAATGTTAGTTTTGTGGATGCAAGTGAGGGTACTGCAGGAGGGTTTAAGGAAGTGATTTTTGAGGTCTCGGGAGAGGATGTATATGGAATACTAAAATACGAATCGGGTGTACATCGGGTGCAACGTGTGCCTCAAACTGAAACACAAGGTCGTGTACATACGTCTGCAGCAACGGTTATGGTACTGCCCGAAGCCGAAGAATTTGATGTAGAAATTGACATGAACGAAGTTCGAATCGATTATTTTTGTTCCTCAGGGCCAGGGGGACAATCTGTCAATACCACATACTCTGCGGTGCGCTTAACCCACGAGCCTACAGGAATCGTAGCTCAGTGTCAAGACCAAAAGTCACAACATAAAAACAAAGACAAAGCCCTAAAAGTATTGCGTTCAAGATTGTATGAGATGGAGCTCTCAAAAAAATTAGCTTCAGACGCTGAAAAACGCAATTCTCTAGTTTCTTCAGGAGACCGCTCGGCAAAAATCCGAACCTACAATTATCCTCAAGGAAGAGTTACCGATCATCGTATTGGGATCACTCTTTATGATCTCACTAACTTCATTAATGGAGATATTCAAAAAATCATTGATGAATTGCAGTTGTATCAGAACACTGAAAAGTTAAAAGAAACAGGAGAAGTGTTATGACACAAGCATCCCTTTTTAATCAAATAAAAACAAAAGCTTCCTTTTTATGTGTTGGACTGGATGTAGATTTGGATAAAATACCTCCCCATTTACTCAAAGAAGAAGACCCAATTTTTAGTTTTGCTAAGGCAGTCATAGACGCTACCCATCCTTATGCTGTGGCGTACAAGCCCAACCTTGCTTTTTTTGAAGCTTATGGACTTCAGGGATGGAATGCTTTTAAAAAAGTGATTGATTATCTGAATGCCCACTATCCCGATCATTTTACAATAGCAGATGCAAAACGAGGCGATATAGGAAATACTGCAGGGCGTTATGCAAAATCATTTTATGAATATTATGGTGTTGATGCCGTAACCGTTGCTCCTTACATGGGTCGTGACGCCGTAGAGCCCTTTTTGGCTTTTGAAGGTAAACATGCTATTTTACTTGCATTGACTTCAAATACTGGCGCCGGAGATTTTCAATACACCGAAGAGAAAGGCCACTTATTATATGAAAAAGTTTTAAAAACTAGCCTTGGATGGGAAAACGCTGACCGACTGATGTATGTGGTAGGAGCAACGAAAGCCGAGGCCTTGCTTTCTATTCGAAAAATTATTCCCAATGCTTTTTTGTTGGTTCCCGGGGTAGGAGCTCAGGGAGGAAGTCTTGAGGAGGTCATCCAAAATGGAATGAACTCCCAATGTGGTTTGTTGGTCAATTCTTCCCGAGGTATTATTTATGCTTCGAGGGGTTCCAACTTTGCAGAAGCTGCTGCACTGGAAGCTAAAACATTACAAACGCAGATGGCAGAACATTTAAAACTTTCGGGATTGATTTGATGTTATACCATACTATTTATCCATCGACCAATAATTCAAAAAAGTGGGTCACTTTCATTCACGGTGCAGGGGGAAGTTCATCCATTTGGTTTAATCAAGTTCGTTTTTTTAAAAGTTATTATAACGTTTTACTCATAGACCTAAGAGGGCATGGCAAATCACCTGCTTCTCCAGAAGGTACCCAATACACTTTTGACAAGATCATAGAAGACTTAGTCGAGGTTTTGAATCATAATAAAATTGAAAAATCACATTTTGTAGGAATTTCTTTAGGTAGTATTCTAATCCAGAAAATGCTTTTCAAATACGAAAATAGAGTTGAAAAGATAGGTTTAGGAGGCGCTATATTGAACTTAAATTTTCAGTCTCGATTATTGATGTTTTTGGGAAATTTAACACAAAGTATTTTACCCTTTATTTGGATTTACACCTTTTTTGCATATGTCATAATGCCTTACAGAAATCACAGAAAATCTAGGGTGTTGTTTATACGTGAAGCTAAAAAAATATCACAAAATGAGTTTAAAAGATGGTATAAATTGACTAAAAAGATTTTGCCATTATTAGAAAATATAAGGTCATGTAAAGTAAAAACTCCAGTCTTGTATATCATGGGAAAAGAGGATTATATGTTTTTGCCCTTTGTAAAAAAAATTGTAAAAGTGCATGACTCTTCCTCACTAGTTACCTTGTCGAATTCTGGTCATGTAGTCAATATCGATCAGCCGGAACAGTTTAACAAAAAGCTGCTCACTTTCTTTCTAAATGATTAATTGAATACTACTGTTTTATTGTGATACACCATAATCTTTCTATCGCAGTGATTTTTTAATGCACGTAGCAGTACAATGCGTTCCAAATCCTGCCCCTTTTCAATAAAGTCGCGTACCTCGTGTTCATGCGATACACGGACAATATCCTGTTCGATAATAGGACCGGCATCAAGATCTTCTGTCACATAATGGCTGGTTGCACCAATGATTTTTACACCACGCTCAAAAGCAGAATGATAGGGCTTTGCACCAGGAAAGGCAGGCAAAAAAGAGTGGTGAATATTGATGATTTGGTTAGGGAAGGCGTCAACCAGTCGGTGGGAAACAATTTGCATATAACGTGCCAAAACAATCGAATCTATTTGATGCTTTTTCAATAATTCCAATTGCTGAGTTTCGGCTTCGACCTTCGTTTCTTTGGTGACTGGAACATGATAAAAGGGAATTTGAAATTGTTTTGCAACCGATTCCAAATCTCTGTGGTTGCTTAAGATAAAAGGAATGGTACAGGCTAATTTTCCAGACCGCTGTTGGGTTAAAATATCATACAAACAGTGGTCGTATTTAGAAACAAAAACCGCAACACTGGGAATTTCTTCTTCCAAAAAAAAGGAACAATGCAAGGAGTAACGGGAACCAATATCTCGATTGAAAGTAGTTTTAAAGTTTTCATAAGTGATTTTTTGAAAAGGGCTTTCAACGACCACTCGCATAAAAAAGCTTTGGTGTACTCGATCTACATATTGGTCAATATAGATAATGTTTCCATTCGATTGATGAATAAAATGGGTAACGTCCGCGATGATTCCTTTTTGATCGGGGCAATACATCAATAAGGTGAGTTTTCTCAAAAGATTTTAATTTCCAGGTTGTCTGATTTCGAAATTTTCTTCTTTTTTGGCTTGATCAACCATTTCTTTGACTTCGGAAAGCAACTTTTTGGCATCGTAAACAACACCTTGTCGAATGGTATGTTTGACACCGCCTACACGAACCACTTCATTGTCTTCCGTTAATTTGATGGCACCTGTACCATAAAGTACTTTAAAATTTTCTAATGGATTTTCTTCGACAATAACAAAATCTGCACTTTTCCCGATTTCTATAGAACCAGTTTGCTTGTCTATCCCCAATGCTTCTGCACCGTTTAAGGTGGCAGCACGAATAACTTCAAGCGGGTGGAACCCTGCTTCTCTTAACATTTCCATCTCTCTAATGTAGGCGAAGCCGTATAACTGGAAAATAAATCCTGAGTCGGATCCTGTGGTCACACGTCCTCCACGATTTTTATATTCGTTGACAAAGGTCATCCAAAGTTTATAATTTTCTTTCCAAGCGACTTCTTCTTCGGTACCCCAAAAATGCCAGTAGGAACCATGAGAAATTTTACTGGGTTGATAAAAGCGCCATAAAGAGGGAAGTGTATAGTCTTCATGCCACTCGGCTCTTCTTGCACGGTGTAGGTCTCTACTTGCTTCGTAAATATTAAAAGTAGGGACTAAGGTAAAGTCTAAGTCAATCAATTCATTCATCACCTTATTCCAATGATCAGAATAGGGGGCTGCTGCTTGTTTCCACAATTTTCCTGCTTCTCCAAAACGGTGTTGTTCGTTTTGGTAGTTATAGTCCAAAGGATAGTTCTGTACAGTACGATCTTCGAATAACGCTTCTGGCAGTCCATACCAATGCTCCATAGTAGTAAGACCTGCTCTTGCAGAATGCAAGACATTCCATCGAGCTACACTGAGTTGAGCATGATGACATGCGGAGCGTAGTCCCAATTTTCTATTTTCATCTAATGCCGCTTTCATAATATCGGGTTCAGCTCCAAAAAACTTGATTCCGTCAGCACCGTTTTTTGCGTTCAGGCGTACCCATTCTCTTGCCTGTTCAGGAGTGGTGATGGGTTTTTTACTGCCCTGTCCAAAACCAGTATAGGCCAATATTCTAGGAGCAATAATCTCATTATTGGAACTTCGTTTTTTAAGATCTGTGGCATATTCGATCCCGCGACCACTAGGCTCACGAACTGTTGTTACTCCATGTGCTAGCCAAAGCCTAAAAACATAATCCCAATCTGCTCCTTGTCCTTTTCCTCCAATATGACCGTGCATATCTATAAATCCGGGAAGCACAAACATACCCGTTGCATCTATCTCTTTTCCGTCTTTTTTAAGCTGGGGTCTTTTGGATTCGTTAATCGTTACCCCTGGATAGCCAACTACATCAATGGCGGTAATTTTATTATTTTCAATGCTGATGTCTACGGGTCCAATAGGAGGTGCACCATTACCATTAATCAGTGTGGCGCCGCGAATAATCAATTGACTGAAGGGACCTTCAGAAGATGAAGTTTGATTTTGCGCAAATGTGGTTATGAAAAAAAAGAGGCTTACAAGTAAAAATAGGATTCGCATGATTTTTTTTTCTAATATAATAAAAAAAACCTCCTGTCATGACAGAAGGTTTTTTTAAAAATGTAAAATACTTTGATCTAATTTTAATGTTGATTTAAACGAAAGTCAGCGTAAGCATCCATGCCGTGTTCTGCTAGATCAAGCCCCTTGAGCTCTTCTTCTTTTTCAACGCGAAGTCCGAGGGTCTTTTTAATCACAATTAAAATTACAAAAGAAGTACCTACAGAAAAAGCACCCACGATACCGACGCCAATAAGTTGAATTATGAATTGATCGAACCCTGCCATGGCCCCAAAAATACCTACAGCTAGAGTTCCCCAAATTCCACATATTAAATGTACGGCAATAGCACCTACAGGATCATCCAATTTGAGTTTGTCAATAAGTGAAATTCCAAACACAATAATAACTCCTGCCACAGTCCCTATAATGACGGCGTCGGTGGGACCCATTTGATCTGCGCCAGCTGTAATTCCAACAAGCCCACCTAGTACACCGTTCATAAACATAGTAAGGTCAAAATTTTTATACATAAGATTAGATATGATAGTCGAACTCACTCCTCCTGCGGCAGCTGCAAGACAAGTAGTAACCAGAGTGAGAGAGGTCAATTCGGGATCAGCCGATAAAACTGAGCCACCATTGAATCCAAACCAGCCTAGCCAAAGAATCAAAACCCCAGCTGCGGCAAGAGGAATATTATGCCCTGGAATAGCTTTGGCTTTTCCGTTGATATCAAACTTACCAATACGAGCCCCGAGAAGATAGACGGCAATGAGGGCTGCCCAACCTCCGACAGAATGAACTAAAGTAGATCCAGCAAAATCATAAAATCCCCACTGATCTAAAAATCCACCACCCCATTTCCAAGAACCAATTATCGGATAGACAATTCCTACATATAATATAGTAAAGAGCATAAAACTATTGAGTTTGATGCGTTCTGCAACAGCACCAGAAACAATAGTGGCTGCAGTAGCTGCAAACATTCCTTGAAAAAGAAAGTCAGTCCACCAGGTGTATCCTCCACTGGCATAGTCTGGTGTCATCCCCCCTTCAGGTGCAGCGATTCCAAAACCTGCAAATTTTAAAAAACCTGTGGCTCCCTCTTCAAAGCCGGGATACATCAAATTGAATCCTCCTATGGCGTAGAGGAGAAGACCTACTGTAATGACAAAGAAATTTTTAAATAAAATGTTTACCGTATTTTTTTGACGTGTAAGTCCAATTTCCAAAAAAGAAAACCCCAAGTGCATAAAGAATACGAGTGCAGTACAGATCATCATCCATACATTGTTAGCGGTAAAAAGCGCAGTACTTTCCATAATTATAGTTTTAAATTAGTTTTTTAGTTTAGTGATTTTCCCCCTTTTTCGCCTGTCCTGATTCGGTAGGCTTCTTCGACGGGAGTTATAAAAATTTTTCCATCTCCTACGCGATCTGTAGCCGCTGATTTCAAAATGGCATCGATTGTAATTTGTACAAAGTCATCATTGACTACGATCGACAGATGTCGTCTTTGTATTTCAGAGGTACTGTAACTGATTCCACGGTACACATGTCCCTCTTTCTCGTTTCCAACCCCAGTTACATCCCAGTAACTAAAGAAGTTGACTTCTACATTGTGTAAGGCGGACTTTACGTCATCAAATTTAGATTTTCGAATAATTGCTTCTATTTTTTTCATGTTCTAGATATTTAGTTGATTAATGATTTAAGTTGAATTATAGAATATTACTTTTTACTGCAATTCAAATTAAACCAATATTATTGGTTTTTAAAAGGAGTATATCGCAGCAATTACAAAAGAGGATAAGCGATCTGACATTTCTGAAGGTGAAATCGCAAAAATCTCTGATGAGGCTGAATCAATTCTAAATTCAGGTTTCAAAATAAAATCTCCAGTTGTATAACTTCCTGTTATTGTGAATGAGAAATTGTCTGCATCACCCTCATCAGTAAGAGCACCAAAACCACTAGTTTCAGAGAAGAACTCCCCTCTTACTCCAATAGCAAAATTGTCATTAGTTGTCAATTGGGGGTAGAGCGCTATTCCTGAAAATCCTTGATCCCCTTCGAGCGATGCTGAGGTTGCATTGATCCCAAGAAATAATTCTTCCGACAAGTCGAATCCACCTGTAAAGTCTATCTGAGCATACCCGTCTCCTCCTAGAAAGTTGATGTACTGTCCGTATAGGCCTAATTGTGCGCCAAACGCGGTGTATCGGGAGTAATTAGCTTCGGTTTCATCTGTCTGATTCATCAAGGCTACCATTAACGATACATCGTCCGAAATGGCAAAGTCCAGTTTTAGACCCGTGTGAGAAAAAGGGCCATAGGAAAACATATATGAAGTTGAATAATTAAAGTTGGCGGCAGGTGAAATCACTTCGTATCCTAAAAAGGTGTTGAAGTTTCCTAAAGTTACGGTCACTCCTTCAGCCAAATTGTAATACACATATAATTGATTGATAATTTCGGAGGAGAATCCGTAACCAAGACCATCAAATGATTCTCTTACGGAACCAAATACTGCATTAGAACCTCGGGGTCCAAATACCACATCGGCTACAAAGCCTGATTTTTCTCCTTCGTAAGAGACAATGAAATTTGCCATACCTAAAGAAAATCCGTTGAGGTCTGCAAAAGAAGTACCAGGAGAAGTGGGATCCTCTGTAAAGCTGGATCGAAAATAAGTGTCTACAGTACCGTTAAATTTTAGTGAAGGGGTTTCTGGAGCAGAATCTGGTGTTTCTTGCCCTTGCAACCAGGTTGTCGCAATCAATTGGCAAACCAGAATTAAATTGAATGTATTTTTCATAGTTTTTAAATATATAAGTTTGACCGTAAAATTATACTTACAAAAAGATACCCCCTATATTTCAGGGGGTATCTTTTTTACTTTTGTATAATAATAAATTTTTACACCAAAAAAATAGGGGTGTATATAAAATAAACGGAATATTTTATGAATAATTAAAAAAAATGGATTTTGAGAATCAACCTAATCGATAGAGGTAATGACCCAAACCAACAAAAGCAATTCCGCCAAGCACACTGGCTAGAGAATAGCTTATGAAACTGGTGTAGTCACCTGATTTTAAGAAAGATAGACCTTCTAAGCTGAAAGTCGAAAAAGTTGTCAATCCCCCACAAAAACCGATGACTAAAAGCAGATACAAATCAGAACGAGTGGTGTTGTTTTTGATTGCCCAACCCAGAAGGACACCAATAAGAAGACATCCCACATAATTGGCTAGAAGTGTTGACCAAGGAAAACCATTTTTTGAACTGGAAATAAATTTTGAAATCAAAAATCGAAAAAGACTCCCCAAACCTCCTCCTAAAAAGACATAGAGTAAAGATTTCATTGTTGAGTAAGATATTTGATCAAGACTAAAAAGCTAAAGGCGATAAGAAAACCTAAAAGGATCTTATAACTACCTTTAAAATATTTGGGTTGTCTTTTTTTATCACTCCTGTAGGATAATATAATGATTCCCGTAAATACAATTAAAAAACAAATTCCAAAAATCAATTGACCCGATGAAAACATCTCTTATTTTTTGACTAATTTAGAAATAATAAAACCATTAACACAGTATTCATAAATGATAAAAAAACCAATTCAAGCGGTAACCGCATTTCACCAAGCTTTTGGCTTGGGAGTAGAGTCACATCCCAATGCAAATTTGCCAAAAGCTATTGCACAACTCCGATTCGAACTGATGAAAGAAGAAAATGAAGAATATTTAGAAGCAGCTCAGTCCAATGATTTGGTTGAAATTGGAGATGCCTTGGGAGATATGCTCTACATT
The DNA here is from genome assembly GCA_017852075.1 of Flavobacteriaceae bacterium. Lineage (GTDB taxonomy): Bacteria > Bacteroidota > Bacteroidia > Flavobacteriales > Flavobacteriaceae > MS024-2A. Next base: position 120,739 of record JAFMLQ010000001.1, on the reverse strand, counting down.
TTATGTGGAACAATTATAGCGCATGGTTTTCAAGATAAAATTGAAGCAATTTTTGAAGAAATACAGCGCAGTAATATGAGCAAACTGGGAGCAGACGGAAAACCCATTTATCGTGAGGATGGGAAGGTTTTAAAAGGGCCTCATTATTTTAAGCCGAATATCGAGAAAATTTTAAAGCAACCTTAGTCTACAGCAACCCTCCATTTGTGGGGATCCTCCATTGTATTGTATTGAATCCCTAGAAGGTCGTTTTTAAGTAACTTGGCGATAGTGTTTTCTTCAGGAAGTCGATAGGTAACTTCGCGATAAGAAAAACTATGGATAGGAAGTACCACTACAGCAGTGCCTGTGCCAAAGATTTCTTGAAGAATTCCTTGCTTATGAGCTTCTACAATTTCACTCACCTTGATAGGTCTTTCTTCCACAGCAATTCCTCTATCTTTTGAAAGTTGAACAATACTCTTTCGGGTGACACCGTCTAAAATTCGATCATTAGTAGGAGCGGTAATCAGGGTGTCGTTGATCATAAAAAAAATATTCATAGTACCTGATTCCTCAAGGTATTCGTGACGATCGGCATCGGTCCAAATAATTTGCTGAAACCCTTTTTTTAAAGCCTCTGAAGTGGGGTAAAATTGTGCTCCATAATTTCCAGCTGCCTTAGCAAAACCTACACCTCCATTAGCAGCTCTACTATACTCTTCAGCGATTAAGACATTAATTTCTGTGCCTGAATAATAGGTAGATACTGGCGCACAAATTATCATAAAAATATATTCGTTGGAAGCAGCAGCTTGGACTGTAGGCTGACTGGCAAACACAAAAGGTCTTACGTATAAAGAGTTTCCTTGCCCTGGAACAATCCATTCGTGATCTAATTTTAAAAGTTGTTTGAGTCCCTCAAAAAAATAGTTCTCTGGAAATTCAGGGATTTGCATACGATGCGAAGAAATATTAATTCTTCTAAAATTTTCATCTGGACGAAAAAGCCAAATTTTATTATGATCGTCTTTAAATGCTTTCATTCCCTCAAAGACAGCCTGTCCATAGTGTAAAACACTTGCCGAAGGATCTAATGTCAGGGGCTCATAGGGTTTGATCATAGGTGTTTGCCATTTTCCCTCTTTATAATGACAGATGAACATATGGTCAGTAAATGTTTTTCCAAAAACAAGATTGTCAAATGAGACACTGTTTATTTTGGATTGGGAGGATTTTTGAATTGAAATCACTACTGTTAGTCTTTTAAAGTAAAATTAGTTTTTTTTGTTTCAATATAATATTACTTGTTTAAGATTTATTTGAAAATTTTTATCTCATGTGAATGATATGATAAAAATAGAATAGCATTGATTAATTTTAAAAAAAAACATATGAACTGCCTTATCACTTTATATGGCTCATGAAAAGCAAATAATTAAGACGTCGGATGGTTCCTTTACTTTTAGAATAGAGGGGTTAAAAGAAACCTATCATTCCCGTCACGGTGCGATGATAGAATCAAAATTTGTGTACATCGATACCGGTTTTCATTTTTGGGCAGAAAACAATCCCAATAAAGCGTGTCGTATTTTGGAATTGGGTTATGGTACTGGTCTTGTAACCTACCTAAGTTATTTAGAAGCGGAGCGGTTTCAAAAGGAGATTGATTACCTTTCTTTAGAAGCCTTTCCATTGACAATCCATGAACTACATAGCTTGAATTATGATTCTTTTTTTGAGGGAAGTTCAGCTTCATTTTCATTTCGCGATTTTTCTATCATGGACTGGCAAAAAAGGTATTTTCTGTCGCATTATTTCAAATTTATTAAAAGTAAGATTCATTTTGAGAAATTTCAGTCCTCCCAGCTTTTTGATGTGATCTATTACGATGCCTTTGGTGCCCATGCTCAACCTGAATTATGGGAACCCCGATGGATGAAAAAATGTTATGATCTTTTAAGTGTGGGTGGAGTATGGGTCAGTTATTGTGCAAAAGGTAGTGTCCGGCGTGGACTGGAAGAGGCTGGGTTTCAAGTATCCAGATTGCCGGGACCGCCAGGGAAAAGAGAAATGTTGCGTGCTGTAAAGCCTTAAATGTTTACTTTTGGTTGGACAACAAGACTTCATGTTGATGTTATTTTGAGTATCATTTGAATCAAAAAAAAGCCTATTCTAGAAGATTGCATTGAAAAGAAAAAAAGATATGAAACTACTTATTACAGGAGCTACAGGTTTGGTAGGACGCGCACTAGTGCACAAGGCTTTATCTGAGGGATTTAAGATTCATTTTTTAACAACCAATAAAAATAAAGCTACTCATATCAATGGTGCAAAAGGATTTTATTGGAACCCTTCTCAATCAGAAATAGACAATGCTTGTTTTGAAGGGGTAGATACCATAATTCACTTGGCAGGAGCAAGTATTTCAAAGCTTTGGACTTCGAAGAATAAAAAACAAATTCGTTCCAGTAGAATAGATTCTACCCGTTTGCTTCTTTCGAGTATAGAACAGCTTAAAACGCTTCATCAAGTAAAGCAAATAGTTGCTGCTTCCGCAATTGGAATTTATCCCCCTGACTTTGACAATACAGTAGATGAAAATACTCCAGTACACCCCAATTCTTTTATGGAGGATGTAGTGATTTCATGGGAACGAGAAGTGGATCAATTTAAATCTCTTGATATCAAAGTTGCCAAATTGCGAATTGGGTTGGTGCTAAGCGCCCAAGGAGGAGTATTAGGACCTTTAAGAATCCCTACAGCATTGGGTTTAGGAGCTGCTTTTGGCAATGGAAAACAAGGACAATCTTGGATCCATATCAAAGATGTGGTAGGTTTGTTCATAGCAGCAACAAGTGCTGAATGGGAAGGGGCTTTCAACGCTGTAGCACCCCATCCAGTTTCTCAAACAAAGTTTATCAAAGCGCTGTCTAAAGCCTTAAAACGCCCTTATTTTCTACCCCCAATTCCTAAGTTTTTGATTCGATTTACAGTGGGAGAAATGAGTAGTCTCGTATTGGATAGTCATTGGGTTAGTGCAGACAAGGTGTTAAAAAACGGATTTGTCTTTTCCTTTCCCAATATTGAGGAGGCAATGGAAGAGGTTGCCAAACATAAAATATGACATTTTGACATTTTTTCATCATGGCAAAACTTTTGCAAAACAGCTTTTGAAAACTCATCTTAAATGACAAAAAAAGAAGCGCCACAGAAGGATTCTAAATCAAAAAAAGAAACCAAGAAAAAGGATATAAAATCCAAAGTTACGGATCAAATCGATGCCTTAAAAAAGGAAATTGAACAAGAAAAAGACAAATACCTTAGACTTTTCGCTGAATTTGAAAATTTTAAAAAGAGAACAGCTAAAGAGCGAATTGAACTTTTTAAAACAGCCAATCAAGAAGTTATAAGTGCTCTAATTCCTGTTTTGGATGACTTTAACCGAGCCAATCAGCAGATGGAAAAAGCAAAGGGTGGTATAGATCAGGAGGGAATACAATTGATATACAACAAATTTTCCGAAGTACTTAAAACCAATGGATTGAAACAAACAGAAGAAAAAATTGGTGATTCGTTTGATGCAGAGCTTCACGAGGCCATTACACAAATTCCAGCGCCTAAAAAGGAGGATAAAGGGAAAATCATTGATATCGTAGAGGTGGGTTACCAGTTGGGTGACCGAATCATCCGTTATCCCAAAGTGGTTGTAGGACAATAAGTATGAAAGAAGATTATTACGAAATATTAGGGATTTCTAAAAACGCAACTGCGGCAGAAATCAAAAAAGCCTACAGAAAAAAGGCAATTGAATATCACCCCGATAAAAATCCAAATGATAAAGCTGCTGAGGCGAATTTTAAAAAAGCTGCAGAAGCTTATGAGGTTTTAGGTGACCAAGAGAAGCGCAACAAATACGACCAGTTTGGACATGCCGCTTTCGAAGGGGGGCAAGGCTTTGGCGGCAGTATGAATATGGACGATATCTTCAGTCAATTTGGAGATATTTTCGGGAGTGCTTTTGGAGGCGGAGGTTTTGGTGGTGGTTTCTCCAGTGGAGGTCAGCGACGAGCCAAAGGATCAGATATGCGAATTCGAGTTAAACTTAGCTTGGAGGAAATTGCAAAAGGTATAGAGAAGAAAATAAAGGTACCTCGTAAAGTTCAAGCTCCAGGAGTTCAATATGGAACTTGTTCAACCTGTAATGGAAAAGGGCAAGTGATGAAAATTGCCAATACCATTTTGGGCCGTATGCAAACCTCTGCTGTGTGCTCCGCTTGTGGAGGAGGGGGTAAAACACTTTTAAATCGGCCTTCAGGTACTGATGCACAGGGCATGATTCGAAAAGAAGAAACCGTCTCCATTAAAATACCTGCAGGGGTAGAAGAAGGAATGCAGCTTAAGGTTAGTGGTAAGGGAAATGAAGCTCCAGCCAATGGCATATCAGGCGATTTGCTTGTTTTGATTGAAGAATTGCCTCACGATACCTTCGTGCGAGAGGGGAATCACCTGCATTTTGATTTATATATTAGTATTTCAGAAGCCGCTTTAGGTATCTCAAAAGATCTTAATCTACTCGATAGTAAAGCTAGGATAAAACTAGAGCCTGGAATTCAGTCTGGAAAAACTCTCCGTCTTAGAGGAAAAGGTTTGCCGAGCATCAACGGCTATGGAAGTGGAGATTTATTAGTTCATGTGAATGTTTGGACGCCAAAAACGTTAAACAAAGAACAGCGTCAATTTTTCGAAAAAATGCAGGGAGATACTAATTTTATTCCGCATCCCGAAAAATCAGACAAATCCTTTTTTGAGAAAGTGAAGGATATGTTTGCTTAAATTAGTAGGTTTTAAAAAAAAAATAATATATTTGAAATGATACTGGTATTCTGTATTAGTATCATTTTTCTTTTTCATAGCAATTTTTTCCCATCCTCTTGCGGGGGTGGGTTTTGTTTTTATAGTAACTTTATTCCCAAATGAATCTAATTAACAAAATACTCGAGTTTTTCAATCATCAATTTTCCATTGGAAAATCAGTATCGTTTACACCCAAAACGATATTGATTATTCTTCTGGTTTTTATTCTCACTTCATTTTTTCTAAAGCTCTTTAGGAAAATCATTTATCGTACCCTATCCAATGATGCCAAAACAAAGTTCAAAAGTGTCTTTTCATTTTTCAATTACTTTATATACATCATTGTTCTTCTGATTACACTACAGAATATTGGAGCTGATGTTACGGCAATATTTGCCGCTTCTGCAGCACTTTTGGTGGGTGTGGGGCTAGCACTACAAACTTTTATTCAAGATATCATTTCAGGAATTTTTATACTCGTAGATCAGTCTGTTCATGTAGGTGATATCATTGAAGTGGAAGGGCAAGTAGGGAAAGTTGAAAACATCAAGCTTCGAACAACAAGGGCTGTTACTCGTGAAAATAAAGTATTGATTATCCCAAATCATAAGTTTTTAATTTCTACACTATTTAATTGGACAGAAAATGGTGTGATTACCAAAGAAAGTGTGGCTGTTGGAGTAGCCTATGACAGTGATATTGATCAGGTAACCTCCATATTGTTACAATTGGCAAATGAAAACAAAAGCATACTTGAAAATCCTAAACCTTTTGTGATTTTTGAAGATTTTGGAGATAATGCGTTGCATTTTCAAATCTTTTTTGCTGTAAACAGTAGTTTTGAATCTAATATTGTAAAAAGTGATATGCGCTATTCTATTTTTAGAGCATTTCAAAAAGAAGGTATCCAAATTCCTTTTCCACAGCGCACGATTAGTTTTTTAAATCCCCCTAAGGCATTACAATGACAAAGATTTTAATCATAGAAGATGAAGAACCTATCCGCCGAGTACTAGTCCGTATTCTCAGTGATGAAGCTAAAACATACGAGGTCGAAGAAGCTGAGGATGGTAAAAAAGGTTTAGCAATGATAGAAAAGTATAAGTACGATTTGGTACTATGCGATATCAAGATGCCAAAGATGGATGGAATTGAAGTACTTCAAAACACGAACAGTAAAAAGATAGGGGTTCCCTTTATAATGCTCACAGGACATGGAAATGTCGAAACTGCTGTAGAGGCTATGAAGTTAGGGGCTTATGACTTTATTTCAAAGCCCCCTGATTTAAATCGATTGCTTACCGCAGTACGTCATGCACTAGAGAATAAATCGTTGCGTTCTGAGAATAAAAAATTAAAGCGTAAAGTAGCTCAGAAATACAATATCGTTGGAGAAAGCCAAGCCATTAATGAGGTAATTGATATGATTGCGCGAGTTGCTACAACCGATGCACGTGTATTAATCACAGGAGAAAATGGAACTGGAAAAGAATTAGTTGCGCATCAATTGCATCAACAAAGCGATCGAAATGCAGAAAATTTTATTGAAGTCAATTGTGCAGCAATCCCATCTGAATTAATTGAAAGCGAGCTTTTTGGTCACGTAAAAGGAGCTTTTACCTCAGCCGTCAAAGATCGTTCTGGAAAGTTTGAAGCGGCAAATAAAGGAACGCTTTTCTTGGATGAAATTGCAGATATGAGCTTGACGGCTCAAGCCAAGGTACTGAGGGCTTTACAAGAACGAAAAATACAACGGGTAGGAAATGAAAAGGACATTTCGGTAGATGTGCGTGTGATTGCCGCTACAAATAAGGATTTGAAAAAAGAAATAGAAGAAGGTCGATTCCGAGAAGATTTGTACCATCGACTAGCGGTGATTATGATTCATGTTCCTTCTTTAGGAGACCGAAAAGAAGATATACCCTTACTCACTGAACATTTTGTTGATTTACTCTCTAAAGAGCAAGGATTGGAAAGAAAAACATTTTCTAAAGAGGCTCTTGAAAAATTAAATAACTATCCTTGGACGGGAAACGTCAGAGAATTGCGCAATGTCATTGAGCGATTGATGATTCTTGGAGACAATCCAATTAGTACAGAAAATATTGTTCAATTTGCACCTAAATAAAATGCTAAAACACATCCACAAGATTCTTTTCTTTCTTTTGATTTTTCAACCGCTTTTAGGGCAGAACGACAAGCATCAAAAACAAATTCAAGAGATATATAAGTTGGCCCTTACAGAAGGTAAGGCTTACAATTGGTTGGATCATTTGTCCAATCAAATAGGAGGTAGGTTGTCAGGCTCTTTAAACGCGGAACGTGCTGTAAAATGGGGAAAAGAAGAACTCAATGACCTGAGTTTAGACCGAGTTTTCTTAGAAAACGTGATGGTTCCCAAATGGGTGCGAGGAAATTTCGAATATGCACGTATTATAACGGGGCCTGGTATGAGTATGAATGTTCCCGTATGCGCCTTGGGAGGATCTATCGCCACCCCTGCCGCAGGACTTCGCGCAAAAGTGATAGAAGTAAAAGATTTTGAAGAATTAGAAGCATTAGGAGAAGAAAAGATAAAAGGCAAGTTTGTATTTTACAATAGAGCAATGCCTGCTGATCTTATCAATACTTTTGACGCCTATTCTAAAACGGTAGACCAACGTTCTAGTGGAGCTGCCAAAGCAGCTCGTATGGGTGCCGTGGGAGTCATTGTCCGCTCTATGAACTTGAGGTTGGATGACTATCCCCATACTGGGAATATGCGTTATGGAGACCTTCCCAATAAGATGCGAATTCCTGCAGCAGCCATAAGTACTAATGGCGCTCAATTACTCAGTTCTATGCTCGCACTAAACAAGGAGCTTTATTTTTATTTAAAACAAGATTGTAGAAATTTCCCCGATGTTCCTTCACATAACGTTATTGGCGAAATCAAAGGCAGTGAATTTCCTGAAGAAATCATTGTTGTAGGGGGGCATTTGGATTCCTGGGATTTGGGTGACGGTTCACACGATGACGGTGCTGGTATTGTCCAGTCGATGGAGGTGTTACATCTTTTTAAAAAAATGAACTACCAACCTAAAAGAACAATCCGTGTCGTGCTCTATATGAATGAAGAAAACGGATTAAGAGGTGGGACCACTTATGCAAAGAATGCGCAACAGAATGGAGAAAATCACATTTTTGCCTTGGAATCTGATTCAGGTGGATTTACTCCAAGAGGATTTTCTTTTGAAGCGAATCCTGACCAATTTAAACAACTTGAATCTTGGAAACCCTACTTAGAGCCTTTTCTAGTGGATCGGTTTACGCTTGGAGGAAGTGGTGCTGATATAGGGCCTCTCCGTAATGGAAAAACCGTACTTGCGGGACTACGTCCCGACTCACAGCGGTATTTTGATTATCATCACGCTGCTAATGATACATTTGATGCAATCAATAAAAGAGAATTGGAACTAGGTGCTGCTGCTATGACCAGCTTGATTTACTTGGTCGATCAGTTCGGTTTTTAACTGCACCAACTAATGTTGAATACCTTCCAGCTATACACGAAAGAATTTCGTTATAATCTAAACCTTGCGTACCCTGTCATTATTGGTTTATTAGGGCATACTCTAGTTCAATTCATCGATAACATCATGGTTGGACAGTTAGGTACTGCAGAATTAGCAGCAGTTTCACTGGGAAATAGTTTTTTCTTTGTGGCCATGTCATTGGGAATTGGTTTTTCTACCGCCATTACCCCACTTATTGCCGAGAGCGATGGAATGAAGAATGTTAAACTAGGACGTAATGTTTTTTTCCATGGTTTGATACTTTGTTTACTCCTTGGTATTCTTCTTTCTATAGGAGTATTATTGAGTAAACCACTTTTATTTCAAATGGGACAACCTGAAGAGGTAGTTGTCTTTTCTTTCCCTTATTTACAGTGGGTTGGGATTTCTTTAATTCCCTTGATTTGTTTTCAAGGATTTAAGCAATTTTCAGAAGGACTATCCTTTACACGACCAGCTATGTATGCGACACTTCTCGGCAATGTGATGAATGTCATTCTAAATTATTTTTTAATTTTTGGAAACTGGATTTTTCCAGAAATGGGGGTAGAGGGAGCTGCTGTAGGAACACTCTGTTCTCGCTGTTTTATGCTACTTTTTATGGCAGTTTATGTGCGCTATAATACACGTTTTATTCTTTTCGTTGAAAATATCAAGTTCAAATTACCCGATTGGTCCTTGCTCAAGAAAATCATTCGATTAGGCTTTCCTTCAGCACTTCAAATGTTTTTTGAAGTATTCTTTTTTACCGCAGCAATTTGGCTCTCCGGATTTTTGGGAAAAAATCCTCAGGCTGCCAATCAGATTGCACTGAACCTTTCATCTATGACCTTCATGTTCGCAATGGGTCTTGGGGTGACGGCTATGATTCGGGTGGGCAATCAAAAAGGGAAAAAAGATTTTGTTTCATTAAAACGTATCGCCCATTCCATTTTTCTTTTGATTTTCATATTTGATATTGCCTTTTGTTTATTTTTCTTATTGGGAAATCAATACCTCCCTTGGCTTTATTTAGACGGAACGAATCCCTTGCAATACTCAGATGTGTCGGAAGTTGTAACAATCGCCTCTTCTTTATTGATTGTTTCTGCTTTTTTTCAAATATCGGACGGCATCCAAGCCGTAGTGTTGGGAGCTCTTCGCGGTCTTCAAGATGTCAATATCCCAGCTTGGATCACTTTTTTTTCATACGGTGTTTTTGGGTTTCCGATTTCGTATTACCTGGGATTGCATACTGAGTTAGGCACTGTGGGTATCTGGATCGGATTGCTTTCGGGTTTGACGGCTTCCGCATCCCTTCTTTTTTTAAGATTTCATTATTTGACTAAAAAGTTAATTTTAAATTTGCAGCATGGAACTACCTAAATTTTTAATTGCCGACAATTCTAAATTCGAAGATGCACTCTTTATTGTGCATACAGAATATCCAAGATTCATTCTCAATGTAACCAATGATGAAGTACATTGGTTAGAAGAATTTGATAAGGAGGACGAAGCAAATTTGGAAGAGGAATCTACCTCACTAATTGAAGCTGCCTTTGCATTTTACGATGCTGAAATGGAATCACTCGACTAATTCAATGGAATCCATTCTAGCTTGGGACAAGGAACTTTTTTTATGGCTTAACAACCAAGGAACTCCAGCTTTTGATGCCTTTTGGATGCTGATGACTCACAGAGCTTCGAATGTAATTGTCTATCTTGGATTATGGCTTTATGTAGGGTATAAAAGCTCTTGGAGAACGGCAATTTATTTATTGTTCTTTACTGGACTGCTCATTTTGTGCACCGATCAATTGACCAACCTTTTTAAAACCCAAGTAGGACGTTTGCGTCCGTGCTATGATCCTGAAATTCAATCTCTGGTCCGGTTGGTGAAACCGACTTGCGGCGGTCGGTACAGTTTTTTTTCTGGACATGCCTCCAACTCTTTTGCATTGGCTCTATTTTTTGGAGGTATTTTCAAGTCATTTTCCCTTTATATCCCTTACGTATTGCTATTGATTGCAGTACTTATCGCTTACAGTCGGGTGTATATAGGTGTTCATTTTCCTATAGATATTTTTTGTGGGGCGCTTGTAGGCAGTGGTATCGGTTTTGGATTTCACAAAATGTGGGAGCGACTTACCCTTCGTTTCTTAAACTAAATTTAAAATGGGTTTGGTGATCATATATTGTTCCAGGTTTCAATAAAGTAGATGGAAATGAAGGAATGTTTGGAGTGTTCGAAAACTTTTGGGTTTCAAAACAAATGGCTTCAAAATGTGGTGGAGTAAAGACCACCAAACCTGGCTGGTTGGTATAGGTTTTCATTTCTATTCCGCTTTGGGGCTCATAAAGGGATACAACGGCTTCATTTGTAGGGCTTAGGACAAAATAATCATCCAAACGGGTTGTACCAAGGACTTTGGGAGTTTTAAAGTCAAAAGGAGTATGAACGACATTCAATAGTTTTCCCGTAGGTACCAAATTGGGCTTGAGTTCTAAGTATTGGTCAGCGCAGACTTGTAACTGATGGGTATTGATTTTACCTTTTGGGTTGAGGTTAAAATAAGCGTGATTGGTCAAATTGACATGGGTAGAAGCATCCGTTGTGGCACGATAGCCTATTTTGAGTTGATTTTCCTCAAGACGATAAGACACCCTCGCATTTACAGTCCCAGGAAAACCTCCAACACCTGCGGGACATTTATATTCAAAAATAAGTTCAAAAGGATCAGCTGAAGGTATTGTAGTCCAGTACTGTGTATTCCATCCTTTTTTGCCACTGTGAAGCAGTATTTCGTTTTGATGCTCTATTTCAATTTTTTTACCCTCGATTTGAATCGGATTTTCTAGTCTCCCAGCATACCTGCCTATGACAGCCCCACGAGACCAAATATCGGACAGATATGCTTCAGGTTGATCCAATCCTTGAATGACATTCAGAGCCTCTCCATTTTTATTTTTCACCCATAGCTGATGTAAAATCGCTCCATATGAAAGAAAAACAGCTTTGAGCGTTCCATTATCTAGGCTAAAAGTCTTCAATCGTTAATGTTCCTCTTTTAACAGTTCGGGATATTGCTTCTGAAATTTTCGAAGTCTTGGGATTGAAACTTGTTGCACATAGGGGTTATCGGGGTTGTTTTTTTCATAATCTTGATGGTATTCTTCAGCGTAATAAAATTTTTCCAAAGGCTTAATTTCTGTCACGATTGGCTTGCTAAAATAGTTGCCATCCTCAAGTATTTGTATGTAGTTTTGGATGATCTCACGCTCTTGGTCAGTGGTGTAAAATGCAATAGAACGGTATTGCGATCCATAATCGGGGCCTTGTCTGTTGGCTGTAGTGGGATCATGAGAACCAAAGAAGACTTGTACCAAGGTTTCAAAACTTACTACTTTAGGGTCATAAATGACTTCTACCGCTTCGGCATGTCCTGTTCTTCCCGTTCCAATTTGATTGTAATTGGGATTTTTGGTTTGTCCTCCAGAATACCCTGAATAAGCTTCTGAAACCCCCATCACACTCTCATAAATGGCTTCTACACACCAAAAACATCCAGAAGCAAAATAGGCTTTTTTCATTCCATCTTGGACAGTTTGAGTGGGACTCCAAAGTGGATCGTCATGATTAACGGGTGGAGAACTCGAAATACAAGTCTGTAAGGTGATGATAAAAATAAGTGATAGTAAGGTTTTCATAGTTTTGTTTTTAACTTTTCCCTTGTGAGAAACAGAAATTTTCAGATCCTCAAAGTACTAAATCTTCTTTTAAATACTTGGGGTTTAAACGATTTAACAGATTTTTTTAACTGTCGAGAAGGCTGAGGACACTTTGAGGTAAATTTTTACTTTTTGAATCAAAATTTTCATCAGGTATTGGACTTCCGTAATGTTCTATCAAAGGAAGCTCACCTGCCCATACATCCAGTTTATAGTCTGATTTATCATCTACAGGTCCTCCAGTTCTAATTTTGGCAGTTACTTCTTCCAAGGGAATGGCAATGATTTTTGTTGCTTTGAGTTCTTTGGTTGTTGGTTGACGAACTTCTTCCCATCTACCAGGAATTAAATGGTCCGAGACACTTTTTAAGGCATCCCGCTTTTCTTCTGTATCGGTAATGCTTTTTCCTTTGCCAAAAAGCACTACTGATTCGTAGTTTAAGGAGTGGTGAAAGGCAGAGCGTGCCAATACCAAACCTTTGGTTTTTGCTACGGATATACTTAGTTCGATTTCTTGTTCTAGCTCTGTCATAAGACGGCTTACGGAGGCACCGTGAATAAAGAGTTGGTTTCCAGATCTTCCATATAAAGTTGGAATGACCAAAGGGGCTCCGTTGTATACAATTCCTACATGACAAATGTGATTTTGGTCTAAAATTTTGTGGACAGTTTCGGAATCATAATGTCCCCTTTTTGGTGCCCTTTTTACGGTAGATCGTTTTGTTTTTTTCAAAGTGATTTTTATCTTAAGATTAAAACAGCAAATTTCTCATTTTTTGACATACAAACGAACCCATTTAAAAATTAAAGGGGTTAAAAATACGGTTGGCAAGAGCCAATATACAACTTCAGGAATCCAATTCGGAAAATGATTTTGATTCACCACTATAAAAGCTGAAAAAGAAGCAATATATGCAGCAGTGATTCGAATAATATGTTCTCGAAGCAAGTACATTTTGAATTTGATTTTTCCTCGGTAGTTCTGTAAGTCTTTTCTTACGTTCTGTAATCCAATGAGACCAAAGACCAAGAGCACAATCCCCATGCTGTCTTTATTTACTAAGAGCATGATCATTCCCCAACAGACAAAGACCACCCCTGCGAGCAACATACTCAAACTCAGTATCCAATCTATTGGTTTGGGTTTTTGTCCTTGCCCCAGTTTTTTTAAATGCATTTAGCGTTGTCCTGTTCCTACCAGAAAAATGGTAAAAACGCCAACGATAAAGAGAAACGTATTGGGTTTTAGTATTGCCATTAAAAGCCCAGCAAAACCCGTGATCAACATACTTGAAATGAAAACTTTTCCAACTTTCACATGGATTGAGCCTCCTTTTTTTCTTAGGATATTAAGGCTGCCAGATAGAAGTCCAATACTTCCAAACAAAATGTGAAGGGTAAGAAGGTAGGGGTATAAAAAGTTCATTAGACTTGAGCTTATATATGGTGATTCATTCTTTTAACTGAAGCTTGCCTGAACAATTAGGACAAATAAAATTAAAAATAGTTTCAGAACACGTTTTGCAATAGGTGCAATTGTAGGAACAATGATAGGACGGCTGACCCTGATCTATCAAGGACGTCTCGCAATTCTCACATTTTATTTTCATTGAGGCAGTATATTTCCTCTAAAGTAACATATTTTTACTGAAGGAGTGTGACCAGATAGTCTCCTACCTCAGATGTGGAGAGAGCTTTGGCTCCTGGCTCAGCAAGATCTTCTGTAACTTTCCCTTCCGCAAGTGATTGATCCACCGCTTTGCGAATGGCCGTTCCTTCTTCGGTTAACCCAAAACTCATCTCAAAGAGCATTGCAGCAGACAGGACAGTCGCCAAAGGATTGGCAATTCCCAGTCCGGTGGCTTGAGGAAAAGACCCGTGAATAGGTTCATATAGGGCGTTTTCAGTACCCACAGAAGCGGAGGGCATCAAGCCCATAGAGCCTGAAATGACAGAGGCTTCATCGGTAAGAATGTCACCAAATAGATTTTCTGTAATCAGTACATCGTAACTGTTGGGCCATTGAACCAAACGCATGGCTACGGCATCTACAAATTCATAAGAAACTTCTACCTCAGGGTAATCTTTTTCCAGCCCTTGTACGGTCTCCCTCCATAGTCGTGAACTTTCCAATACGTTGGCTTTATCTACACAGCATAGTTTTTTAGATCTTGTCATTGCCAATTCAAAGCCTTTGATTGCCAGTCGTTTGATTTCTTCTCTAGTGTAGGTACATGTGTCAAACGCGGTATTACCATTGTCTTTTCTTCCACGTTCTCCAAAATAGATACCCCCTGTCAATTCTCGAAGAAAAACGAGATCAGTTCCTTCAATCCGTTCTTTTTTTAATGGTGATTTATCCAAAAGAGAAGGAAAGGTAAAGGTGGGGCGTACGTTGGCAAATAGACCTAATTTTTTTCGCATTTTGAGTAAACCTTGTTCTGGGCGCACTTTCGCCGAAGGATCATTATCAAAGCGCGGGTGGCCAATAGCTCCAAAAAGTACGGCATCAGCGGCGAGACATACTTCGTGCGTTGCGTCAGGATAGGGTTCGCCCACAGCATCTATAGCTGCAGCTCCAGTAAGCGCTGGCATCCATTCAATGGTATGATTGAATTTTTTCGCAATAGCATCTGAAACTTTTACAGCTTGTTCGATCACTTCAGGACCGATACCATCTCCTGCCAATAGGGCAATTTTTAAATGCATAAATAGGATATTAAGGTTGAATGATGTTTAACATTTTTTCGGTAGCCTTGATAGCAGAAACCGTTTGATCAGAATCAAGTCCACGGGTTTTAAAATCACGTTTTCCGTTACTCCAAGTAATTGTGGTTTCACAAAGGGCATCTGAATTACTACCCGGAGGAATCCGAACAGCGTAATCTATTAAATCAGGTAAATCTATCTTTTGCTTTTGATATACTTTGTGTAGTGCATTCCAAAACGCATCATACTGACCGTCTCCCGAAGCATTTTCTTCAAAGATTTGATTGTCGATTTGAATAGAGACACTCGTTGTGGGTTTGAGCCCCTTAGAATGGGTTAACACATAAGAACTAATTTTAACCTTGTCGGGAATGTTATTTCCTAGTACATCAGAAATGATGAAGGGTAAATCTTCAGCTGTGACTCGTTCTTTCTTGTCTCCAAGCTCTATGATGCGTTGGGTTACTTTTTTAATGTCATCGTCATTAAGAGTAAGTCCTAATTCTTGTAGATTTTTTTGAATATTAGCTTTTCCAGATGTTTTTCCCAAGGCATATTTTCGTTTTCTTCCAAAACGTTCTGGGAGTAAGTCATTGAAATATAAATTGTTTTTGTGGTCTCCATCTGCGTGAATGCCAGCTGTTTGGGTAAATACATTTTCTCCTACGATAGGCTTATTGACTGGAATTCTAAACCCTGTAAAAGTAGCTACCAACTGACTGACGCGATACAGTGCATCTTCCTTAATATTGATTTTGGTTTCGGGCATGAAATCATTAAGTACTGCAACCACACTTGCCAGTGGTGCATTTCCTGCCCGCTCTCCCATACCGTTTATGGTGAGATGCAACCCTTTTACTCCAGCTTTTACGGCTTCCATCGTATTGGCTACGCTGAGGTCATAGTCATTGTGTCCATGAAAATCAAAATGGAGATCAGGATAGCGTTTGATGATTGAATTTAGATATAGAGCAGTCTTTTCAGGGGTCAAAACACCTAAGGTATCGGGTAGTAAAATACGAGCAATAGGTTGCGTAGCTAAAAAATCTAAAAATCTAAAAACATAAGCTTCTGAATTTGCCATTCCATTACTCCAGTCTTCCAAATAGACGTTGGTTGTAAAACCCTCTCTTGCAGCCAGAGCAATGCTTTTTGCTACATTTTCAAAGTGTGTCTCGGGTTCTTGTTTCAGCTGATGTTTTAAATGATTTAATGAACCTTTGGTCAAGAGATTTTGAACCCTTGCTCCTGCTTTTTTCATCCATTTTACAGAAGTACCGTTATCCACGAAGGTGAGAACCTCTATCTTATCGATCAGACCGTTTGCTTTCCCCCAGTTCGTGATTTCTTTCACTGCTTTAAATTCCCCATCGGAAACTCTTGCTGAAGCAATTTCAATACGATCGATATTCAACTCTTGGAGTAATAATTGAGCAAGAGTCAATTTTTCAGATACAGAAAAAGAAACGCCTGAGGTTTGTTCTCCGTCCCTCAAGGTGGTATCCATAATTTCAATGCTCGTGCTCATTTTAGTAAGAGTAAATTGCTATAAAGGTGTATTTGCAGCAAAGGCTATGATATCTTCTTTAATACTGTGTAAATAGTCAATATCATCATATCCATTTAGCATATTATTTTTTTTATAAGTATTGATTTCAAAGGATTCTGAGGCACCCATACTGATTAGTTGGATTTTTTGTTGAGGCAAGTCTATTTGGAGTTCAGTATCTGGATTTTCCTCTACGGTTTCAAAAATTGTAGTTAAAAATTCTGAAGATACTTGAACGGGTAATACTCCAATGTTGAGACAATTATTTTTAAAAATATCTGCAAAAAAGCTAGAAACAACACAACGAAAACCATAGTCATAAACTGCCCAAGCGGCATGTTCTCTAGAAGAACCCGATCCGAAATTGTGACCTCCCACCAAAATTTTACCCTTAAATTGGGAATTGTTTAAAACAAACTCTTTTTTCGGGGTATTATCTTGATTATACCTCCAATCGCGAAATAAATTATCGCCAAAACCTTTGCGTTCGGTTGCTTTGAGAAAGCGAGCGGGTATGATTTGATCCGTATCTACGTTTTCAATGGGTAGGGGTACAGCTGTACTTTTTAAAATGTGGAATGAATCGTATGCCATGTTCTTAGATTAAAGTTCTCGGGTCTGTTATTTTTCCTGTAATTGCAGCAGCAGCAGCTACTAGAGGGCTTGCCAGAAGTGTTCTTGCTCCAGGACCTTGACGTCCCTCAAAATTTCTGTTGGACGTACTTACCGCATATTTACCAGCTGGAATCTTGTCGTCATTCATTGCCAAGCAAGCAGAGCAGCCAGGTTCTCTGAGCTGAAATCCAGCAGATTCAAAAATTTCTAGAAGCCCTTCTTCTTTGATAGAGTTTAGAACTTTATGTGATCCAGGAACCAGCCAGGCTGTCACATTGGGAGCACGTTTATGTCCTTTTACAATTTGAGCAAATGCCCTAAAATCTTCGATACGACCATTGGTACAGCTACCTATAAAGACATAATCTATGGGTTTGCCAATCATTTTTTCTCCTTCGTGATAACCCATATATTCTAGGGATTTGGCATAGGTTGCTGCACTACCTTGAATTTCTTCGGCTTTTGGAATTGCTTTGGTAATGCTCATTCCCATACCCGGGTTGGTACCAAAAGTAATCATCGGATCAATTTCGGAGCCGTCAAAAATAAATTCTTTGTCAAAAACAGCTCCTTCGTCGGTATATAGCGTATTCCAATAACCCATGGCTTTTTCCCAAGCTGAACCTTTGGGTGTAAACTCTCTGTCTTTGATATAGGCAAAGGTCTTTTCATCAGGAGCAATCATTCCCCCGCGTGCACCCATTTCAATACTTAAATTACATACCGTCATCCTTCCTTCCATACTCAGCGTACGAAATACTTCACCTGCGTATTCTACAAAATATCCAGTAGCCCCAGAAGTGGTCAATTGAGATATGATAAATAAAGCTACATCTTTAGGTGTAACTCCGTGATTGAGATTACCGTCAATGGTAATTCGCATTTTCTTGGGTTTAGGTTGCATGATGCACTGTGTAGCCAAGACCATTTCTACTTCTGAAGTTCCAATTCCAAAGGCAATAGCTCCAAAAGCACCATGAGTGGAGGTGTGAGAGTCGCCACAAACTATAGTAGCACCAGGCTGTGTAATTCCGTATTCAGGACCAACAACATGTACAATTCCATTTTTTTGATGTCCTAATCCCCAATAAGAAATACCGTGTTCTTTCGCATTTTCTTCCAGCGCTTTTAACTGATTTCTAGATAGAGGATCTGCAACTGGGAGATGCTGATTTAGGGTTGGTGTGTTATGGTCTGCTGTGGCAAAGGTTTTTTCAGGATGAAGCACCGAAATCCCCCTGTTTTTTAAACCTAAAAAAGCAACAGGACTAGTTACCTCATGAACCATATGACGGTCGATAAAAAGCACATCAGGTCCTTCTTCTATACTTTTTACTATATGTGAATCCCATACTTTATCAAATAGGGTTTTTTTCATCTCAATGCGCGTTTGAATTAAATGTTAGTGGCTTCGATTATTTTTGGGAGATCTTCATCTCCAATCTCTTTTTGTTGATCGGCAACGATCAAAAACTGTTGGTATACTTTATCCAGTTGTAATTTATCCAATTCATACCCTATGTTTTTTGCACGATAGGCAAGGGCAGCTCTTCCGCTTCTTGCGGTAAGAATAATAGATGACTGGTTTACCCCAACGTCTGTAGGGTTGATAATTTCGTAAGTTTCTCGTTTTTTTATCACTCCATCTTGGTGGATACCCGAAGAGTGTGCAAAGGCATTTGCCCCTACAATGGCTTTGTTGGGCTGAACGGGCATTGCCATACTTTCTGAGACGAGTTGGCTGATACCGAACAATTGTTTCGATTGAATACGAGTATCTAAATTTAAAGTGGGATGCTGACGTAAAATCATAACCACTTCTTCCAAGGAGGTATTTCCGGCCCGTTCTCCAATACCATTGATTGTACATTCTATCTGTCTTGCACCGTGTTGCACTCCTGCGATTGAATTTGCAGTGGCAAGACCCAAGTCATTGTGACAATGACAGGAAAGGGTGGCTTTGTGAATTCCGGTCACATTTTCTTTTAAATACTTCATTTTTGCTCCGTATTCTTCTGGAAGGCAATAGCCTGTAGTATCAGGAATGTTGAGTACTGTGGCCCCAGCTTTGATCACAGCCTCACATACTTTGGCGAGAAACTCATTTTCTGTTCTTCCAGCATCTTCAGCATAAAACTCCACATCTTCGACATAACTTTTGGCATGGGTAACGGCAGCTACAGCACGCTCAATGATTTGTTCTGGTGAAGCGTTAAATTTATAACGCATGTGACTTTCAGAAGTACCGATACCCGTGTGAATACGAGAACGTTTGGCCGATTTTAAGGCTTCTGCGGCCACGTCGATATCCTTTTTGACCGCTCGAGTCAATCCACATACTCGTGCATTTTTCACGAGTTTTGAAATATCTTCAACAGCTTTAAAATCACCTGGACTTGAAATCGGAAACCCAGCTTCCAAAACATCGACTCCAAGTTGGTCTAATTGCTCTGCTATCATTAACTTTGTTACAGAATCTAATTTACATCCTGGAACCTGCTCTCCATCGCGTAGGGTGGTGTCAAATATTTCAACGTATTCCATGTGCTATTTAGTCGAAGCCAGATTGATGATTAATAAACTAAATTACAGTTTTCATTTTACTAAACTAAAAATAGCTATTTTTGTATTACAACATTCGACAGGAATAACTGGTATATAACCTGCTAATTATTAGTATTTTGCATTAAAATAGATTACAATGACAAATGAGCAGAAAGATAATTTATTTGTCCTGATTAAGTCCCTTACTAAATCAGAAAAAAGGCAGTTTACCCTCTATGTCGGACGTATGGATTCTAATGAGAATTCAAAGTTTTTAAATTTGTTTCAGCTGATGGACAAAATGAAGCGCTATGACGAAAAAATCATTTTGAAAAAGGGCATCGTTACCAAACAGCAGTTATCAAATCTCAAAGCACATTTATACAAGCAGATTTTAATTAGTTTGCGCATGAATCCCATGCACAAAAACATTCGTATCCAGATTCGAGAACAGTTGGATTTCGCTACCATTCTTTACCAAAAGGGCCTGTATAAGCAAAGCCTAAAAGTGTTGGAAAAAGCAAAAATATTGGCCTTGAAACACGAGGAGAAATATGTTGCATACGATATTGTAGAATTGGAAAAAGTAATTGAATCTCAATACATTACTAGAAGTTTGAGCAACCGTACCGACACCTTGATCACAGAAGCAGAGGATTTAAGAAGTCAAAACAATCTTGCCACGCAGCTCTCGAACCTTTCTTTACAATTGTACGAACGTCTGATCAAAGCAGGCTATGCCAAAAGCGATCAAGAATTTCGAGAAATCACTCAATTTTTTTATGAAAAATTGCCTAAAATTGACTACGATAACCTTGGCTTTAGAGAAAAATTATGGTATTATAAAGCCCATGTTTGGTATAGCTTTTTGACTCAAGACTTCCTGTCTTCTTACCGTTATGCTTCAAAATGGGTTGAAATGTTCGAAGAGTCCCCGGCCATGATCAGTATTCATCCTGTTTTTTACTTGAAAGGGAACAATTATCTTATGGAAAGTTTGGCTTTGATCAAGTATCCTTCAAAGTTTAAAGAAACCCTAAAACAAATGGGCTATTGGACACAACATGCCAATTTCCCTAAAAATGATAACCTTAAAGCTCTTCGATTTCAATTCTATTACAGCAATCAATTGAATGTGCATTTTTTGGAGGGTAGTTTTGAAGCAGGGTTGATCTTGATTCCTGAGATCAAAAAAGGAATCAGAGATTACAGCAATCAAATTGATCCTCATCATATCATGATGTTTTACTACAAAATGGCATGTATCTATTTTGGCGCTGAAGATTACGAAAACTGTATTGTTTTTTTAGACAAAATTATCAGTAATAAAAGTCTAAAAATGCGAGAAGATCTATTGTGTTTTTCTAGAGTGCTAAATATTTTCGCACATTACGAAGCGGGGTTTGATTACCATTTAGAATCCCATTTGCGAGAGACTTACAAGTTTTTGATTAAAATGAACGACCTTCATGAGGTGCAAAAAGCGATGATTCGCTTTGTGAGAGGTCTGGGTGAGATTTATCCTCACGAACTCAAAACGGCATTTGAAAACCTGTACAAGGAGTTACTGCAATATGAAAATGATCCCTATGAGCGCCGTTCTTTTTTATATTTGGACATTCTTTCTTGGTTGGAAAGTAAAATTGACAATGTACCCATTGCTCAGGTTATTCGAGACAAAGCAGCGACTCTCAACCGGAAAGAACGCTCTTCCATATCCCCACTTTCTCCGGATCTGAAATAAAAAATAGCGATTCTTTGGTTACAGGATGGTCAATTGTGAGTGTTCGCGAATGAAGGCTGATGCTTCCATCTTTATTACTTCTTGGCGCTCCATATTTCAGGTCTCCCTGGATAGGAAAATTCAAGCTACTGAGCTGGGCGCGAATTTGGTGGTGTCGTCCTGTTTCCAGTTTGATTTCCAACAAACAGTATCTGTCAAAGTCGCGAATACGCTTAAAGTGAAGACGAGCTTGTTTACTATTCGGCACTTTGTTTTTGTGGGCTTTGGATTTGTTTTGTTGGGCATTTCTTGTCATCCAATGCTCCAGGGTACCCTCGTTTTCGGGAAATTGTTTATCTACCAAAGCCCAATAGGTTTTTTGGGGAGTACGAGATTGAAACTGCTGATTCAGTCTGCTCAAAGCCTTGGAAGTTTTTGCAAAAACTAGCACACCACTGGTAGGTCGATCCAGTCTATGCACAATGCCCAAATACGCAGCTCCAGGTTTGAGGTGCTTTTTTTTAAGATAGGATTTGACAAGATCAGCTAGGGTTCGGTCTCCCGTTCGATCTCCCTGAACCAATTCTCCCGGCCTCTTGTGGATTACAAGTAGGTGGTTGTCTTCAAAAAGGATACGATCCTTTACTTCCAAGGGCTAATATTGTTCTTTTTCATTAGGAAAATCTTGTGACTTTACGTCTTGGGTATATTGGGTGATAGCTTTAATAATCACTTTATCCAAATCGGCATAACGTCTTAAAAAACGAGGACTAAATTCTTTATTCATCCCCAACATATCATGTAGCACTAAAACTTGACCATCCACAGCACCCCCTGCACCAATTCCAATGATGGGGATACGAACAGATTGAGTAGCTTGTTGAGCAAGTGCTGCTGGAATTTTTTCCAAAACAACTCCAAAACAACCCAATTTTTCAAGCATTTTAGTATCCTTCAGAAGTTGTTGAGCTTCTTGATCCTCTTTGGCTCGAACCGTGTAGGTACCAAACTTATAAATGGATTGTGGGGTAAGTCCTAGGTGACCCATAACTGGAATTCCAGCTTGAATGATCCGTTCAATAGACTCTTTGACCTGAGCTCCACCTTCCAATTTTACGGCATGTGCTCCCGACTCTTTCATGATTCGTATGGCAGAACGAAGCGCTTCTTTTGAATCGGACTGATAGGTACCGAAAGGCAAATCTACAACGACCAAAGCACGGTTCGCCGCACGTACCACACTACTGGCATGATAAATCATCTGATCCAAAGTAATGGGAAGGGTAGTCTCATGTCCAGCCATTACGTTGGAGGCAGAATCGCCTACAAGTATGATATCAATTCCCGATGCATCTACCAAACCAGCAAAAGTAAAATCATATGCAGTGAGCATAGAGATTTTTTCGCTATTGGTTTTCATTTCTTGTAAGGACTTCGTCGTTACGCGACTGTAAGTGGGTGTTGCCATAATTGTTCTATTGGGTAAAAATACTATTGTTTTACCAATTGCATCCGCACGAAGATTAAAAATGTAGTGTTTTTCACCAAACTGTCATGCTGTCAGTTTTATCAATATGGCATAATGCTTGTCCAGTATTAGAAAATTTAAATTGAAATCATGAGTAAAATAATTGGAATCGATTTAGGAACTACGAATTCATGTGTCTCTGTAATGGAAGGCAATGAACCCGTCGTTATTCCAAATGCAGAAGGAAAACGTACCACACCATCAGTCATTGCTTTTGTAGAAGGTGGAGAAATTAAAGTTGGAGATCCTGCCAAGCGTCAAGCGGTTACAAACCCGACCAAAACCATAGCATCCATCAAAAGATTTATGGGAAACAAGTTTTCCGAGTCAAGTAGTGATGTAAAAACAGTGGCTTATAAAGTGGTAAAAGGCGATAACGATACACCTCGTGTGGATATCGATGGACGTTTGTACAGTCCTCAAGAACTTTCTGCCATGACCTTGCAAAAAATGAAAAAAACAGCCGAGGATTACCTCGGTCAAGATGTAACAGAGGCGGTGATTACTGTCCCTGCATACTTTAATGACTCCCAGCGTCAGGCAACTAAAGAGGCAGGTGAAATTGCAGGATTGAAGGTACAGCGTATCATAAACGAACCCACTGCTGCTGCACTTGCTTATGGTTTAGACAAAGGAGGATCCGATAAGAAAATTGCGGTTTATGACCTTGGAGGAGGAACTTTTGACATCTCAATTCTCGAATTGGGTGATGGTGTTTTTGAAGTACTATCGACCAATGGAGATACTCACTTAGGTGGTGATGATTTTGACCAAGTGATCATCGACTTTTTGGCAGAAACTTTCCAAAAAGACGAGGCAATTGACTTGCGTAAAGATCCCATGGCTCTCCAACGATTAAAAGAAGCAGCAGAAAAAGCAAAAATCGAATTGTCCTCATCCACCCAGACTGAGATTAATTTACCCTACGTAACGGCAACCGATTCTGGCCCTAAGCACCTAGTTACGACCCTGACCCGAGCTAATTTTGAAAAATTAGCAGATGATCTGGTAAAACGTTCTATGACGCCTGTGAAAAAAGCTTTGGATGATGCAGGCCTTTCTACTGGAGATGTAGATGAGGTAATACTTGTAGGAGGATCCACTCGGATTCCAGTCATTCAAGAAGAAGTAGAAAAGTTTTTTGGAAAAAAACCTTCTAAAGGTGTAAACCCAGATGAAGTGGTTGCTATTGGTGCTGCGATTCAAGGAGGGGTGCTAACGGGAGATGTTAAAGATGTTCTGCTATTGGATGTCACACCACTTTCTTTAGGAATTGAAACGATGGGAGGGGTGATGACCAAACTTATCGAGTCCAACACCACCATACCGAGTAAAAAATCACAAATCTTTTCTACTGCTGCAGACAATCAGCCCTCAGTAGAGATTCATGTGCTTCAAGGTGAACGCTCTATGGCTTCGGACAACAAAACCATTGGACGTTTTCACCTAGATGGTATTCCTCCTGCACAACGAGGAACACCACAAATTGAGGTTACTTTTGATATCGACGCCAACGGAATCATCAAGGTGAGTGCGTTGGACAAGGCAACAAATAAATCTCAAGACATTCGTATTGAAGCTTCCTCAGGACTGACCGAGGAAGAAATTGAAAAAATGAAAAAAGAGGCAGAAGCCAATGCCGATGCCGATAAAAAAGTCAAAGAAGAAGCGGAAAAACTCAATAGTGCCGATCAGATGATTTTTCAAACCGAAAAGCAATTGAAGGAGTTTGGAGACAAGCTATCTGACGATAAAAAGGCACCGATTGAATCAGCTTTAGAAGATTTGAAAAAAGCTCATGAATCCAAAGATTCGGAAGCGATTGACAAATCGTTAGAAGCGATCAACGAAGCTTGGAAAAACGCTTCTGAGGAGATGTATAAAGCCCAAGCAGAGGCAGGAGGAGCGGCTGATGCTGGTTCCGAAGCACCTCAGTCCGAATCTCAATCGAAAGATGGTGACGATGTTCAGGACGTAGATTTTGAAGAAGTTAAAGAATAACCCTTTTTTCTTTTGAAGCTCAAAAGCCCTCTGAATTTCAGGGGGCTTTTTTTTGAATTATAATCACAACCTAAAACAGGAACGCATTTAATAGTCTAACAGTAGGTTTTCTTATTTTAGCAAAAAAATAAACATGGAAAAGGAGCAGGTTTTGGCATTAACCAATGGGATTTGTAAAAATACTTTAATGGAAACCTTAGAGATCGAATATACCGATGTGGGGGAAGACTTTTTAAAAGCCAGAATGCCCGTAACTTCGAAAGTCCACCAACCCGATGGTGTGTTGCATGGGGGTGCTACAGCTGCTCTGGCAGAAAGTGTTGGGAGTGCTGCTGTTTTTGTTCTAAATAAAGATCCTAATGCCCAAGTGCGCGGTATCGAAATTACCGCCAATCATCTAAAAAGTGTTGCTAGCGGTTTTGTATATGCAACTGCTCGCCCACTGCATCAAGGGAAAAGTATTCAGCTTTGGGAAATTCGTGTAGAAGATGAAGTAGGAAACCTGATTTCACTTTGCAAGCTGACTACCTACAGTCGTAAAAAAATATAAATGGAACCCTCTCTTGCGCTCCAGAGCCATTTGGAACAACTTTGGCAATCACAAAAGCCTTTTGTGGTCTTTGGCCTTCCAGAGTCTGAAGAGGTACAACTTTACTTTCAAGAGGATCATACTTTACATACCACAAAAACATTGAATGAATCGGGGTTTGTATTGGCTCCTTTTGATTCTGAAGCGCCTACTTATTTTATTTCGGACACCTTCCAAAAAAAGTTTTTCTATCCCAAACAGCAAAAGCAATCCCGTTCCGAAATCACCTTTCCGGAAGCTACAACGGAGAAAGTATCTTTCATTCAATTGGTTGAAAAGGCCTTGGATGGAATCAAAAATAAGGCTTATAAAAAAGTTGTTGTTTCTCGTAAAATAAAATATCAAAGTAGCAAAAGCCCTGTTGCTGTATTTATGGATTTACTTGGGGACTATAATGAAGCAATGGTATATTTATGGAGGCACCCTCAAGGAGGTTGTTGGCTGGGTGCCAGTCCAGAAAAATTTTTAAAAAAGACTGAGGAAAGAGTACAAACTGAAGCATTGGCGGGTACTCAAGTTTTTCAAATCAATACAATACCTGTTTGGAAGCACAAAGAAATCGAAGAGCAGGAGTTGGTAGTGGAACAAATTCGGCAGGATCTTTCCCCTTTTTTTACGACAGAAGAAACGATAGAACACCCTCCGCGCAATGTTCGAGCCGGCAATCTAGTCCATCGGAGCAGTTTGTTTGAATTGCCCAAATTTCAGAAGCCTTTACACCTTTTAGCAGAGGCGTTACATCCCACACCAGCTGTAGGAGGAATTCCTAAAGCAGAAGCAATCGAATTTATCAAAGCAGAGGAAGGTTACAACCGTTCTTTATACACTGGGTATTTTGGTCCCATAAGTAAAAATAACGCACATTTGTTTGTCAATTTACGATGTGCTTCCTATGAATTAGGAGTGTTTAATTTGTATGTAGGGGCTGGTGTCACCTCGGGGAGCCATCCCGAAAAAGAATGGGAGGAAACCCAACAAAAAGCACAAACCATAGCAAAAGTCCTGTAAAGTCTTTCGTTTATGCCCTTGGGTTTTTGTACTTTTGAAAACTCGAAGTTGATTCTTGAAGCATGAGTACATATCCCTCGATTCCCCTTGCCCAAACGGTTGTTCGTCTATGCGAAGCTGCTGGTGTCGAACGGATTGTGATTTGCGCGGGTTCCCGAAATGCACCTCTAACCAACGGTTTTGTTTCTCAACCTTTTTTTAAAACATATAGTATAGTCGATGAACGTGCTGCAGCTTTTTTCGCACTAGGGATGGCCCAACAACTTCGGGAGCCTGTGGCTGTGGTATGTACTTCTGGTTCTGCGTTACTCAATTTTTATCCTGCAGTTGCCGAAGCGTATTACAGCGATATTCCACTTGTTATTCTTTCTGCTGATCGTATGCCCCATCGTATCGATATCGGCGATGGACAAACCATTCGCCAAACGGGGGTGTTTGAGCCCCACCTTGACACTGCTGCAGTTTTAAAACCAGATGTGATTCATGCTACAGAGACTTTGCTGGAGAACCCAATGCAAGCACTCTTGCCTCCTCAGGCCAATTTTGAATTAGTAAAAGAAATTCAAAATAATCATCAAAAGCACAACGAAATAGAGATTGTAAGAGTGCTAGAAACGGCCCTTAAGCAAAGTGGTCCTGTGCATTTGAATATTC
This sequence comes from Flavobacteriaceae bacterium, assembly GCA_017852075.1. Taxonomy (GTDB): domain Bacteria; phylum Bacteroidota; class Bacteroidia; order Flavobacteriales; family Flavobacteriaceae; genus MS024-2A. The sequence continues at coordinate 93,721 of JAFMLQ010000001.1, read as the reverse complement.
CCTTGGAAGAACCACTCTATGAAACGACTTCTGAAAAAATTCCCCTGCCAAAAGTGAAAACGGAGATAGGAGTTCCCCAGGTTGCCTCATCTAAAATAAAATCCCTCTCCGAACTTTGGAATAAATATGATAAAAAGTGGGTGATTGTCGGAACCTTAGCTCCCAATTGCGTTGAGAAAAAATGGATAGATGCTTTATGTGAAGATCCTTCGGTTGTAGTTTTTACGGAAACCACTTCAAACATCAAACACCCCAACGCAATCCATTCTATTGATACACTTTTGGCTCCTTTGGAGCAAGTAGACGAAAAATGGCGAAAAAGGTTTCAGCCTAAAATTCTTTTGACCTTTGGAGGAATGGTGGTTTCAAAAAAAATCAAATCTTTTTTACGAAAACACCGTCCTCAGCACCATTGGCATGTGGATGTAAAGAAGGCATATAATACCTATTATAGCTTAACGGAACACCTTAAAACAACTCCTCAATACTTTTTAAATGCCTTATATTCTGCCCATAAAAAGGGTACAAGTGATTTTCAATCCACAGTTCACAAATCTTTTGTACAGTGTCAAACTTTAGGAGAGGAATATCTAAAAAAAGTTGGATTTTCAGACCTGAAGGTCTTTGAAGTTTTATCGGCAAAATGGGCTTCGGGATATCAATTGCAATTGGCAAATAGCTCTTCTATACGTTATGCCCAATTGTTTTCATGGCCTACAGAAACTCAAATTTTTTGCAATCGTGGAACTAGCGGTATTGATGGAAGTACCGCAACCGCAGTTGGTGCGGCTTTGGCAAGTGAACAACCTACAATGCTCATCACTGGTGATTTGAGTTTCTTTTACGATATCAATGGATTATGGAATAATTACATTCCGAGCAACTTCAAAATCATTCTCATCAATAATGGGGGTGGGGGTATCTTTAGAATTTTACCTGGTGAAAAAGATAGTGCTAAGTACGACACCTATTTTGAAACCATTCACCAACGCAACGCAAAATATGTAGCTAAAGCGTTTGGTTTTAAATACAGAAAAGTCAATTCATTAAGAGCTTTAAAAAGGAAGTTGCCTCGCTTCTTTAATTCAAATTCAGTTCCCCAAATTTTAGAAATTCAAACCCCGAGGAAAGTAAATGATACTGTTTTACTCAATTATTTTAAAACAATGGCATCAAAATCTATATTTTCGTAAAAAATTAGCAGGAAATGAGAACATGGAAATCTTTAGGAGACTATAGCGACATTCTTTTTGAGTTGTGTGAAGGTGTTGCAAAAATCACAATCAACCGACCCGAGGTATATAATGCTTTTCGTCCAGAAACCAACATTCAAATGCTGGAAGCTATGGAAATCTGTCGGGAACGCAATGATATTGATGTAGTTGTTTTCACTGGAATTGGAGATAAAGCGTTTTGTAGTGGAGGAGATCAAAATGTAAAAGGTGTAGGCGGTTATGTAGGGGAAGATGGCGTTCCAAGACTTAACGTTTTAGATTTGCACAAGCGCATCCGGGAGTTGCCCAAGCCTGTTATAGCTATGGTCAATGGGTATGCAATAGGTGGAGGTCATGTCCTTCATGTCGTTTGTGATTTAACAATTGCTAGTGATAATGCTATTTTTGGTCAAACAGGTCCCAAAGTGGGAAGCTTTGATGGAGGCTTTGGTTCTTCCTATTTGGCACGTCACGTAGGTCAAAAGAAAGCACGAGAGATTTGGTTTTTATGCCAACAGTACAGTGCTCAAGAGGCTCTCGATATGGGATTGATAAATAAAGTGGTTCCTTTGGATCGTTTAGAGGATACCGTTATGGAATGGTGTGAAATGATGCAGCAGCGCAGTCCACTTGCCCTCCGTATGATTAAACGTTCTTTAAACGCAGAACTTGACGGCCAGCACGGCTTAATGCAATTGGCAGGTGATGCTACACTGATGTATTATTTGATGGAAGAAGCCCAAGAGGGAAAAAAAGCATTTTTGGAAAAACGTAGCCCCAATTTTAAAAAATATCCAAAGTTTCCCTAATCTATGCTGAATCAAACCCAGGTGTGGATTCGAGCAGCACGCCTTCGTACCCTCCCGCTGTCCCTTTCGGGAATCATTGTTGGAAATGCGCTCTGTCTTTCTGATCTTAACTTTTCATGGCTTCTTTTTTTGCTATTATCACTAACTGCCATAAGTTTTCAGATCATTTCAAATCTTGCCAATGATTATGGAGACGGTGTCAAAGGAACGGACAATGATCAACGTTTAGGACCCCAAAGGGTTTTGCAAGCAGGGCTTTTGAGTCGTGAGTTATTAAAAAAAGGAATTTATGTGAGCTCGGCTACGGCTTTACTTTTGGCATTAGGATCTATCTTTTATGCTTTTGGAACCAGTTCTTGGATGTATGTTTTGATTTTTCTGAGTCTGAGTGTGTTGAGTGTTTGGGCAGCCATTACATATACCGTAGGAGATGGAGCATATGGTTACAGAGGTTGGGGAGATTTTTTTGTTTTGCTCTTTTTTGGAGGTTTAAGTGTGATGGGATCTTATTTTATTCAACTTAAAACAATAAATCCTACTTCAGTTTTATTGGCCTTAGTGATTGGTTTTTTATCGGTTGGAGTGCTCAACTTAAACAATATGCGTGATCGGGATAATGACGCAGCTGTAGGAAAACGAACACTCGCAGTTATTTTGGGCACAAGAGCAAAGGGGTATCATGTTGTTTTGATTGGTATTGCTATTACAGTACTTGTGGGAGTGTTTTTTTGGACCCAATTTAGATTTTATTGGCTACCCATGCTTATCGTATTTCCTTTGGTGGCTCACCTCAGAGTAGTAGTGAAAAATAAAGTCCCCAAAGACCTTGATCCCGAATTGAAAAAATTAGCAGGTACTACATTTTTACTTTCGTTGCTCATTTTTATTACTTTATACTTGGGCTGATGGAAGCGCGTTATTTTAAACATTCACTTCAATTCAAACGCCCCAGTGGAACTTCTCGAGGTATTTTGATAAACAAATACAGTTGGTTTATTGAGTTTACTGAAAACGACAAAAAGGGGGTAGGGGAATGTAGTTTGTTGTCAGGTCTTAGCTATGATGATACACCTGGCTTTGAAAATCAATTGGCTCTGTTGTGTTCTGCAATTAATCAAAGAACACCCCTTCCAGACCTTCAGCAATGGCCTGCGATTCGGATGGGCTATGAAATGGCTCTACTTGATTTAGCACAAGATCAACCGTTCGAATTATATCCTTCTGATTTCAGCAATGGCAAAGACTGTATTCCTATCAACGGCTTGGTATGGATGGGAACTTTTGATTATATGAGTCAACAAATCAAATCGTTACTTGAAAAGGGTTTTGACTGTATTAAACTTAAAATCGGAGCCATTCATTTTGAGGAAGAATTAGCATTATTGACTCAAATCAGAAAGGAATTTGACGCCAAAGAAGTGAAACTTCGAGTAGATGCAAACGGCGCTTTTGCCCCAGGTGATGCTTTGGAAAAGTTAAAACGTTTGAGTGATTTTGATTTACATTCTATTGAACAGCCTATAGCGGCAAACCAATGGCAAGCAATGCGCTACCTGAGCGAAAAGAGTCCACTTCCAATAGCCTTAGATGAAGAATTAATTGGACGGTTTTCTGAAGAGGAATGTTTGACTTTATTGGATGTCATCCAACCTGCCTTTATCATTTTAAAACCTAGTCTACTGGGAGGTTTTAGGGCTTCCTCACAGTGGATTCAGTGGGCTGAAAGGCAAGGAATAGGGTGGTGGGTCACGAGCGCTTTAGAAAGTAATGTAGGTCTCAATGCCATTGCACAATGGACCTATCAGCAAGAGTACAAAGGGCATCAAGGCCTAGGTACAGGATCACTCTTTACCAATAATTTTGAAAGTCCTTTGGTGATTAAAAAGGGTTGTCTTTGGGTTGATAATTTAATATCTTGGAATAAATTAAAATAATATGTTTCTAAACCAAGTCCTCAGTCACAAAAATCCCTTTTGGATGTATCTCTTGGGCTCTTTTGTCATCATTATCTTTACTATAATCGGTCAGCTTCCCCTCATGTTTTTTATGACAGGAGAAAGTATCGCAGCTGCTGGCGGAGACCCAATGGTTGCATTGCGAAATCTGGATAAAAATTTACAGTTATTTCTTTTATTGATTCCCTTTGTTATCGGTTTTTTAGGTTTGATTTTGGTTGTCAAAAAATTACATGAGCGAAGTTTAAAAAGTATATCAACTTCACGGGATCGCTTGGACTGGAAGCGGGTATTTTTCGCTTTTGTATTGTGGGGAGGGGTTACTATTGTTTTGGTGGGAGCAGATTATTTTCTAAACCCTGAAGACTATCAATGGAATTTTGACTTCCGTGCTTTTAGCCTACTTTTTCTTATCGCAGTAGCTTTGATTCCAATTCAAACTAGTTTAGAGGAGTATATTTTTAGAGGTTATTTAATGCAGGGTTTTGCCGCTTATTTCAAAAGTCGCTGGGTTGCTTTAATCATGACTTCTCTCATTTTTGGGTCATTACACATTTTTAATCCCGAGGTCGAAAAAATCGGCTATGGTATTCTGGTATATTATATTGGTACAGGACTCTTTTTAGGAATTTTAACACTGATGGATCAGGGGATTGAACTGGCTTTAGGATTCCATGCAGCGAATAATTTATTTACTGCATTATTGGTAACCGCATCATGGACAGCATTTCAGACTGAATCTGTACTGATCGATATTTCAACACCCTCTTTGGGAGCGGAATTGATCATCTCTTTATTTATTTTTTATCCGCTATTTCTATGGATCATGTCCAAAAAATACCATTGGACGGCATGGAAAAACAAACTAACCTCTCGACTTTAATATGCAAATTCCTCATTTCACAAAAATTCATAATCGATTTTTACTCAATGGATACCATTACAGTCAGAGTGATTTAAAAGAAGTTGCCTATAACTTCATTAAAGAAGGAGACCAATACGAACGTTTTTTAGGTGATTTTCTTTTGGATTGGTTGGATCAGTCGGATTCGATTTATCTGGAAAGTTCGGGAACTACCGCTCAGTCCAAAAAACTTTTATTTAAAAAACAACCTTTAGTCAATAGTGCCATTGCTACTGGAGATTTTTTTGGCATCAATGTGGGGGATCGAGCGTTACATTGCCTCCCAGCGAACTTTATTGCCGGAAAAATGATGCTGATTCGCGCTATGATTTTAGGATTAGAAATTGATTTGATTTCTCCCTCAAAAAACCCTTTTCACAAAAACGAAAAAACGTATGACTTTGTTGCCATGACTCCTATGCAGGTATTTCATTCGATTGAGGAGTTGAGTCGTGTTAAAAAGTTGATTATTGGAGGAGCTTTTGTCTCCTCAGCTCTTCAAAAGTCTTTACTAAATGCCAGAGTGAATGCCTATGAAACTTATGGCATGATGGAAACCTTGTCGCATATTGCAGTACGTACCATGCAAGATCCCATGTCTGAATTCAGATGCCTCCCCAATGTTACGGTCCGACAAGACGAGCGTCAATGCCTAATTGTTGATGCACCAAAATTGGATGTTGTTAATTTGGTGACAAATGATGAAGTAGAATTGTATAGTCCTACTCATTTTCGTCTGATTGGGCGCGTGGATCATGTCATCAATTCTGGTGGTGTAAAATTACATCCAGAACAGATAGAAAGAAAACTTTCGGAACAATTGGCTTTTCATTTTTTTATTGATCGTATTTCCGATCCCGTTTTGGGAGAGAAAGTGGTGCTTGTGGTTAAGGACGATCCAGAAATTCAACTTGAAAAATTGTACGAACAGATCGATAAATGTAAAAGTCTTAAGAGTTACGAAGTTCCGAAAGCGATTGTTTGTTTTAAAGAATTTGTACAAACCTATAGTGGAAAAATTAAGCGGAAGGATACAATGGCTCAAAAACCAAATCGGATATTAGACTTGTAGCACTCCCATATTAAACTTTTCAGAAGAAGGGGCATGGTTTGCCATGTCTATTCCCATACTAATCCAAGAACGAGTTTCTGCAGGGTCAATTACAGCATCTACCCATAAGTTGGAGGCAGCGTACAGTATATCCGTTTTTTCTTCGTATTCGTTTTGGATTTTTTCTTTTAGGGAAGCTTCTTTTTTTGAATCTACTGAAATTCCTTCTTTTTTTGCAGCAGATTTTTCGATTTGAAATAATACATTGGCCGCTTGATGACCTCCCATTACTGCCATTTTAGCCGTAGGCCATGCCAACATCAAACGTGGATCAAATGCTTTTCCACACATAGCGTAATTTCCTGCTCCAAAGGAGTTTCCAATAACCACTGTGAATTTAGGGACTACTGAATTAGCAACGGCATTGACCATTTTAGCCCCATCCTTGATGATGCCTCCATGTTCTGCTTTGCTGCCTACCATAAATCCAGTAACATCTTGAAGAAATACTAGGGGAATGTTACGTTGATTGCAATTTGCAATAAATCGTGTTGCTTTATCTGCCGCATCGCCATAAATGACACCTCCAAATTGCATTTCTCCTTTTTTACTTTTCACAACTTTTCGTTGGTTAGCCACAATACCTACCGACCAACCGTCAATTTTTGCGTAGGAGGTGATTAGAGTTTGGCCGTATTCTTTTTTGTATTCATCTACAGAATCTGCATCGACCAATAGATTAATCAATTCATAAGAATCGTAAGGTTGGTTACTTTTCTTAGGGATCACCTTATAAATTGCATCGGGATCCCCGTTGGGTTTTTGAGTTGAGGTACGTTGAAACCCTGCATTATTGTGAGTTCCAATTTTTTCTACCAAACTGCGGATTTTTTCTAAGGCCTCTTGATCGTTTTTCACTTTATAGTCGGTTACTCCACTAATCCCACTGTGGGTATCGGCACCTCCTAAAAATTCATTATCTACCTCTTCTCCGATGGCAGCTTTTACCAAATAACTTCCTGCCAAAAAGATACTTCCTGTTTTTTCAACGATCAACGCCTCATCTGACATGATTGGTAGATAGGCACCTCCTGCCACACAACTTCCCATTACCGCAGCAATTTGGACTATGCCCATACTGCTCATTTTGGCGTTATTCCTAAAGATTCGTCCAAAATTCTCCTTATCGGCAAAGAGTTGGTCTTGTAAAGGGAGAAAAATTCCAGCACTATCTACAAGATAGATAATCGGAATTCGATTTTCCATTGCAATTTCCTGTGCTCTAAGGTTCTTTTTTGCTGTCATGGGAAACCATGCCCCTGCTTTAACAGTGGCGTCATTGGCAACAATAACACAACGCTTACCCGAAACCATTCCAATTACAACTACAACTCCCGCTGCGGGACATCCCCCGAATTCTGTATACATATTTTCAGCTGCAAGAATTCCAATTTCATATGCGGCATTGGGATCGTCTACCAATTGATTGATGCGTTCTCTTGCAGATAACTTTCCCTGCGCTTTGAGTTTTTGTAAACGGGCTTTTCCTCCCCCTAATTTGTTGGTTCGGGCGTGCTCTTGAAGTTTTGCCCATGCCATTTTAATGGCATCTTTATTTTTTTCGTGTTCTAAGTTCATTTGATCGGAATGACATTGCTAAAGTACTAATTTCTATAGGTGTCATTTTAAATAAATGTTCGATATTTGTTTCCATCACAAAATTAAGATGAGTTTAAACAAAAACAAGATTGTAGGATATACTGCCCTAATCATGGCGATTATTGGGAGTGCATTGATTCTAATAGGAGTGCTCAAATACCCTGAGTATGCCATAGGATTTTCAATCGCAGGAGTAGGTTTTTATGCTATTGCATGGGCATTTAACGCTTTAAGAGGGAGAATTTAATATGTCTGAAGATAAAAAGATAATCTTTTCGATGAATGGGGTTTCTAAGACTTACCCTAGCGCCCATCAGCCCGTTTTAAAAAACATCTATTTGAGTTTTTTTTACGGTGCTAAAATAGGAATACTAGGACTCAACGGTTCTGGAAAATCAACCCTTCTCAAAATCATTGCAGGAATTGATAAAAATTTTCAAGGAGATGTAGTTTTTTCTAAAGAACACAAGGTCGGATTCTTGGAGCAGGAGCCAAAGTTGGATGAAGAAAAAACAGTTTTGGAGGTTGTTAAAGAAGGCGTGGCTGAGACGGTTGCGGTTTTGGAGGAATATCATCAAATCAATGATCAATTTGGATTGCCTGAAGTCTATGAAAATGCAGATAAAATGCAGCAACTCATGGATCGTCAAGCAGTATTGCAAGATCAGATTGATGCCGTAAATGCTTGGGAACTTGATACCCAATTAGAAATTGCTATGGATGCCTTACGCACTCCAGCAGGGGATCAGAAAATCAATGTTCTTTCTGGTGGAGAACGCAGAAGAGTGGCATTGTGTCGTTTACTATTGCAAAAACCAGACGTTCTTTTATTGGATGAGCCAACGAATCATCTGGATGCGGAATCGGTACACTGGCTAGAGCACCATTTGGCACAATATCAGGGTACGGTTATTGCCGTAACTCACGACCGCTATTTCTTGGATAATGTTGCAGGTTGGATACTGGAATTGGATCGGGGTGAAGGAATTCCTTGGAAAGGAAATTACTCTTCATGGTTGGATCAAAAATCCAAGCGCTTGGCACAAGAACAAAAGCAATCTTCCAAACGTCAAAAAACTTTAGAACGTGAGTTGGAATGGGTACGCATGGCTCCAAAAGGAAGACAATCAAAACAAAAAGCCCGATTGGCCAACTATGACAAATTGATGAGTCAAGATCAAAAGCAGGTAGATGAAAAGTTGGAAATCTTTATTCCCAATGGTCCCCGACTGGGAACGCATGTCATTGAGGCTTCCAAAGTATCTAAGGCCTTTGGTGAAAAATTATTATATGACGATTTAAACTTCAACTTACCTCAAGCAGGAATCGTTGGAGTGATTGGAGCCAATGGAGCAGGAAAATCAACTGTTTTTCGAATGATCATGGGGGAAGAAACCCCAGATGGAGGAAGTTTTTCTGTTGGTGAAACCGTAAAACTCGCCTATGTAGATCAGTCGCACACCAATATTGATACAGAAAAAACCATTTGGCAAAATTTTAGCGATGAGCAAGAACTAATCCTTTTGGGTGGAAGACAAATCAATTCTAGGGCGTTTTTAAGTCGTTTTAATTTTAGCGGAAGCGAACAGAATAAAAAAGTTTCCGCACTCTCTGGAGGAGAGCGCAATCGCTTGCATTTGGCAATGACATTGAAAGAAGAAGGAAATGTATTGCTGTTAGATGAGCCCACCAATGATTTGGATGTCAATACATTACGAGCCTTGGAAGAGGGATTGGAAAACTTTGCAGGTTGTGCTGTTGTCATTTCTCACGACCGTTGGTTCTTGGATCGAATTTGCACACATATTCTTGCTTTTGAGGGAAATTCACAGGTGTATTTCTTTGAAGGATCATATTCCGATTATGAAGAAAACAAGAAGAAACGTTTAGGAGAAGATGTACTGCCCAAACGTATTCAATATCGAAAATTGACAAGGGACTAGGAATTACTTAATAAACGTTTTAAGAAATTTAAAACCGTATTTTTATCAAATGGATTTCAATAAGAAATTAAATATCATCAGTATACTGTTGGGATTTGTTTTGATTTTGGGATGTTCAGAAGTACCAAAAACAGGAAGTTTCGGATATGATGTTTCCTTTCTTAAGTCCCATACAGAAACAATAGTTTTGAAAAGTCAAGACAATGCATGTCAACTCGCGATTGCACCTGCCTATCAAGGTCGTATCATGACGAGTACTTCGCAGGGTCTAGCAGGTAAAAGTTATGGGTGGATTAATTATGATCTAGTTGCTTCCCATCAATTTGAAAAACATATCAATGTTTTTGGAGGGGAAGACCGTTTTTGGTTAGGGCCAGAAGGGGGGCAGTATTCCATATTTTTTGCCCCCGAAACCACATTTACAATGGACAATTGGTTTACACCCAAGGCGATAGATACAGCACCTTTTATTGTAAAAAAGAAGGAGCTTAATTCCGTGCGTTTTTCGCAGCAAATTCAGGTTAAAAATTATAAAGACTTTATTTTTAATTTGGAGGTTGACCGAACCGTTTCAATCTTTGATCGAGTGACTATTGAAAACCAACTTGAAATTGAAATTGATCCTAAAATTTCATTTGTAGGGTTCCAATCCGAAAATAAAATAACCAATACAGGAAGTCAGAGATGGGAAAAAGAATCAGGGTTATTGTCGATTTGGATTTTAGGAATGTTTGCCCCCTCGCCAGAGACTACTGTAATTATACCGTACCAGGGGACTTTGGAACTAAATACAGATTATTTTGGCTCTATAGGTCCAGATCGATTAGTCATAAGTAAGGATGCTGTGTTATTTAAGGGTGATGGAGCATACCGATCCAAGATTGGCTTACCACCACAAAATGTTAAATCACCTTTCTTTGGAAGTTATGATAAGAAAAATCAGATTTTAACCATCGTTAAATTTCAATTTTCAGGTGGATCAACATATGTGAATTCTCTCTGGGAACAGCAGGATTTTCCCTACAAAGGGGATGTGGTAAACGCTTACAATGATGGGCCTTTGGAGGATGGAGCACAATTAGGCCCTTTTTATGAATTGGAATCTTCCTCAGAATCTCAAGAATTACAACCAGGGGAATCTATGGAACACTGGCACAGTACGTTTCATTTTGAAGGTGACTTCTCTGTTTTAAACAAGCTTTCACAGAAATTATTGGGGTTTGATTTGTCAGAATTGAACTAAAAGTATAATTGGTTTAAAAATTCAATTCCATTTTAATATTTCCACGAGAGTAGATTATATCAGGTTCCATAGGGACCTCGATAAAGCCATATTTGTGGTAAAGATGTAGAGCGTTTTTAAGAATTGTACTGGAGTACAATATGATTTTATCCCAGTGGTGTTTTTCGGCAAAAGCGATGGCAAATTGCATCATGATATTCCCATATCCTAGCCCTCGGTGTTTTGGGTCAATCGCCATTTTACTGAATTCGTAAAGGCCCTCACCTTTTTTGAGAAAGGCAAAGGTTCCCATTGTTTTTCCACCCAATTCCGCCATTAGAATATGCCCTCCAGGATCTAAGATTTCTGTTTGAGGGTTGCTTAAAACCCGTTCATCTATGGGCTCTACTTCAAAATACAGTTCGAGCCATTCCACATTCAAAGCTTTGAATGTGGTGGCATCTTCAGCAATGTATTTCCGAAACTTGATGTCAGCCATTACCTGTCATCTCTTCTGGACGTACCCATAGGTCGAATTCATCTTCAGTGAGATACCCCAACGCCAAACTTGCTTCTTTCAGTGAGGTTCCTTCTTGATGGGCTTTATTGGCAATTTCAGCTGCTTTATAGTAGCCAATTTTTGTATTGAGTGCAGTTACCAACATAAGCGAATTTTGGACCAATTCGTTTATGCGTTTTTGATTGGGTTCAATCCCCTCAACACAATTGACAGCAAAACTTACACAGGCATCTCCAAGCAATTGTGCCGATTGGATGGTATTGGCTGCCATCATTGGTTTAAAAACATTTAATTCATAATGACCTTGTGCGCCTCCTACACTCACTGCGACATCGTTGCCCATTACTTGTGCGCAAACCATGGTTAAGGCTTCAGATTGCGTAGGATTGACCTTCCCAGGCATGATGGAACTACCTGGTTCATTGGCGGGAATAATGAGTTCTCCGATTCCTGAGCGGGGACCTGAGGACAGCATACGGATGTCATTGGCAATTTTATTTAAAGAAACAGCCAATTGTTTCAAAGCACCGTGCGTTTCTACAATAGCATCGTGTGCAGCAAGGGCTTCAAATTTATTGTGTGCGGTAATGAAGGGCAGTTCAGTAAATTGTGCAATATATTCAGCTACTTTTTCGGAATATCCTTCGGGCGTGTTGATTCCAGTTCCTACAGCAGTTCCTCCCAAGGCTAATTCTGAAAGATGTGTCAATGTATTTTTCAAGGCCTTTATGCCATGGTCTAATTGGGAAACATATCCCGAAAACTCTTGTCCCAAGGTAAGGGGAGTAGCATCCATCAAATGAGTTCTTCCAATTTTCACCACATCTTGAAAGGTTTCTGACTTTTGATGCAATGCGTTTCGCAACTGTTGCACCCCAGGAAGTGTTTTTTCTGTTATTTTTTTGTAAACAGCAATGTGCATTCCTGTAGGGAAGGTATCGTTTGAAGATTGGGATTTATTAACATCGTCATTGGGAGCTAAAGTTTTGTCACCTTCACCCAACTTATTTCCAGCCAATACGTGGGCTCTGTTGGCAATCACTTCATTGACATTCATATTACTTTGGGTTCCAGAACCCGTTTGCCAAATAACCAAAGGAAATTGATCGTCCAGTTTTCCTGTCAAAATCTCATCACAAACTTGAGCAATCAAGTCGCGCTTTTCCATCGTCAAAACACCCAGATCACAGTTGGTGTAAGCAGCTGCTTTTTTGAGATAAGCAAAACCATAGACAATTTCCAAGGGCATAGAGGCTTGGGCTCCAATTTTAAAATTGGTACGTGAGCGTTCAGTTTGCGCACCCCAATACACTTCTTTAGGTACTTTCACTTCTCCTAAAGTGTCTTTTTCAATTCGATACTCCATGCTTTAAATTTTTATGTAAAAATACTAGGTTTCAGAAAAACCGATGGACTCCTAGTAATTATTTTGTTGAAAAACTGAAATTAAAATTGCTCTCTGAAGAAATAAAGATTAGAAAAAATACTTATTTTTGCTATATAAAATCAAAGTATGTTTGAATTTGACCAATATCTCGGATTTATTTCTTTCCTCACAATTTTGACCATAGGTTTTTGGCTCATGATCTTTTTGCTGACCTTTGTCATTCCTTATTGGTTGGTAGGAGCTTTAATTGAGTATTTCAAATACGGAAGAAATAAAGAGGCAGTAGACCAATTAAAAAAATAAAAAAAGGAGCTTTAAGCTCCTTTTTTAATACTTAAAAATCAGGTCCGCCTCCGTCATCACCACCATCAAAACTTTGATTGCGATTTCTTTTGCGATCCATTTTCCGCTCGTTTATACGATAAGTAAACGTAAATACATAGCTAGGTTGTCTCCACTGAAATTCGGAGTAATTTCTAAATTCGGCTGTTTCGGTAGTACTTTTTCTTCGTGAAGAGTTAAGGATGTCACTGACTCTAAAAGAGAGTTCCCCTTTCTTGTTGAATAGTGATTTGTTTAATGCTCCAGATAAAGTAAAGACTCCTTTTGACTCGGTTTGTGCATTGGCTCTTGGGCCGAAATAAAATCCTCTCAGTTGGGTGTTTATTCCAAAGGGGAGAGGGAAGCTGCTATTTAGTCTTGCAAACCAACTTACTATATCACGATCCAAAACGGTTCCGTTATAGGTACCTACGGTTTCTGAATTGAACAGGTTAAAGTTACCGCTAATTCGGACACGTCTTTTAGGTGAATAGGTAAGGGTAAACTCGGTACCTGTTCTGGTGTTTTCGGACAAGTTTATAGAAGTAGATCGAAATTCAGGAAGTTCAACCAAGGGATCTTGACTGACCACAACCAATTCACCAGTGGCTTCTGTGATCCTTTCAATAACTTGGGTTGCCCGTTGTAAATAAACAGAACCATTGAACGTAAATTTTTCCCATCTTTTAAGGTATCCCAAATCAAATAAATTCGAGTATGAGGGATCTAAATCTGGATTTCCTTGTCTAAAAAAGGTCAAGCTTGTCAACGACCTAAAAGGATTGAGCGACCAAGAGCGGGGACGTCTGACACGTCTACTGTATCCTAAGGTTAAATTTTCTTTTTCGTTAAACTCATACGATAGGTTGAGAGTAGGGAACCAATCCGTATAGTCTTTTTCCTTAAAAACATTGATGGTTTTTTGATCGATCTCAATATGTGTTTTTTCCATTCTCAAACCCATGAGGTATGAAAATTTATTCACCTTTTGACCAAATTGTGTATAGGCAGCGTTAATATTTTGAGTAAAACCTAAAAAGTTGGTGAGTTGGACATTCGAAGTTCTTCCAATATCTAGCAGGTCAAAAACGTTATAATCGGTTTCTTGAAAGCTGAAATCCCCACGATAACCCAATTCAAATTGGGTATTTTCATCAATGGGCCATACATAGTCCATTTGAAGTAAGGTTCTTTTTTGATCTTCAAGACTTTCTGACTCCTGGTTGAAAGTGCTCGTATTTTCTGCAACATCATTTTGATCTTCAGTACTAGACTCTGTCTGAAATTCGATCACCAATTCATGACCCTTATCATCAAATTTCTTGGTAAAATTTGCAGTGAATTGTTGGGAATTATCCAGTTCTTCTTCAAATTGATAACGTCCAAATTCATCGATTACCAATCCGTCCGCATTGAGGTTTTTAATCTCGGTAGAATTATCACTTTCATTATCACTCCTTCTGAGAAATCCACTCACTGTAAGCGATGTGTTTTCATTAAAGTAGTATTCTGCTCCTAGATTAAAAAACACACTTTTTCGATTTCGAATGTACTCTCTGTCTTCGTTTACAAAACGCAGTGGGACAAAATTTTCACTTTCAAAAATTCCACCGCCACGAGATTCAGAATCTCGAAGTGAGGTAGTGCTAAAAAGGTTTACTTTTTTGGTACGCCAGTTCAGCGAAACATTTCCACCATAGGAGGTAGGAAATCCACCATTCACCACAAACGAACCGTTAAATCCTTCCAGTTCTTCTTTTTTTAGAATGATGTTTAGGATTCCTGCAGTTCCTGAAGCCTCATATCGGGCAGAGGGAGAAGTAACTACTTCAACTTTTTCGATCGATTCAGCAGGTAAGGATCGCAATCCTTGAGGGCCAGAAAGCCCCACCAGACCTGAGGGTTTGCCATTGATTAGGATTCTAACGTTTTCATTTCCTCTTAGGGCAATATTTCCTTCTACATCTACAGAGACTGAAGGTACATTGTCAAGAACATCCGCCACAGATCCTCCGCGTACTGTGATGTCTTTTCCTACATTGTAAATACGTTTGTCTAAACGAATTTCTACTTCGGTACGTTCCCCTACTAGTTCTATTTCATCTAAAGACTCCGCGGCTATTTTCAAAGCAATCGTGCCTAGATTTTCGTTGTCCCGGAGGACTTTTCCATTAAATGTTATTTTATCAAAGCCAATGTATTCTATAGTTACATTGTACTTTCCTGGGAATATTTCCAAATCAAAATTTCCCTTGCTATCTGTGATACCGCCTTGAATTCGATCGGGAAAGCCTTCATTTACTAAAGATATAGTGGCATATTCCAAGACCTCTTGAGTTTCTTGGTCAATGACTGTTCCCGTCAATTTTATTTTTTTTAATGGAGGTCTTCCATTGGTTTGGGGTTGTTGTCCAAAAACAGTTGTAACAACTAGTCCAAGGATAAGGAAAAAATATTTCTTCATAGCTTATTTAAAGCTCTTTGACATCCGATAAGTTCAAGGGTTTAATCCCCTTTTAAAAATTCGATTAAATTTTCAATAGGTCTGGCAAGTACTCCGTTTGTATTGTCTTCAACAATGGGACGTTCGATGAGTTTTGGAAAGGAAACTAAGGCGTCTAAAATTTGATTTTCCGACATTGTATTAGGATCGGGAATGGCTTTCCATTCTTTTTCATTTTTCCTAACAATTGCACTGGGTTGAAGTTGTATTTTTTCTAAAAGCCTTTTCAGATCTGATTTACTTAAAGGATTTTCCAAATATAAAATCACTTCGTGATCCACTTTTTTCTCTTGAAGCAGTTGCAGAGCCTCTCTTGATTTCCGGCAACGGGGGTTGTGATATATTTTCATCAAAATAAAGGTAAAAAAAAACTACCCGAAGGTAGTTTAAAGATTATTTGATTTTATCGACAATAGCTTTGAAGGCATCGGGATGGTTCATCGCAAGGTCGGCGAGCACTTTTCGGTTTAAATCGATATGATTCGCTTTAATTTTACCCATAAACTGGCTGTATGACATTCCGTTTATTCTTGCTCCCGCATTGATTCTAGTGATCCATAACGCTCTAAAGTTGCGTTTTTTGATCCTGCGGTCGCGGTATGAATATTGCATCGCTTTTTCTACCGCATTTTTAGCGATAGTCCAAACGTTTTTACGACGTCCGAAAAAGCCTTTGGCTTGTTTGAGGATTTTTTTTCTCCGAGCTCTTGAAGCTACTGAATTTACTGATCTTGGCATTGTTTGTTTGTTTTTTGAAGGAGGCGGTATTTCTACACTTATAGAGCCTTACTTCGGGTTAAAAATTAAACTGTAACCTGGGGTTTTTGTTTAGACAAGTCGAAGTTGTTCCTTAATGTTCTGTGCATCACTTTCGTGTACCAGACCAGAATGGGTCAATTTCAGCTTGCGTTTTTTAGATTTTTTGGTCAAGATATGACTCTTGAACGCGTGCTTTCTCTTGATTTTTCCGCTTCCTGTTAGTTTAAAGCGTTTTTTTGCACTCGATTTTGTTTTCATTTTAGGCATAACGTCTCTTTTTTTATTTTTTCTTTGGAGCGATGAACATGATCATCTTCTTTCCTTCCAAAATAGGCATTTGTTCTACTTTTCCGATCTCCTCTAGATCCTGCGCCAAACGCAGTAACAAGATTTGACCTTTTTCTTTAAAAACGATGGAACGACCTTTAAAAAAAACAAACGCTTTTAACTTCGCTCCTTCGTTAAGGAACTTTTCTGCGTGTTTCTTTTTAAACTCATAATCGTGTTCATCTGTATTGGGTCCAAAGCGAATCTCTTTTACTATAATTTTAGTAGATTTTGCTTTGAGAGCCTTATCACGTTTTTTCTGTTCGTATAAAAACTTTTTATACTCTAATATTTTACAAACAGGAGGTGAAGCTTTAGGCGAGATTTCTACGAGATCTAACTCTAATTCTTGTGCCATAGAGAGGGCTTTGTTAAGTGGATATACTCCAACTTCTACATTGTCCCCGACTAAACGCACTTCATGCGCCGTAATCTTTTCGTTGATACGGTGGGGGTCTTGTTTAAAAACTCTCCCCGGGCTGTTCGATCTTCTTCTTCGTATTGCTATGTCGCTTATTTTAAATTAAATTTCAAAGGTAGCTTGACTCTCCTTTATTTCTTTTTTTAGTTGTGATACAACAGTTTCTAAAGCAAAAGTACCCACATCGCCTTCTTGATGTTTGCGCAAGGAAACGGTTTGAGTTTCTGCTTCTTTCTCTCCAAGAATAATCATGTACGGGACTTTGGATAATTCTGATTCTCGAATTTTTTTCCCAATGGTCTCATTTCGATCATCTAAGAGGGCGCGAATTTCGTGATTTTCCAAGAAATTTAAAACTTTTTGAGCGTAATTTTTATGTTTTTCACTTACACACAAGATATTTACCTGTTTGGGCATCAACCATAATGGAAAATTTCCACCTGTATGTTCCAGAAGAATAGCCACAAAACGCTCCATACTTCCGAAGGGTGCACGGTGAATCATGACGGGTCGGTGAAGTTCGTTATCACTGCCTTTATAGGTTAAATCAAAGCGTTCGGGCAGGTTGTAATCTACTTGTATAGTCCCTAATTGCCATTGACGTCCTAAAGCATCTTTAACCATAAAATCCAATTTAGGGCCATAAAATGCGGCTTCGCCTGTTTCGATGACATAATCCAGATTTTTTTCATTGGCTGCATTGATGATGGCTTGCTCTGCAAGTTGCCAATTTTTGGTATCACCGATGTATTTTTCTGGTTTTTCTGGATCGCGAAGGGAAACCTGTGCTGTAAAGTTTTCAAAACCTAAAGAACTGAAAACGTACAGAACCAAGTCAATTACTTTTTTAAATTCTTCGTCTAATTGTTCTGGCATACAGAAGATGTGGGCATCGTCTTGGGTAAAGCCACGTACACGAGTAAGGCCATGCAGTTCGCCACTTTGTTCGTAACGATAGACCGTTCCAAATTCTGCATAGCGCTTGGGAAGGTCTCGATAGCTCCAGGGTTTGTTTTTGTATATCTCACAATGGTGGGGGCAGTTCATCGGTTTGAGCAAAAACTCTTCGCCATCTGCTGGAGTTTGTATGGGCTGAAAGCTATCTGCTCCGTATTTTTCGTAATGTCCAGAGGTTATGTAGAGTTCTTTGTTCCCGATATGGGGAGAAATGACCTGTTCATAGCCTGCTTTATTTTGCGCAGTTTTTAAGAAATTTTCTAATCGTTCACGAAGGGCAGCTCCTTTGGGAAGCCATAGGGGTAAACCTTGTCCTACTTTTTGTGAAAAGGTGAAAAGCTCCAATTCTTTGCCGAGTTTTCTATGATCACGTTTTTTGGCTTCTTCCAAAAGGGCGAGATACTCGGTAAGCTCTTTTTGTTTGGGAAAGGAGATCCCATAAATTCGAGTTAATTGTGGCTTGGTTTCATCTCCACGCCAATAGGCTCCTGCTACGCTGAGGAGCTTGACAGCTTTAACAAATCCCGTGTGCGGAATATGTCCACCGCGACACAAGTCTGTAAAGTCAGCATGGTCGCAAAAACTGATGGTACCGTCTTCCAAATTTTCGATCAGTTCTAGTTTAAACGGATTGTTTTCCTTTTGATAAAAGTCTAAAGCTTCTGCTTTGGAGGACAACCGCATTTTAAATTCAAACTTTTCTCGAGCAAAACTTAAAAATTGTTTTTCCAAAGCAGGGAGGTCTTTTTCTGAAAATGAGGCTTCTCCAAAATCAACATCGTAATAAAAACCGTTTTCTATAGCAGGACCTATGGTTAGTTTTGCCTGTGGATATAGTGCTAAGATACTCTGAGCCAATAGGTGTGCCGAAGAATGCCAAAAGGCGGTTTTTCCCTTCGGGTCGTTCCAGGTGAAGAGCTGAATATTTCCGTTCTCCTCCAAAGGGGTACTGGCTTCTACTGTATTTCCATTGAAGGCGGCAGATAAGACATTGCGTGCCAAACCTTCACTAATACTTTGCGCAACTTCAAAAGGGGTTGTCCCTTTTTCATAGCTGCGAACCGATTGGTCAGGAAAACGAATTTCAATCATAATCTATATTAAAAACGGTGCAAAGATAGGGGGTATTCGGCAGGGATACAACGTCCAACTAAAGATTCCTATTTTTTCGTTCCCCTAAAAGTGCCGCAACAAGTGTTTTGATGCCCAAAAAGCCATAATAGAAGGCCAAAGCCAGTATCCCTAAACCCACAATCAATACGGGATAATAAAAAGGATGTCCTTCATTTTTAAAGGCCTGATGTACAATAAATGGTCCCACAAAACAACAGAGAATAAATATTGAAATTCGTTGAAGGCCTTTTATTAATAAAGCTTTGTTCATATCGAGATGCTATATAAGCAAAGATACTAAAATGAGGCGGGGATTCTTCTAAGGTTTATACGCCTTCATGTTTATTAAAAATTTTCTAAACGGGTTCTAAATCATTTTTGTTTTCTTGTCTTATTTGCATTGGTTTTTTAATCATTTTTTTAAATTTAAGTTAAACATTTATTTATAACACTCATTTTAAGTTCGATCAGTCATTATTGTTTATGCAACTACTGGGTGGATATCAGAACAGGGTTCCGATATTTCACTTTTATGTCTTTGGTTTATTTATTTTTTAACATAGTGATTGTCAATTTTTTTATTCTTCAAAATTCGTTCAATAGGACTTTCAATCCATTTCAAAAAACGCTGTGAAACAAGGGTATGCCGTTGGGTAGTTTTGCTAAAATTATGTCCTAATACTTCCTGTACAAAGCGCGTATTGGTACCATTATCTAAATAGATGAGTAGCAAAACTAGGGTACAACAGTTGTAGAGTAAACCCAAAGAAATTTGGATTTTCAATAGTCTGCGGGTTGCAAAAATCGGGTACGAGCCGTAGGTTTTTCATGGGTAGAAAACAGATTTGGGTGCTGTTTACTCAAAGATAAAAAAAATCAGGAATTTTGAAAGGCATTAATGGCTCCTCTGATGTTTTTGTGTTTTGCCAATAAGTCCTTTGCTGTTTCAAGAGAAACGTTGAGTTCGTCCATAACAAAACGTTGTGCACGATCCACTAACTTATCGTTTTTAAGCTGCATGTCCACCATTTTATTTCCTTTCACATGCCCCAGTTGGATCATAGTTGCGGTGGTGATGCTATTGAGTATTAATTTTTGTGCGGTTCCTGCTTTCATACGGGAGCTGCCTGTTAGAAACTCAGGCCCTACAATTACTTCAATTGGGTAGTCACTTACTGCAGCAAGTGGGCTATTGAGATTACAGGCAATGCAACCTGTAGGAATACCATGTTCTTGCGCTTTTGCCAGCCCCCCAATTACGTATGGAGTAGTTCCTGAAGCGGCTATTCCAATCAAGATATCTTTTGACGTAATTTGATATGTTTCAAGATCCTTCCAAGCTTGTTGGGTATCGTCTTCTGCTTTTTCGATAGAGTTTCGCAAGGCGTGATCGCCCCCAGCAACAAGGCCAATAACTTTTTCGGGTTCTGTGCCAAAGGTAGGTGGACATTCGGATGCATCTAAAACACCCAATCGGCCGCTAGTACCTGCTCCAATATAAAACAAGCGTCCTCCTTTTTGAAGCTGCGCTACAACTTTAGTGATCAAGGCTGCGGTTTGCTCCCTAACCGCACCAACAGCAGCAACGGCGTTTTTATCTTCTTGATGCATGCCGTCCAATAATTCTCGGATGCTCTTTTTTTCTAAGTCGTTATGGTGGGAATCTGATTCCGTAATCTTTTCAAATGTCATAGCGTAAAGATAAGAAGCAATTGCCTATTTGAATCAGGAATTATAAATTAAGTCGTCTTTAAAATTCGATTTTTAATTGATCTAAAAGGTTCCAACTTAATGCATTCGCTCTAAAATACAAAACCCCAACCGAAGGGGTCAGGGTTTTATTAATTCAAGTTCGAAAATCTCTATCTGAGTTTTGCTTCTAGGTTTTCCTTAAGTGCGGAAAGGAATTGTTGAGTAGTCAGGTAATGGGAACTGTCCATGTCTTTACCGTGGATTAATACAGCAAGATCTTTGGTCATTTTTCCGCTTTCAACAGTTTCAATACAAACATTTTCAAGGGTCGTACAGAAGTCAATTAACGCTTGATTTTCATCTAGTTTTCCTCGGTGTGCCAAACCACGAGTCCAAGCAAAAATAGAGGCTATAGGATTGGTTGAGGTTTCATTTCCTTGTTGGTATTGTCGGTAATGACGGGTAACGGTACCGTGGGCAGCTTCTGCCTCCATGGTTTTTCCGTCTGGGGTCACTAGGGTAGAGGTCATAAGCCCTAAAGAACCAAAGCCTTGCGCAACGGTATCCGACTGTACGTCTCCATCATAGTTTTTACACGCCCAAACAAAGCCTCCGCTCCATTTCATTGCAGCAGCTACCATATCGTCAATCAGTCTGTGTTCATAAGTGATCCCTGCTGCGTCAAAACGGTCTTTGAATTCATTGTCAAAGACTTCTTGAAAAATATCTTTAAAACGACCATCATAAGCCTTAAGAATGGTGTTTTTCGTTGATAGGTATAACGGCCATCCTTTGTCCAAAGCGCGATTCATACACGAACGGGCAAAGCCATATATTGAGGAATCGATGTTGTACATACTCATGGCTACTCCATTTTCTTGAAAATGATAAACTTCCCAGGTTTTGGGAGTGCCACCGTCATCAGGGGTAAAGGTCATGGTAAGTTTTCCTTTCCCTGTAGTTACCGTATCTGCCGCTTTGTACTGATCTCCAAAAGCATGGCGTCCAATACAAATGGGTTTTGTCCATCCTTGTACATAACGCGGTACGTTTTTCATAATGATGGGTTCTCTAAAGACGGTTCCACCTACAATATTGCGGATGGTGCCATTGGGAGAGCGCCACATATTTGATAAATTGAATTCTTTTACGCGGCCTTCGTCTGGGGTAATGGTGGCACATTTGATACCCACATTGTGTTTTTTAATTGCGTTGGCGGCTTGAACAGTAATTTTGTCTTCTGTAGCATCACGAGAAGTAACGGACAGGTCGTAGTATTCTATTTGTATATCTAAGTAAGGGAGGATGAGTTGGTCTTTAATGAATTTCCAAATGATGCGGGTCATTTCGTCTCCATCCATCTCTACTACGGGGTTTGCGACTTTTATCTTGGACATGTGTTTAAATTTAGGTTTCGGATGCAAATATAAGTCCTAGAGTTGACTTTAAGCGATATTTCACTCAAAAGGAGTAGATTTATCCCAAATTTTGACCTCAAATTTGACTCATGAATTGGATTATTCTTTTTTGGGTTTCCCTTTGTTCAGGTATTTATCTTAGCTCCAGCCAATCTGATTTTGTGAAAAAAAACCAATCTCTGATTTGTAATCAAATGAGTTTGGACAATACAAAATTGTTGATTCTCGTGGACAGCCTCTATCAAAATCAGATCAATTTTCTTAAAAAATAAACCAAAAAAACCCGTTGATTTAAAGGTCAACGGGTATATAGAATATAAATTAAAGCTGATTTTATGAATCCAATCGTGCTTCTTTTATTCGCGCTTTTTTACCGCGTAAATTTTTAAAATAGTAAATACGAGATTGACGTACTTTTCCTTTTTTGTTGACTTCAATTTTTTCAAGTGTAGGAAGGTTGATTGGGAAAATACGTTCCACACCTACGGTACCCGACATTTTTCGGATGGTAAAAGTTTTGGACATGCCTTGACCTTTGATTTGAATCACGACACCTTTAAAAAACTGAGTACGAACTTTTTCTCCTTCTCGAATTTGGTAGTAAACGGTAAGGGTATCACCTGCGCCAAACTCAGGGAAATCTTTTTTTGAGATGAATTCGTTTTGTACGAAATTTACTAAGTCTTCCATATTTAGGATCTTTTAATGTTTGAAAAGTCAACATACACGTATATCGTCAGTGGTTGATCTTTTCGCCCTGCAAAATTAAACTTTATTTTGATCTAAACAATAGTGCATTCTAATTATTCAAGGAAAGTAAAAAAAGTTACTTCAAAAGATCGGGTCGTCGCTTTTGGGTGTGTTCCAAAGCCTTCTGATCACGCCATTCTTCTACTTTTGGTGTATTTCCAGAAGTCAGTATTTCAGGAACTTTCCAACCTTTATACTCCGCTGGGCGTGTATAAATGGGTGGTGCTAGTATCCCATCCTGAAAACTATCGGTGAGTGCTGAAGACTCGTCTCCGAGTACCCCAGGAATGAGTCGTATGATGCTGTCACACAAAACAGCTGCTGCCAGTTCTCCTCCAGAGAGGACAAAATCGCCAATTGAGATTTCATGGGTAATCAGGTGATCGCGCACTCGCTGATCTACCCCTTTGTAATGACCACAAAGTAAAATAAGGTTTTCTAAAGTAGAAAAATGATTGGCTTGTTTTTGATTCAGTGTTAACCCATCTGGGGTGAGGTAGATCACAGCATCATAGGTACGTTGCCCTTTCAATTCTTGAATACATCGATCTATGGGTTCGATTTGCATCACCATTCCTGCACCGCCTCCAAAAGGGTAGTCGTCTACCTGTTTTTGTTTGTTAGTACTGTATTTGCGCAAGTCGTGAAATTCTATTTCGGCCTTACCTGAATCAATAGCTCGTTTGAGGATAGAAGCCTCAAAAGGACTTTTAAGAAGTTCAGGAAATAAGGTGATGATGTCTATGCGCATGGCTTACTATATGAATGAAACAAAAATAAAAAAAAGTCGCAGTAGGACTGCGACTTTTACTTAGAAAACCTTTCACAGGTTTAATATTGTAAGATTACTTTTTCTTTTTCTCCTGAAGGATTTAGGAAAAGGATGCTTTCAAGATCTCCTAAATCGTAACCTTTTACATCAGAAAGTTTATTTACTTTTTGACCATTCACTTCAAGAATAAGATATCCATTATCAATCCCGCTTTGATAAAGTCTACGGTTATTCATATTGGATATGTAAAGCCCTTCTTTAGTGTCATATTGTTCTTTTTGTTCCTCGGTGAGTTCGCGAATTTCCATGTAGAAGAAAATGGCACGATTTATTTTTTCTAGTCGAACGTCAACCTTTCTTTCTTCTCCATTGCGTTTGAAAATCACACTTACCTTTTCACCAGGACGTTTGCTTGCTAGGTAGCCCGAAAGATCTGCAAATTTATTGATGACGATTCCGTCTACACTTTTGATGATATCTCCAGGTTGAATTCCAGCCATTGCTGCTCCAAGTCCTTCCTCTAGATCGGTAATGTAAAAGCCTTCGGTTTCATCCACTTCAAAACGATCAGCATATTGAGCATCCAGAGCTTGTCCCATCACTCCTAGAAGCCCCCGTTGGACATCACCATATTCGATAAGATCCTCAAATACTTTGCGTGCTACATTGCTCGGCACAGCGAAAGAATAACCTACAAAACCACCAGAAACAGAAGTGATGGCAGTATTGATTCCAATCAATTCTCCTCGGGTATTGACTAATGCGCCTCCACTGTTTCCTCGATTTACTGCCGCATCGGTTTGAATGTAGGACTCGTTCACTCCATCTCTTTTGTTAAGATCTCTGGATTTGGCACTAATGATTCCTGCGGTTACTGTTGAATTTAGATTAAAAGGGTTTCCTACAGCAAGTACCCATTCGCCTATACGTGTGGCATCCGAATTACCGAAAAACACATAGGGAAGTTTTTTGTCAGCGTTGATTTTGAGTACTGCAATATCCGTGTCCGGATCAGTTCCGATGACTTTTGCCTCATAGGTTTTGTTGTCATTCGTGGTGATTTCAATTTGGTTATTATCCTCAATTACGTGATTGTTCGTAATGATATAGCCGTCTGGCGAGACGATGACACCAGAACCAGTGCCGATGCGTTCGGGAAGATCTTCTTCTCCGTAAAAATAACGATAAAAGCTAGGCATGTTCGAACCAGAAAAAGCTGTGTTTTTAACATGTACCACGGCATCAATGGTTTTTGCAGCAGCTGAAGTAAAATCTGTTCGCTCTGCAGCAAAACCAGCTGTGTTTACCGTATAGTTCGCAGGGATTAAAGTGGGGCTGTGCAATCCTTCTTGCTGTGGCTCTGGGAGAGTCCAGTATTGATCATAAATAAAAAGACTAAAAACAGCACTCAAAAGTGCAATTGTAAGGGTTTTAATAAATGATTTCATTTTTCTAATTTTTTATTCAAAATTAAATAATTTAAATAAAAATGAATTTGATTTAACGCAGCTTTAACACGCTCTAAATTTATTTATATTTGCCCTTTATGGAGATAAAATTCGATAAATACCAAGGGGCAGGAAACGATTTTATTCTGTTGGATAATCGGGAAGGTTTTTTTTCCGATCTAACGGCTAGTCAGAGAAAGGCACTTTGTGAT
The DNA here is from genome assembly GCA_017852075.1 of Flavobacteriaceae bacterium. Classification (GTDB taxonomy): domain Bacteria; phylum Bacteroidota; class Bacteroidia; order Flavobacteriales; family Flavobacteriaceae; genus MS024-2A. The sequence continues at coordinate 68,364 of JAFMLQ010000001.1, read as the reverse complement.
CGCTATAAGGGAATAGGTGCAGATGGTTTAATTTTAATAGATCACTCTGCTGAGGTAGATTTTGAAATGCGCTATTTCAATTCTGACGGTAACTCGAGTACTCTATGCGGAAACGGCGGACGTTGTGCTGTGGCTTTTGCCTATCAGAAAAAAATAATTGGACATGAAACCCTGTTCAGGGCAATAGATGGACACCATAAGGCACAAATTGTAGCACCAGGGGTAGTGCGTTTGGAGATGCAAGAAGTCAAAAGTTTCACCTCACTCCCAGAGGCCGTCATTACAGATACGGGTTCGCCTCATTATGTCAAGTTAGTCGATGATGTATCAGCTATTGATGTCCAAAAAGAAGGGGCTGCCATTCGTCATTCGGAACCCTATGCAAAAAGGGGAATCAATGTAAATTTTGTACAGAAAAAAAGCGATCAACACTTTGTGATTCGCACTTACGAACGCGGGGTAGAAAATGAAACTCTCGCTTGTGGAACTGGAGCTGTAGCAGCAGCACTGGTCATGCACTTTCTTCAAGAAACAGGAGGAGCCACTGAAGTCGAATTGGAAGCCCTAGGAGGGGTGTTAAAGGTGAGCTTTGAAGAAGCTCAACAAACATATCACCAAATTCACCTTCAGGGACCTGCTACTTTTGTTTTCTCTGGTACGATTCTCTTATGAAATCAGCACCTATTTTTTTACGTGCCCTTGAGCCATCAGATATTGAGATTTTATTTGAATTAGAAAATGACTCAGATTATTGGAAATATGCGAATCGAACAGAACCTTTTTCAAAAGCTTTATTGGAAAACTACATCGCACAACAAAGCCAAGATATTTTTGAAGCCAAACAAAAACGTTTTGTTATAGTCGAATCCACAAAAGAAGTCTTGGGGTTTGTAGATCTGTATGATTTTGAACCTTTGCACAGAAGGGCAGGAGTAGGAATCTTGATTAAAGAAGAAAAACGAGGGAGTGGTTTCGGAAAAATGGCTACGAATCTTTTAGGAACCTATGCTTCCAAGCACTTGAATATTCATTGTCTTTACGCTAACATTGCAATTGAAAATAAAGCGAGCATTCGTGTTTTTGAGGCTTGCGGTTATAAACAAGTGGGATTAAAAAAAGCGTGGAATTTTTATGAAGATCAATTTCATGATGAATATCTTTATCAAAAATTATTTAACTAATGTATCGTAGGAAGCTCCTTGTAATAGTAAGTCTTTTAGGAGTTGGTGTCGGATTATTTTTTGTATTCAAATTCTACCAACTCTTTTTTTGGAGTAATACCCAATTCGAAAATGATTCTTCTTTTGTCTTCATCGATCGAGACGATACCATTGATTCCCTAGCAGTGGAATTAAGTCCCTTGCTACTCTCCACAAATCGCTTTTTATTGGCTGCTGAAAAAAAAGGGTATGCACAGCGGATCCGATCTGGAAAATACAATATCCTTAAAGGCATGAGTAACAATGAGATTATCAACACGTTACGATCTGGAAAGACAACTTCAAAAGTAGTATTTAATAATCAAGAACGACTAGAAGATTTGGCAGGGCGTGTGGCACAACAAATCGAAGCAGATAGTTTGGAATTGCTCACCGCTTTTCTAGATCCTAAATTTCTAGCAGAATCTGGTTTTACTAAAGAAAATGTATTGACCATGTATCTTCCAAATACTTATGATGTGTTTTGGGATGTTACTCCAGAGGAGTTTAGAAAGAGAATGTGGGAGTATTATACTCGATTTTGGAACAATGCTCGACAAGCGAAGGCCAAAGCATTGCAATTGACCCCAATTGAAGTATCTATTTTGGCTTCTATAGTGCAAAAAGAGTCAGTACAAAAAGAAGAACAAAATCGTATTGCAGGGGTGTATCTCAATCGGTTGCGTCTTGGGATGAAACTCCAAGCGGATCCCACCATTATATTCGCTATTAAAAAGGAGTCTGGAGATTTTGGTCGTGTGATTAAAAGAGTACTTTATAAGGATTTGAGGTTGAAATCGCCATACAATACATATCGTAGTCGTGGCCTTCCTCCAGGTCCGATTGTAATGCCTGATCTAAGTGCAATTGAGGCCGTTTTGAATCCTGAGCAACATGCGTATTTGTACTTTGTAGCATCTCCAGAAAAGCCAGGGTTTCATTTATTTGCAAAAGATTTAATAGGACATAATAAAAATAAAAAAGTCTACACCCGCTGGTTAAACAAACAAAAAATATATCGTTAGAAGCTACCTTCTATGATAAAAATACAAGGTCTTTTTTCAAGTAAGGGTTTGTTTTTTTTCCATTCTAAAACAGTATACGTCTTTATATATTCAGAATCAAGACTCAGATCACAGGCCACACACAATTTGGTATTGGAATCTAAAACTTTCAAAATTTCAGTAAAAAGAGCTTCACTTCGATAAGGGGTTTCAATAAAAATTTGGGCTTGATCTTCTTTGATAGCAATGCGTTGGTATTTGAGTAGAGATTGGGCACGTTGTTTTTTATCAATCGGAAGATACCCGTTAAAGGCAAAATTTTGTCCATTCATCCCAGAACTCATCATTGCCAATACAATGGATGAGGGACCAATTTGCGGTTTTACTGTTATCCCAATACGATGGGCTTTGGAAACAATGACCGCCCCTGGATCTGCAATTCCAGGACAGCCTACGTCGGAAAGTAGTCCCATTGAAATTCCATTCAAACAGGGTTCGAGATAGGAATTGGTTTCTTCTTGTGAGGTAAATTTATTTAAGGGAAAGAGCACTAATTCGTTTTGATTTTTGTTGGGACTAATTTTTTTGATAAAACGACGAGCCATTTTTTCGTTTTCTACAATAAAGTAGGTCAGGTCTTCTACAACCTTTTTGATAGACAGTGGCAAAACCTCCAAAGGAGCATTTTCTCCAAGTGGGGTAGGGATTAGAAATAGTGTTCCTTTTACTGAAGGTTCTGGATTCATAACTTCATTTTTTCTATGATTTGATCACATGCCTTATCCAATAGGGAATAACAATATTCAAAACCTTCCTTACCCCCGTAATAGGGGTCTGGTACTTCTTGTTCAAATGGAAGTATCAAACTTACTTTATCCTGTTCTGCTTTTGTTTCAGCCAGTCGAATCACATCCTCAAAATTGGATTGATCCATCACAAAAATTTGATCAAATTTTGTAAAATCTTCTTTGGTAAATTTACGAGCACGGTACTGACTAATATCAATGCCCTTTTGTTTAGCTATCTCCGTACTTCTTGGGTCAGGAGGATTTCCTACATGATAGGCTGCAGTCCCTGCAGAGTCGACAAAGGTGTTGGATGTAATTTTGGAGTTTAAAATACCTTGTGCAAGTGGTGACCTACAAATGTTACCCAAGCAGACCATGAGTATTTTTGTAGATTCCATTCGAAGTAGAGTTTACAGGGTTAGTTTTTGACTTAAATCTTCTACATATTTACGGAATTGTTTATCCGTAAAAGTTAAATTATCAACTGTTTTGCATGCGTGAAGCACTGTAGCATGATCACGTTTTCCTATTTGATTTCCGATACTTGCTAGTGAAGCTTTAGTAAACTTTTTTGCAAAGTACATAGCGAGTTGCCTAGCCTGTACGATATGTCTTCTCCTTGTTTTGGATTGGAGTGTTTCCACATCCATTTGGAAATAGTCGGAAACTACTTTTTGAATGTAATCGATAGAGACTTCTCGTTTCGTATTTTTTACGAACTTCATTACTACATCTAGAGCCAGTTCTTGAGTGATTTCTACTTTGTTAAAAGAAGACTGTGCGATAAGAGAGATGATTGCACCTTCGAGTTCACGAACATTAGTTTTAATGTTTTTGGCTACGTATTCTATAATATCATCACTGATATTTACACCGTCTCGGTAAAGTTTATTTTTTAAGATGGAAATACGTGTTTCATAATTGGGGAGCTGCAATTCAGCAGAAAGCCCCCATTTAAATCGGGATAGCAATCGTTGTTCGATATCCTGCATGTCCACTGGCGCTTTGTCTGAGGTAAGAATGACTTGTTTTCCATTCTGATGCAAGTGGTTGAAAATATGGAAAAACACATCTTGTGTACCTGTTTTTCCAGAAAGGAATTGAACATCATCAATAATAAGTACATCCAAGAGCTGGTAAAAATGAATAAAATCATTTCTGGTATTTTTTTTAACCGCTTCGATATACTGTTGTGTAAACTTTTCTGATGCAATATATAAGACTGTTTTATCTTGATACTTTTCTTTGATCTCAACTCCTATTGCATGAGCTAGGTGGGTTTTTCCAAGGCCTACTCCTCCGAAAATTAACAAGGGATTAAAAGAAGTGCCTCCAGGTTTTGCTGCTACAGCAAGAGCTGCTGAGCGAGCCAGACGATTGGAATCACCTTCTAAAAAGTTTTCAAAGTTATAGTTGGGATTGAGTTGGGATTCAATTTGTAGATTTTTAATACCTGGGATTACAAAAGGATTTTTGAGTTCTGAGGCTTGTGAGTTCAGAGGAGCATCCACGTCTTGGGGTAGCAATCCTGCGTGGTAGTTACTTGGAATGTTTTCTGTGAAAGCGGTTTTATTTCCAAAAGTATTCTCCATTCGAATAGAGTACACCAAGCGTGCTTCATTTCCTAACTCTTTTTGTAATGCCGTTTTTAACAATTTAACATAATGTTCTTCTAACCACTCATAGAAAAATTTACTCGGAACTTCAATGCTTAAGATCTGATCGTTCAGCTTCACTGGTTTTATAGGTAAAAACCAGGTTTTATAGGCTTGGGGTTGAATATTATCCTTGATAAAAGCAAGACAGTTATCCCATACCGATGAAGCAGTTTTATTCATTTAATTGATCTTGTTTTTGTTCTTTGTTATGGTTTAAAGTGATGTTTTTAGATCACGAACAAATATTCATCAAAAAATTCAAAAAAAAAAATGAATTGCCTATTGAATTTTAAGTTTTTTTTTTAGATATTCTGACGAGATAATTAAGTAGTCCAAATCACTAAAATCCTACTTTTTCATTTTACTTTAAAGTATGAATTATACCACAAAAACAGTAACGGTTCGATATTCAGAAACCGATCAAATGCGCTTTGTGCATCATAGTAATTATCTGAAATACTTCGAGCTGGCAAGGCTTGAATGGATTTCGGAAATGGGAATTTCCTACGCAGAAATGGAACGAGATGGAATTTTAATGCCGGTTGTGCGTGCTGCAATTGAGTATAAGTTGCCTCTGTATTTTGGGGACACTTTTCAAGTAACGGTTACCCTAAAGCAACCTCCGAAAGTAACCTTAGATTTTGAGTATCTAATTGTGAATCAAAACGATGAATTAATTTGCTCAGGATTTACGCAATTGGCATTTTTATCACCAAAGACAAAACGCCCTATGCGTTGTCCTGATTTTGTGATTGAAAAATTCAATTGAAATAGAAAGAGAGTTGGTCTCCATTAATGAATTCCGTCCGTGTTGCTTCTTCGTTAAAAATCGGAGCAGAGATTCCATTATTTAACTTTTTTTCACTGCGAAACACTCTCGCTTCATCCCAAAGATTTTGGTCGATAAATCCTTGAAGAGTTTTTTGTCCACCTTCTACAATAATAGATTGAATTTCTTCTTTGTAACAAAAATCCAAAAGAGATTTAAGATTAAAAGGCTCTAGAGAAATATAACGATGAACCTCATGGGATGGTATTTTCGAATGTTGATGAAAAAAATAACTTGTTGTATTGTCTTTATATAAAGAGGTGTTTTTAGGCATTCGAAGGTTAGGATCTAATACCAACCTTAGTGGATCGGTACCTTTCCAATCCCTTGTGGTCAATTGGGGATTGTCGTCAATAACTGTTTGAACTCCTACAAGTATTGCATACTCTTCACTTCTCCACCGATGTACTTTTTGACGGGATTGTGTAGTTGTGATCCAGAATACAGAAGATTTTTTTTTGACACTTCGGGAGGGAGCAATAAACCGATCGGCGGTTTGTGCCCACTTTAAAATAAGGTAGGGACGTTTTTTCTGATGAAATGTAAAAAACCGACGGTTGAGAAAATCAGCTTCTTTTTTGAGTATTCCATGGGTTACCTGACACCCCCAACTTTCCAAAAGCTGGACTCCCTTTCCTGCCACTTTGGGATTAGGATCTATGGATCCTATTTTAACTCTAGGAATTTGATAATCCTTAATAATTTGTGTACATGGCGGGGTTTTTCCAAAATGTGCACAAGGCTCTAAATTGACATAAAGCGTACTTTTAGGTAAGAGAGTTTTATCTGCTACACTTGCAATGGCATTGACCTCGGCATGGGGCTCTCCCGATTTTTGGTGCCATCCCTCCCCGATGATTTGGTTTTGATATACAATTACCGAGCCCACAAGTGGATTGGGATAAGTGTCGCCTAGTGCATGCTGCGCTAGATCGAGACATCGTTGCATAAAAAAGGTGTCGGAGGTATTGTTCAAATCTTAATGTATATAATTTTGCAGATCTTGGATATTAGAAATATAATTGCTTGTAAATTTAACACAAAAATAGACGCATGGAGATCCGCCCTGTGGAATTAAATGACAATGAAGCACTTGCAATAGCCGTCCGAAAGGTGCTAATTGAAATGGGCGTTCCTAAAGTAGGAACAGCTTATGAAGATAAGGAGTTAGATGCGATGTATGAATCATATAGTCAGTCTCGCTTTCAATATTATGTAGTAGAAAATCAAGGAAATATTATGGGTGGTGCTGGGATTGCCCCATTAAAGGATGGTGACCCTTCGGTTTGTGAATTGCAGAAAATGTATTTTTTGCCTGAAGCAAGGGGGAAAGGCTTGGGAAAAAAGATGATTCATTTATGTTTGGATTTTGCGAAAGCAAATGATTTTCAACTTTGTTATATCGAAACTATGCCTAACATGTTAGATGCGCAAGCCTTATACCAAAAAGTAGGATTCAAATATATTGACCATCCTATGGGAAATACAGGACACACTTCTTGCCCAGTTTGGTTGATTAAATCCTTAGTATGACTCTTATTGAAGCAAGAGATTGGTATCGGGATTCCCTAAAAACAGAGTATTCCAATGCGGAAATTGATTTTTATTTCAAGGCTTTACTAACTGATTGTTTTCAATGGCAACCCACCCAACTAGCGCTTGAACCCAAACGGGAACTGGAATCTAAAGAACTTATTTTAATTCAGGAGGCTCAAGACAAACTTTTAAAGAGGTATCCACTCCAGTATATCACGGGTTGGGCTCATTTTAGGAGCCTCAAACTAAAAGTGGATCAACGCGTACTCATTCCAAGACCTGAGACTGAAGAATTGGTAGATTGGATTTTGGAAGATTGCAGTAAGCATAAAGACGGTCCAAAAGAGCTTTTAGATATGGGCACTGGGTCGGGTTGTATCGCTATTGCTTTAGCGAAAGAGAATCCTCAACTTTCTGTTTCGGCTTTGGATCAAGAGAAAAGTATAATAGATTTGGCTAGAGAAAATGCGCATCAGAATAAAGTCAAAGTAGAATTTTTTCAACAAAACCTACTTCAAATGGATTCTTTAAAACGATCTTTTGATATGATTGTATCAAATCCCCCTTATGTAACTGTTGAGGAAAAAAAAGAAATGAAATCCAATGTCCTTGATCATGAGCCTCATAAAGCGCTATTTGTTCCCGATAATGACCCGCTGATCTTTTACCGTAAAATACTCGAATTTGCAACGGGACAATTACTTCCCAAAGGCAGTATTTATTTTGAAATCAATCCTCTATTTATAGACGAACTTTGTTCTTTAATCCAACAGTTTGATTATACCATTTGCAAGCGAATGGATATCTTTGGAAAAGAGAGAATGCTTCGTTTAACAAAATAATATGAAAGAAATTCAAGAGAAAATCATACGACTTAGAGACGAACTGCATCAGCACAATCATCGCTATTATATTGAAGACGCCCCAATAATAAGTGATTTTGCATTTGACCAGCTATTAGAAGAGTTACAAGAACTCGAAATCCAATATCCTCAATTTCAAGATCCAAATTCCCCAACCCAACGGGTGGGGGGAGATGTCACCAAGTCGTTCGACACTGTTGCCCACCGCTATCCTATGTATTCTTTGTCCAACACCTATTCCAAAGAAGAATTGTTACAATGGGAAGAGCGGATCCGTAAAATCTTAGGTTCTGAAGCGGTAATTTCCTATACCTGTGAATTAAAATTTGATGGGGCGTCAATCAGTCTTACTTATAAAAATGGAGAATTGGTACAGGCACTAACCCGAGGAGATGGCATTCAAGGAGACGCAATCACGACCAACATCAAAACCATCAAGACCATTCCTCTTAAGTTGAATGGAGACTACCCTCCATTTTTTGAAATTCGAGGTGAAATTATTTTGCCTTGGGAAGGCTTCCACAAGATGAATCAAGAACGAGCTGCCTTGGGAGAACCCTTATATAGTAATCCGCGAAATACCGCTTCAGGTAGTTTAAAACTACAAGACAGCCGCTTGGTTGCAGCACGGCCTTTGACCTGTTTTTTATATGGTCTTGCAGGTGAACAACTCCCCATAGACGCACAATATCAAGCATTACAAAAGGCCAGAGAATGGGGCTTTAAAGTTCCTGATTCAGCTCGATTGGTTCATTCGATAGATGCTGTATTTGACTTCATCACAGAATGGGATGTGAAGCGAAAAGATTTACCTTACGAAATTGATGGAATTGTTATTAAAGTAAATAGTTTATCACAACAAGAAATCTTAGGATTTACTGCAAAAGCACCCCGCTGGGCGATGGCCTACAAGTACAAAGCAGAACAGGCCACCACCGTCTTGGAAGGAGTTCACTATCAAGTAGGAAGGACAGGCGCCGTGACACCTGTGGCCCAACTTAAACCAGTGTTGATTTCTGGAACTATAGTCAAACGTGCATCCTTACATAATGCAGATCAAATCGAAAAGCTGGCTTTGCGAATTGGAGATACGGTTTTTGTTGAAAAAGGGGGAGAAATTATCCCTAAGATCACTGCTGTGAAAATTGAGGAACGAGGAGCGCAAAAGAACGCCGTACACTTTATTACCCATTGTCCAGAGTGTGGATCTTCATTGGAACGCGAGGAGGGAGAAGCGCAACATTATTGCAAAAATGAAGCAGCATGCCCTCCTCAGCAAATCGGTAAAATCCAACATTTTATCAGTCGTAAGGCTATGGATATTGAAGGTTTGGGTGGGGAGACGGTAAGTTTACTTTTTCATGAAGGTTTGCTTTCCAATGTTGCCGATTTATACCGTTTGCAAAAAGAACAAATTTTACCTCTTGAGCGAATGGCAGAAAAATCGGTGACCAATTTGTTAGAGGGAATTGAAAAATCAAAAGAGAAACCATTTTCTAAAGTATTATTTGGATTGGGAATACGTTATGTGGGAGAAACTGTTGCAAAGCGTCTTACTAAAGCATTTGGATCTTTGGATGCACTCCAGTCTGCAAGTGTTACATCCTTGACAGCCATAGAAGAAATTGGAGAACGCATTGCCCAAAGTCTAGTGACTTATTTTTCTGAACCTTCAAATCAGCATCTTTTAGAAGCTTTAAAATCGCATGGCCTTCAGATGGAAGAAGTGCATGAGCAAAGACAATTTCATTCTGCGTTTGAAGGGAAAAGATTTGTCGTTTCAGGAGTTTTTGAGGGGTATAATCGTGAAGGCATCAAAAATGAAATCGAGAATTTAGGAGGAATTATAGTGAGTTCTATATCATCAAAAACAGACTATCTTGTGGCGGGTGAAGGAATGGGTCCCTCCAAAGAAGCCAAAGCAAAAAAATTGAATATTCCAATCTTATCAGAATCTGATTTTATTGCTTTTAAAGGGAACACGGGTTGAAAATGTTATATTTATAACAAAAAAAAATAAAATCACACGAAATGTTTGATTTTTATGCTAAGCCTTCTAGTTTGTATAAATTTGATGTAATCAATGGTTGAGTTTTTAAAGGATGTCGTGTGGAATTTCCAGTTGCGCAAAAAATTTAAAAGTTTTGAGCATCAGTCTAGAGAAAATGTAAGTCCAGTTAAGACCATGGCAGTACTACTTCCAGAGGATCTTAAACTTGAAAAACAAGTTTTTGAAGCACTTGCAAAATCCTTAAATATCTCGCTAGATAATATAACGTTTGTGGAATTCACCAGGAAAAAAATTGAGGAACGATCAACAGATCAGAAAAGGAGTATATACTGCTCTAGAAAAGACGTTAGTGTAGGGGGTAACTTCAGTAGTGAGATGCAACTTTTCTTCAACACTAGAATAGATATTCTGATCAATTATTTTTCTGTTAGGGAAACCTTTCCTGAATTGATCAGTATGAATTGTAATGCGGCATTGAGGTTGGGTTTTTCTCAGGCAAATTTTAAAATCAATGATGTAATCCTTGACATGGATCCTTTGGAAACAAATTTATTCCTTGTGGAATCTACCAACTATTTGAAATCATTTTTAAAATAGTATCGAGATGAATTTGAAAGGCTTAGGAGTAGCTATGGTTACCCCATTTAATCAAGACGGAACGGTAGATTTTGAGTCAATTCCTACTGTTGTAGAACATATCATTTTAGGAAATGCAGATTATATTGTGGTCATGGGTACCACAGGAGAAGCTGTGTGTCTATCTGCCAAAGAAAAACGGCAAATTATTGAGGTGATTATCGCTGCCAATCAAAAAAGACTTCCTTTGGTAATCGGTATTGGAGGAAATAATACGGCTCAAGTTGTCTATGAAATTCAAGCTACTGATCTCAGCGCGTTTGGAGCTATTCTTTCTGTATCCCCTTATTATAATAAACCTAGTCAAGAGGGGATTTATCATCATTATTCTGAAATTGCAAAAGCAAGCCCACTCCCTATAATTGTGTACAATGTACCCTCAAGAACAGGAAGCGTGGTAGAAGTTTCCACATTTATAAGACTTACTCAAGATTTTGAAAATATCATCGCAATAAAAGAAGCAAGTGGAAGTATGCTTCATGCTCAGGAAATCATAAAACAGGCAGGTTCTCACATACAAGTGATTTCAGGAGATGATGCACTTACCTTGCCAATGCTTTTGGCGGGAGCGGTAGGAACCATTTCTGTTTTGGGAAATGCGATGCCTATACCTCTTACAAGAATTTTTGATTATGTTAGAAAGGGTGACCTAAATAAAGCCTATCAGTTACATTATCAGCTGTTGGATTTGATTCAGCTTCTTTTCGAAGAAGGAAATCCAACGGGTATCAAAGCCCTGATGAAGACCTTGGGCCTCTGTTCTCAACAAGTTCGTTTGCCCTTAGTTCAAGCAACCCCGATTTTGAAACAGCGTATCGAAGAGTATTTGGAGCATTCTGTTTATACCCTTTAAACTTTAACATCCTCTTTGTAATTTAAATTTCTATTGTCATTGATTATTAGTATTTTTGCAGGATGAAATTTAAAATGATTTCGTTCTATGTTTTAGGTGTCATCCTCACTTTAGCTTCTTGTAGCGATTATCAAAAGTTGCTTAATAGTGATGATACTTCCGAAAAATATAAGCAAGCAGAGGTGTATTACAGTAATGGAGAATACCGAAAAGCCAACCGTCTTTTCGAGCAAATTGTTCCTAAGTATCGTGGGAAACCTCAAGCTCAACGTATTATTTTCTTTTTTGCGGACTCTTATTTTCAAACAAAAAGTTACAGTTTGGCCGCATATCAATATGAAAATTTCATTAAGACCTATCCCAAGAGTGAACGCATTCAGGAAGCTTCGTTCAAAGCTGCTAAGTCTTACTATTTTCAATCTCCGACTTTTAGTCTTGATCAAGAAGAAACGTACGAAGCGATTGAAAAGCTTCAACTATTTATCAACCTTTATCCCAATTCAGAATACGCACCTGAGGCAAATCAAATGATTGCTGAACTTCAAGAAAAACTTGAGAAAAAAGACTTTGAAATTGCCAAACAATACTACACCATTCGCGATTACAGAGCAGCAATCAAAGCCAACGATAATTTTATAGCGGGTTTTCCTGGGACTAAATTTAGAGAAGAAGCACTTTACACCAAGTTTTTATCGCTCTACGAAATTGCAACCAACAGCGTATTATCGAAAAAAGAAGAACGTTTAAAAGAATTGCAACAACAATACGAACTCATTTTACGTTATTATCCTGAAAGCTTGTTTTTAAAGGATTTAAATGATAAAATAGAAAAAGTCAATAAAGAATTAGAACAATACAATACGACCACTTCACTTTCAAAATAACCACTATGACAAAATACAGAGAATCAAAAGCTGCATTAACTTCCAAGACATACAATCGAAATGAGATAGAGGCTTCCACGGAAAATATCTACGAGGCACTCTCCATAATCGCCAAACGTTCGCAGCAAATAAATCTTGATATCAAAAAAGAGCTACACGAAAAACTCGAAGAATTTGCAACTCATAACGACAGTTTGGAAGAAATTTTCGAAAACAAAGAACAAATCGAAGTATCTCGTTTCTATGAGCGTTTACCAAAACCTCATGCAATGGCAGTAGAGGAGTGGTTGAATGATAAAATATACTCCCGCCATACCGAAGAACCCAAATCTTAAGCGATGCCTTTGTTAAGCGGTAAAAAGATTTTACTCGGAATTTCCGGAGGAATTGCCGCTTACAAAACTCCTTTAATTGTCCGTGCACTTCATAAACAAGGTGCAGAAGTTCGTGTGGTGATGACTCCCAGTGCAAAAGATTTTGTGACCCCACTAACCCTTGCTACTCTCACAAAAAATCCTGTTTTATCTACTTTTACCGCTACAGATCTGGACAATCCAATCTGGAATGATCATGTGGAATTGGGTATGTGGGCCGATATATTGTTGATAGCTCCAGCCACTTCAAATACGCTTTCTGCTATGGCACAGGGCAGATGCAACAACCTTTTGTTGGCTGTATACCTTTCAGCGAAATGTCCCGTATATGTAGCTCCTGCAATGGATTTGGATATGTTCGCACATCCGTCTAATCAAAAAAATATTGAAACCTTGACCTCGTTTGGAAATCAGGTATTGCCTGTAGGAGAGGGTGCTTTAGCGAGTGGTCTTGAAGGTAAAGGGAGAATGTTGGAGCCTGATGAAATAGTAGCCCATCTGATTTCTCATTTTAATCCTGACTTGCCACTCAACGGAAAGCGTGTACTGATTACAACAGGACCAACTTTTGAAGCCATTGATCCAGTTCGCTTTATTGGGAATCACGCATCAGGTAAAATGGGTTTCGCGCTTGCTAAAGTTGCAGCAGAGTTGGGTGCAGATGTAATTTTAGTTACAGGGCCCACTCAAGAAAAAATCGATAATCCTTCGGTAAAAGTTCAAGCAGTGGTAAGTGCCGATGAGATGTTTGAAGCGGTTAAAAAAGAGTTTAGCACTATTGATATAGCCATTGCAGCGGCTGCAGTAGCAGACTTTAAGCCCCAAACTGTGGCTTCACAAAAAATTAAAAAGGCAAAGTCAAACTTGACCATTGCATTGACTCCTACAAAAGATATTTTGGCATATATGGGTCAAATGAAAAAACAGCAATGTCTTATTGGTTTTGCACTTGAGACTGAAAACGAGCTAGAAAATGCAAAATTAAAACTCAAGAAAAAGAATTTGGATGGAATCGTTTTGAACTCACTTCAAGATCCAGGTGCAGGCTTTTCAGTTTCTACCAATAAAATTACCTTTATACGGGCAGACCATTCTGTAAAAGACTTTCCATTGCAAAGTAAATTAGAGTGCGCCCATCGAATTTTTGAACAAATAGTGTCCCTATGAATCGCCTTTTCCTTTTATTAACGGTTCTTTTTTTGAGTGAGCAAATCTACTCTCAAGAATTGAATGCCCAAGTTATTGTCAATTCTGATTTGGTCAATCAAACCAACCAGCAAATCTTTAAAACTTTAGAACGGTCACTTAACGAATTTATCAATACTCAGGTTTGGACCAATCAAGAATTTTTAACACAAGAAAAAATTACTTGTTCTTTTGTTTTCAATCTCTCGGCGTACAGTAACGATCAGTTTGAGGCGACCTTACAAGTCCAATCTCAGCGCCCAGTATTCAACACCAACTACGACAGTCCCGTTTTGAATTTTTTGGATAAAGACATTGTTTTTTCATACCAAGAATTTCAACCTCTTTTTTTTAATACATCGAGTTTTGAGTCTAATTTGGTTTCTCTTATCAGTTTTTATGCCTACGTAATTTTGGGATTGGATGCAGACAGTTTTGCACCCAATGGGGGTAATCCCTATTTTGAAACTGCTCGACAAATTGTCAACCTTGCACAGAACACTTCTCGAAAGGGCTGGAAACCTTCTGATGGAATACGCAATCGGTTTTGGTTGATCGATGGCCTTCGTTCCAATGCTTTCAGAGAATATCGACAAGTTTTATATGCCTATCACCGCAATGGATTGGATCAAATGACAACAGACCCAGTAGCAGGGAAACAAGCCTTGATGGAATCCATTCAACAACTAGAACCTCTATACCAACGAAGACCCGATACTTTTTTAATCCAAATCTTTTTTGATGCCAAAGTAGAGGAAATCGTCAATATCTTTACAGAAGGCCCCAAAGTGGACTTTAAAAAAACTGAAGTGGTACTTAAAAAGATCGCTCCTTTTTTTGGAGCAAGGTGGAAGCAAATCAAGGCGTAATTTTTTTAATATTCCTATCTTTGAAGGCTAAAAAACACTAAATCGCCTTGTTAACCCAACTTAAAATAAAAAACTTCGCACTTATAGAGGATTTGGAAGTCGATTTTTCTGAAGGGATGACTTCGATCACTGGAGAAACAGGTGCTGGAAAATCCATTTTATTAGGAGGACTGTCCCTTGTTCTGGGAAAGCGTGCTGATTTGTCTAGCCTTTTTGATTCTACTAGGAAATGTATTGTTGAAGCTACTTTTCAAATCAAATCTTACGCTCTGCAATCCTTGTTTGCTGAGTATGATCTGGATTATGAAGACGAAACTGTTTTAAGAAGGGAGCTTTTGCCCCAGGGAAAATCGAGAGCTTTTGTCAATGACACTCCTGTTAATTTGAATGTTCTAGAAGAAATAAGTCTCCACCTTATCGACATTCACTCTCAGCACGATGCCCAAACCTTGCTTGAAAATCAATATCAGTTTCAGGTTTTGGATGCTTTAGCTGGAAATCAAAATACTTTGGGAACCTACCAGACCATTTTATCCGCTTATCGCAACACTCAAAAAGAATACAAACAGTGTTTGGAAAACCAAGCCGCATTTAAAGAAGAGTTTGAATTAAAACAATTTTTATTGGATGAGTTACAGGCATCCAAATTAGAAGTAGGTAGGGAAGATGAGATCAAAACCCAACTTCACACCCTGACTCATATCGAATTTTTGCAAACTACTTTTGCCGCATCCATTCAACTTTTAGAAAATGAATCTTTGGGGATTGTAGATCAATTGAAAGAATTGAGAAGATATAGCCAGGGACTTAGTGAAAAATCCAAACAGTATGAAGCCCTTCGAGAACGTGTTCAAGGAGTTGCAATTGAGATGGAGGATGTGATGGAGGAATTTAAACATCAATTTGAATTTTTGGAATCCAACCCCCAAAAGCTTGAAGAGCTACAGGCCCAAATGGATCATTTAAATGTTCTTTATCAAAAGCACCGAGTGCAATCCGAATCTGAATTGATTGCCATTCAGTCAGAACTGGAACAGACTCTTAAGGAAACGCTAAACCTCGATGATAGATTAGATTTTTTAGTTCAAAAGCAAAAAGAACAAGAAGCAGAATTGAAGCATTTAAGTGATCAGCTATCTCAAAACAGGCATAAAGCCATTACTGTTTTAGAAGGAGAACTCAAGAATCTTGTAGCTAAAATTGGAATGCAAGATGCGGTCTTTAAAATCGAGCTAACTTCGAGTATTCATTTTTTAAATAACGGAACGGATGTGCTTACTTTTCAGTTTAGTGCAAACAAAGGCAGTGACTTCAAGGATTTGAAAAAAGTTGCTTCGGGTGGAGAATTATCTCGAATCATGCTCGCCATAAAAACAATTTTGTCTCAATATAAAAATTTACCTACCCTAGTTTTTGATGAGATTGATACTGGAGTTTCAGGCAAGATTTCTGATAGCATCGCTGAGGTAATGGCTACCATAGCAAAAAAGCTTCAAGTCATTGCCATTACGCATTTGCCTCAAGTAGCAGCGAAGGCAAAATATCATTTTCTTGTTGAAAAAATAGTACAAGATGGGAAAACAAAGACTCAACTTTACTCACTGGACCATGAAGCGCGTGTAGAAGAAATTGCGAAGATGCTTTCTGGCAACCAAGTGACTGAAACTGCTATTGCGCACGCAAAGCAATTGATGAATTAAATGTATCTTTACGGAGTAAAATTAAACGCATGTCACATCAAATTTTAGAAGGAAAAAAAGGAATTATTTTTGGAGCATTAGACGATCAGTCCATTGCTTGGAAAACAGCAGAATCCGTTGCAGATGCCGGAGGTACATTTGTACTGACAAACGCTCCTGTTGCAATGCGCATGGGAACGATAAATGCTTTAGCTGAAAAAACAGGATCTCAAGTGATTGCTGCAGATGCAACAAATAAGGATGATCTCGAAGCCTTGATCGATCAATCACAAACGATTTTAGGAGGGAAAATTGACTTTGTTCTTCATTCGATAGGAATGTCTGTCAATGTTAGAAAAGGAAAACACTATACCGATTTAAATCACGATTGGATGGCAAAAGGTTGGGATGTATCTGCTGTTTCTTTTCACAAATTGATGCAATGTTTATATCAGAAAGATGCAATGAACGAATGGGGTAGTATTGTAGCGCTCTCGTATGTTGCAGCACAACGAACCTTTCCAAATTATAACGATATGGCAGATAACAAAGCCTATTTGGAGTCAATCGCTCGTAGTTTTGGATATTTCTTTGGAAAAGATAAAAAAGTACGTGTCAACACAATTTCCCAATCGCCTACACTTACCACTGCTGGAAAAGGAGTTGCGGGTCTTGATGGTTTTTTAAAGTATGCTGAAAAAATGTCTCCCCTTGGAAATGCAACTGCTAAGGAATGCGCAGATTACACGGTTTCCTTATTTTCAGATTATACCAGAAAAGTAACCTTACAGAACCTCTACCATGACGGCGGTTTTTCCAATGTAGGAGTGAGTCAAGAGATTATTGATGCGATTAGTAGCGCGGAATAAAATGGAATAGAATTAGGTCAATGACACTAAAAAGAGAAGGACTAGACACCTTATTAAAAAAGTTACCTTCCCAAGGACGCTTTCGTTTTTTTCTTTTGTTTGTGTTCTTATCTTTTACATTTTGGTTAAGCACCAAACTTTCCAACACCTACACCTTAGTACAGACTTTTCCTGTAGTTTTGACAGATGTGCCCCAAGGTATTGTACTCCATGATACTTCTCACAAAATGAGCGCCTCTATTACCGCTAGTGGACTTGAAATTTTACTGTATCGCTTAATTGATAAAACAGTCATAGTTTCTTTAAATGAGTCAAAATTTAGGGCTTCATTAGGTAGCGTCTCACTTAGAAATCAACAGTTTTCTATAGCAGAACAACTTTTTGATAATACAGTGCTTAATCAAATATATCCAGAAAGCTTAGAAATTGCCTACAGTCGTCTAGACGAAAAAGTTGTATCCGTAGTTCCCCAAACTCAGATAACACTTCGAGCAGGTTATTTAGGTGACATTGCTTTAAAAAGTGAACCTGATAGCGTTTTGGTACGAGGCCCCAAATCCATTCTCGACACACTCTTTTCTGTTACTACAACTTTTTATCAAGCATCGGATGTACATGAAAGTATATCCCAAGAAGTGGTTTTGAAATCCATTCCTGAATTGGAATTGGATCCACCTGCCGTGAGTCTTATTCTACCAGTTTCACGCTATTCTGAAAAAGAGTTTTCAATTCAAATTGAGGTGCTGAACTTACCAGTAGGTGTTCGTGTAAAACTTTTTCCCTCCACAGCAAAAATTAGGGCGATTATACCCATGACACTTTTAAGTACGGTAAAGGAATCTGATTTTAGATTGGTGGTAGATTATGAAACCCTACGTTCCCAGGAAAATAAATCACTAAAATTGAAAATATTGAAACAACCCCCGGGGTTAAAGCAACTCCTTTGGGAGCCTCAGGAAGTAAATTACTTGATTCGAAAATGAAGGTTATTGGTTTGACAGGAGGGATAGGAAGTGGAAAATCGACACTTTTAAAATGGTTTCAGGAGCAGGGAATTCCCTGCTTCGAATCGGATACGGTAGGTAAAAAACTATTAGAGACCCAGTTACGTGATGCGGTGGGTACCCTTTTTGGTGGCGAAATATTCGATGCAGATGGGCACTTGAACCGTTCTGCTTTAGCAGCAATAGTATTTCAAGATGCCACTGCTCTTGCCGCACTTAATGATCTGGTTCATCCCGCTGTGGTAAAAGCATTTGAAGATTTTAAAAAGGAACATCACAATGCACCTTTTGTCATCAACGAGGCAGCTATTTTATTTGAAACAGGGGGATATAAAAAGTGTGATTTTGTGATTTTGGTCAAAGCTCCTAAGGAGAAAAGAATTCAACGCATTAAGGCAAGAGATGGATTTGGGGAAGCAGAGATTCTGGCACGAATGAAAAATCAGTGGAGCGATCAAAAAAAAGAGCCACTTGCCGATTATGTCATTGAGAATAAGACACTTGAAGATACCTTTGCTCAGGCTAGTAAGCTTATTAAAATATTAAAGAGCTAGGCGTATTACTGGATTAACATACTATTAGTATTTTATTTGTTTAAATTAGGTGAAATTTGCAGTGCAAAATAAAATTGAAAACAATTTGTTTTAGTTTGAAGAGCAAGAAATGAAGAAAAATTTATTTATCTCTCTAGTTAGTTTTATGATCATCTCCATTTTGGGGATCATTGTATTACAAGGATATTGGATTTTTTCGGCATGGAATGATAAGGAAGAGGAGTTTTCTTTGGCGGTACAACAGTCTCTGATGATGGTTGCCGAAGAAATTCAAGAGCGTGAGCTTTCTGACTATATCACAGCTTATGAAAGACTGCTAGATTCTTTAGAAACCCCGGACAATGCCAGCTTTGCTAACATTTATTTATTTTTAGACGAAGACAACACTAACAATTTAATCTCCTATTACGCTTATGGAATTCTAGAGGAGGATTATAATATCACACCTTATTTGGATCCGAAATTGGGCGACACCCTAACTACCCTTACAGATGTAAAACAGGTCAAAAACACTACTATCATTAATAAAAATGATGTTTTTAACCGTGAAAATAATATTGCGAGTTCGGTTGAAAAAATCAAAACGATTGAACGGATGAATATTGCAAATCAACGCATTCGTTCCACCTTTAAAGACTATACTGCAAACACTCCTATTCACAAACGTCTCAACGTGCAAGAGTTGGATTTTGTTCTCAAACGTGAATTTGATGCCAAGATGATTGTTACGCCATATGAATTTGGTATTTATGACAACGGATTGGCGACCAAAATTAAGTCCAACAATTACTCCGAAGTTCAAGAAGGCTATCGCTATTCCATCCCTATTTTTCAGGATGAAAGAGGGTTGCGTAATTATGAATTGATTGTTTCTTTTCCTGAAAAAGATCAATATGTTTTTTCTTCTATACTCAGTTTGGGAGGTTTGACTTTATTTTTAACCTTGTTTATAGTTTTGGTTTCAAGTAGTGCGTTATATCAAATTATACAGCAAAAAAAGATTTCTGAAATTAAAACCGATTTTATTAACAATATGTCCCATGAGTTTAAAACACCCATTGCTACAATCAATTTGGCACTAGACGCCATCTCGAATCCGAAAGTAATGGATGCTCCAAACAAAATGACCCAGTATGTGAAAATGATTAGAGAAGAGAATATCCGTATGCTTGCACAGGTTGAAAATGTATTGCGTATTTCCCAGTTGGAGCGAAGTAATGAACCGATCCAAAGGACTTCTATGAATGTACATCAAGCCATCCAAGAGGCCATAAGCCACATTCAATTGATTTTGAAAGACAAGTCGGGTGAGCTCAAAACTAATTTCAATGCAAAAAATCTTTACATTCTTGGAAATAAAAATCATTTCACTAATATAGTAGTCAACCTTTTGGACAACGCACTAAAATATTGTGACCAAAACCCTAAAGTTGAAATAGAAACCTTTAACGAAGACAATGAATTTGTACTGAAAGTAAAGGATAATGGAATTGGGATGACCCCTCATGTACAAAAAAAAGTTTTCGATAAATTTTATCGTGCTGCATCAGGTGACATTCACAATGTTAAAGGACATGGACTTGGATTGGCCTATGTCAAAAAAATAGTTGATTTGCATAAAGGGCAGATCTACTTGGAAAGTAAAAATGGAATCGGAACTATTTTTACTTTGAAAATCCCCAATGAAAACTAATTTATAAACGCCTCACCTTATTTAAAATGAAACACACCAACAAAAAAATTCTTCTAGTAGAAGACGACCCCAATTTTGGAAGTATATTAAAAGAATACTTAACACTGAACGATTACGATATAACTTTAGCAAAAAATGGTATTGAAGGATTTGAAAAATTCCGAAAAGACCATTTTGACCTCTGCATTCTCGATGTGATGATGCCCTACAAAGACGGATTTACATTGGCTCGTGAAATACGAGAAAAAAACGAAGTGGTTCCTATCTTTTTTCTGACGGCAAAACACCTGAAAGAGGATGTCTTAAAAGGGTTCAAAATTGGAGCAGACGATTATATGACCAAACCTTTTGATTCGGAAGTTCTCTTAGCCAAAATTAAAGCGATTCTAAATAGAAAGGTAGCTCCAGTTGTACCTGAAAATAACACTTTTGAGTTCACCTTTAGTGAATTTGATTTCAATTCAAAACTTCGCTTTCTGACCCATAAAAATGGAGAGACCATTAAACTTTCACCCAAGGAAAATCAATTGTTACGTCTTTTGGTCCTCCATCTAAACGACTTGCTTCCACGTGAGGTTGCACTTAACAAAATTTGGAGAGACGATAATTATTTTACTTCCAGAAGCATGGATGTCTATATCGCAAAGCTTCGTAAGTACCTCAGTACTGACGAAAAAGTGCAAATTCTGAACATTCACGGTGAAGGTTTTCGATTGGTCATTGTAGACTAACCTCCTCCTCTAGGATGAAACTGTTCCACGACTGAGCGTAAATGCTGTGTATCCAAATGTGTGTAAACCTCTGTGGTGGTAATGCTTTCATGTCCCATTAAAATCTGAATGGTTCTAAGGTCTGCACCGTTTTCAAGAAGGTGTGTCGCAAAGGAATGCCTAAAAGTATGAGGCCCTATTTTCTTCTGGATATTTGCTTTTAAAGCTAAAGAACGAATTAGGCTAAAAATCATTTGGCGGGTTAGCCCCTTTCCATTTCGATTTAAAAACACCACATCTTGGTGTTCGGGATGAATTTTTGGTGAGAGACGTAACTGATGGACATAGATTTCTAAAAACTTTTTTGAAGTCTTTCCCATGGGGACTAAGCGTTGTTTGTTTCCTTTTCCTGTTACTCGAATCAAGGATTCTTTAAAAAAGAGATTGGACAGGCTCAAATTGATAAGTTCAGAAACCCGAAGTCCACTACCGTATAAAGTTTCCAATATAGCTCTATTGCGATGGCCTTGAGGGTGACCTAGGTCTAAATGTTCCATCATACTTTCGATCTCTTTAAGGGAAAGTACATCCGGGAGTTTTCTTCCCAATTTGGGTGCTTCGATGAGGTCGGTTGGATTGGTGACTCGGTATTTTTCAAAAATGAGGTAGTCAAAAAAGCTTCGTAAACCCGCTATGCGTCTTGCTTGGGTATGCGAACTCAATACTTTTGCGGTTTCGTATATGAATTGTTTAACATGTTCATGATTGCAATCTAGGGGAGTTACCTTACTGTTTTCTGTATTCAAGAAATTTTGAAATGCCTGAAGGTCAAAGCTGTAATTTTCGATTGAGTTTTCAGAAAGACCACGCTCTATTTGTAAGTACATTCGAAAATCTAAGACTGCTTGTTGCCAATTCACACTACTTGTTTTTAGGGGAATACTTCTAATTTCTATACTTTTACTAAAATAATAAAAATGAAGATCAGCATCATCAACGGACCTAACTTAAATCTGTTGGGTACACGAGAACCCACAGTATACGGGGATCAAACTTTTGAAGACTATTATGCCGAGTTGCAAAAACAGTTTCCCCAGGTGACTTTTGACTATTTCCAGTCCAATGTAGAAGGAGAATTGATCAACCGCCTGCAGGAGGTTGGTTTCAGCTCTGATCTCATCCTACTCAATGCAGGTGCTTATACCCATACCTCGGTCGCCATAGGCGATGCCATAAAAAGTATAAACACTTCCGTAATCGAAATTCACATTTCGAACACCTTCGCCCGTGAAGATTTTAGACACATCTCTTATATTACTCCAGTTGCAAAAGGATTGATTATCGGTTTCGGTCTTGATTCGTATCGTCTAGGGGTAGAGAGTGCGTTGAAATGACGCTAAATTTTTGGGTTCAATTTATCAAATCTATTCTGCCTAAATAGAATGCATTGAATAAAGGAATCCAAAAGATGATCAAACTAGAATTTAACTCATTCCAAGCTTTTAAAGTATTACTAAGTGTGTTGACCGTGATGTATTTTATTACCAGGACAATCTATATTATGGATCATTAATGAAATTTCCAATAAACGAAAAGCATTCTGATACTTTCAAACACAAAAAAAGCCCTTAGTAAAGGGCTTTAAGAGATTTTATTGGCGGATTTAAAGATGAATTACCTCATCATAGGCATCGGCAACAGCTTCCATTACAGCCTCACTCATTGTGGGGTGGGGATGAACAGCTTTTAAAACTTCATGTCCAGTGGTTTCTAGTTTTCGACCCAGTACCGCTTCGGCAATCATGTCTGTTACTCCGGCACCTATCATATGACATCCTAGCCATTCACCGTATTTGGCGTCAAAAATGACTTTGACAAAGCCGTCGGGATTTCCACCAGCTTGTGCTTTACCGGAAGCGGAAAAGGGAAATTTCCCCACTTTGATCTCGTATCCTTTTTCTTTGGCCTGCGTTTCAGTAAGACCTACAGAAGCAATTTCAGGGGAACAGTAGGTGCAACCAGGAACATTTCCATAATCCAGAGGTTCCACATGATGTCCTGCAATTTTCTCCACACACAAAATACCTTCTGCAGAAGCAACGTGTGCCAAGGCTTGCCCCTGTGTTACGTCCCCAATGGCATAATAACCGGGAAGATTGGTTTGGTAAAAATCGTTGACCAATATTTTATCTCGATCAACAGCGATTCCCACATCCTCTAAACCAATGTTTTCAATATTAGTTTTGATTCCAACGGCAGAGAGAACTATGTCTGCATTGAGTACTTCTTCACCTTTTTCTGTTTTTACGGTGGCTTTTACTCCTTTCCCTTCAGTGGCTACGGAGGTCACTTCAGCACGAGTTAGGATTTTTATCCCACTCTTCTTAAAGGAGCGTTCAAGTTGCTTGGAAACTTCCTCATCTTCAACCGGTACAATACGATCTAGATATTCTACAATGGTGACTTCAGTTCCCATTGCGTTGTAGAAATAAGCAAATTCAATTCCGATAGCTCCAGAGCCTACTACGATCAATTTTTTTGGTTGCTTTTTCAAAGTCATTGCTTGACGGTAGCCAATAACTTTTTTTCCATCTTGAGGAAGACTAGGAAGTTCTCTTGAACGTGCACCCGTGGCAATAATAATATGTTGTGCTTGGTATTCTTCAGTTTTGTCACCTTGGGTTACGCTTACTTTTTTTCCAGCTTTAACTTTTCCATGACCTTCTAGAACATCAATTTTATTTTTTTTCATTAAAAACTGAACACCTTTACTCATTCCGGCAGCTACATTGCGACTTCGATTGACAACAGCATCAAAATCTTTGTCGTATTCTTGAAGGGTCAACCCATAGTCCTCTGCGTGTTTGAGATATTCAAAAACCTGTGCAGATTTAAGTAGTGCTTTGGTGGGAATACAGCCCCAGTTCAAACAAACACCACCTAGACTTTCTTTTTCTACAATAGCGGTTTTAAATCCCAGTTGGGAGGCTCGAATTGCGGTAACATATCCGCCAGGTCCACTTCCTAAAACTATAATATCGTATGCCGTCATGTAATGTCATTTAAATTCGACACAAAGGTAAGAAATAAGAGGAGAATTTGTGCGCTTTATTTTGCTTCAGGATCAAAAGAGATACTGGCCGAATTGACACAGTAACGCATACCCGTTGAAGTGGGGCCATCGTTAAAAACATGCCCTTGATGACCTCCACAGTGAGCACAAACGATCTCAGTACGGAGCATTCCATGGGTAGCATCTTTTATGTATTCTAAAGCTCCAGGTAGTGCTTCGTCATAACTGGGCCATCCACAAGAACTGTCAAATTTGTTTTCGGAACGGTACAATGGAGCGTTACAGGCTTTACAATGATAGGTTCCTGATTCAAAGTGGTCATTGTATTTTCCAGTAAAGGGATATTCTGTTCCTTTCTCTCTTACAATTCGATAGGTCTCCGCATCGAGTTCTTTTCGCCATTCATCTTCCGATTTGGCAAGAGGGTAGTGCTTAGGGTTGCTCATCGATGGGAATAAAATTTAAAGCGGCAGAATTTATACAATGTCTTTTACCTGTGGTCTTTTGGGGTCCATCATTAAAGACATGGCCTAAATGCCCTCCACAGGTATTGCATTTTAGTTCTGAGCGGGGGTACCCGATCTTATAATCCACATCGTACTCTAAATTTTTTTCAATTCCCCGGTCAAAAGAAGGCCAGCCCGAACCTGATTCGTATTTGTATTTTGATTCATACAATGGGGTTTGACAACCTGCACAAACGTAGGTGCCTTTTTCTTTATTGTAGTTCAGTGGGCCTGAAAATGCACGTTCGGTACCTGCTTTTCGAAGAACGTAATACGCCATTTGTGGTAATTCTGCTTTCCATTCCGCATCAGTTTTAGAGACGGTGTATTCTTTTTTGGGATTGCTTTTTTGCTCTTGTGAGACTCCGTGACAGCTGAACAACACAAACAAAATAAGCAGGGGAACGAAAAATTTCATGATTTTTTATTTCAAAAATAAGCATTCTTTTCATGTGTGAAAAAATCTATGCATTTCCAACAAAACTTTAACAGGAATGTCGGTTAGTTTACAATAGTTTTTTAACTTTATTCAAAACCCAAATCATGAAAAAATATTTCTTAATTGCTATTTTCTGCACCTTAAGTAGTTGTAAAGTTAACCAACTAACTGGAAAAAAAACCTTTAATGTTTTTACAAACAAGCAACTCTTCCCGATGGCATTTTCCCAATATGAGAATTTTTTAAAGGAGCATCCTGTGATACACAATACCCAAGAAAGCAGGAATATTAACTTGATCGGTGAGCGAATTGCAAAGGCGGCTCAAACATATTTTGAATACAAAGGAGCGCCAAATCATTTACAGGATTACGCTTGGGAATACAATTTGGTACAAAATGAGCAACGTAATGCCTGGTGTATGCCAGGAGGTAAAATAGTGTTTTATACAGGGATTCTTCCTGTAGCTGCAAATGCAGATGGGATTGCCGCTATCATGGGTCATGAGGTGGCACATGCCCTTCTAGATCACGGAGGACAGCGAATGTCTCTCAGTTTGGCTCAGCAAGGCATGAATTTGGTAGCACTAAAAGCAACTGAAAAACAACCTGAGAAAAAACGCAAGGCTATTTTGACTGCCTATGGGATAGGGAGTACCGTTGGTGCGGTTCTTCCTTTTAGTCGTAAACATGAATCGGAGGCAGATAAAATCGGCTTGGAGCTCATGATTTTAGCGGGGTACAATCCCGAAGAAGCGCCACAACTTTGGGAACGTATGAAAGCCGCAGCAGCAGGAAAGGCTCCTCCAGAACTTTTGAGCACCCACCCTTCTAGTCAAAGACGAATTGACAACCTAAAACGCTGGATTCCAGAGGCTCAAAAAAAAGTAGCCGAAATCAAGGGGAAATAAGTGGCTTTAATCGGTTGGATTTTGTTACTTTAGGATACTAATTTCTTTAAATGAAACCTCTTAAAGCACCCTTGGAAAAAGGGAGCAAAAAGTTAATAAATGCTTGGGCTTTTTATGACTGGGCCAATTCCGTGTATTCTCTTGTAATTTCTTCAGCTATTTTTCCAATTTATTATGGTGTATTGTTTTCTGAGATCAATACAATTCCATTTTTTGGGTATGAAATCAAAAACACAGCAGTCATAAGTTTTGTTACGGCTTTCGCTTTTGTTATTGTGGCCTTTATTTCTCCCATTTTGTCTGGTATTGCAGACTACATAGGGAATAAGAAGAAGTTTATGAAAATCTTTGTCTATTTGGGTTCGCTATCCTGTATTGGATTGTTTTGGTTCGAACTTGAAACAATTTATTTAGGCTTGTTTTTTTATTTTCTAGCGTTAATTGGATTATGGGCAAGTTTGGTATTTTATAATTCCTATTTGCCTGATATCGCCTATCCAGAACAACAAGATCGTGCTAGTGCACGTGGTTTTTCTTATGGATACATTGGTAGTGTCATACTTTTATTAGTGAATTTGACTATGGTGATGAAACCGGATTTATTTGGTATTCAAGGGAGTGAAAATGAGGCGACGATTACCGCTATGAAGTATTCCTTCATTTCTGTAGGAATTTGGTGGGCTTTATTCAGCCAATATTCCTTTTATTTTTTACCCAAAAGCAACCATGAGGTAAAAGTTACCAAGGATGTTTTTTGGAATGGCTATAAAGAGCTAAAAACCGTTTGGAAACAACTCAAAAACCTTACTCGATTAAAACGCTTTCTGCCTGCATTTTTTCTCTATAGCATGGCGTTACAGACCGTAATGCTGGTGGCGGCTTATTTTGGCGAAGAAGAAATTGCATGGGCAAATTCAAGTGAAAAAACCGTTGGATTGATCGTCAGTATTTTACTGATTCAAATTGTCGCTATTTTCGGTGCTATCCTCACAGCAAGAGCTTCAGAGCGATATGGAAATATCCCTGTATTGATTGCGATCAACTTGATTTGGGTTGCCTTGTGTATTGTGGCTTATTACACTCGTACACCTCTTCAATTTTATTCGGTGGCCGGTTTTGTTGGTCTTGTAATGGGTGGACTACAATCCCTTTCACGATCCACCTATTCTAAAATGATTCCCGATACCCCAGACACCACATCCTTTTTTAGTTTTTATGATGTTACGGAAAAGATAGGTATCGTCATAGGGATGATATGTTTTGGTTTAATCGATCATATTTCGGGGAGCATGCGCAATGGGATCTTATTTTTTATTTTATTTTTCATCTTCGGCATATTTATGTTGCTTCGGATTCCAAAGATTAGTGTTGCTAATCTCGAATCGTAATATCTCCAGAGCCTGTTACTTTAGTAATTTGTTGTGTAGGGTTTCCGTAGCAGACTAAATCCCCAGATCCTGTAATACTTCCATTGAAAGTTTCGTTGGCGTGCATTTCTATATCTCCTGACCCTGTAATTTTAGCTTGTCCTTTTTGTGCTTTTAAAAACCGAGCATCAATATTGCCAGAACCTGTTAGTGTAAATTCGGCACTTTCTGTTTGACCTTTTAGACTTAAGTCACCCGAACCTGTAACGGTACTTTCCACTAAAGTGGCTTCCAATTCAAGATGAATATCTCCAGAGCCTGAAATGACGGTCTTAAATCGGTTTGCCACTATAGGTTTTTGAGACTTGATCTTCCCTGAACCGCTCAAAACGACTGAAGAAATTTTTTCTATAGGAATCCTAATGGAGATCTTTTTGAATGACCAGTCACTAAACCAAGATTGATTTTTCTTTTTGATAATTAGCTTTCCTTTTTTTACATAGACTTCAATATTTTCAAGATCGTCTTGTTCTCCAAAAAGTGTTACTGATCCTTCTTTACCTGAGATAAGAGTTACTTCGTATGGTCCAGCGATATGAACGCCCTCATAGGGGCCAACCTCACGAGTTTCGGATTGAGCTTGAACGGTTTTTGTGCTAAAAATTAATAAGGATAATAAAAGAACAGTATTAAATATTCGTTTCATGATGTTAAGGATTTGAGGTTAATTTGATACTTCCAAATTCAGAAGTGATGTGAAGTGTATTGGTCGTGTTTTCATTGTTGTGAAAACCTTTGTAATAGTTTTTAATTGATTCTTTTCTTTGGATTCTATGGTCGAGATTGAGGCTGCTTTTAAGGTTGGCAAACTCCAAATCAATTTCGTGATTGAATTCCCAATCAGGTGAAATTCCGAGCTGAATAGCTGTGTATTCTGAGTGGATTTCAATGCTTTTTGTCGTAGGCATTACCTGATTAATCCTAATTAAGCCAAATTCATTGTCAAGTTCAGTATCGTGAAACAAGGTTTCTATTTTTAAAGTCAAATAGTCTCCTTTACCTCGCAGTGAGTTGATTTGCCCTATGATCAACTTCCCAAAGTCATTTTTAAAATCGAGTTCTTGAAGGGTCTTAAATTCAGAGGTGGTGTAATCGGCTTCCAGTTCAATGGCTCCGGCTTCTTCCACATCGAAACTTGAAAAATCGGCTTGTATCTTGCCTCCTCGTATAAAATCGAAGGAAGAATTGTTAGTATAATCAAAGTTGAGTATGTTGTTTTCGGAGTTGAGAGCTCCGATCAGGAGTTTTCCAAAGTCACAATGTATCTTTGCTGAGCCATCTAGTGCATTGAGTGCGATGCTTCCATAGTCGTTAGTTAAATCTACTTTGCTAGAACGTGGAAGTTTGATGGTATAATCGATTCTGTATTGAATTCGAGCACTTTTAAAAAACTTAAGGCTCCAATTTTCCTCAATTTGTGTTTTTGCGATAACGTGATCGGGTTGTAAACTAAAGTACACATCGATCTCATCAAGTTTCTCTTGAACACGTCTTGAACTAGCCCCTTTTACTGTGATTAGCACATCGATGACTACTCTGTTTTCATCCCAACTGGTAATTTTAAGATCGCCAAATTGATTTTCAATCTCAATTAGAGCGTCAGCTTGTACTTCGATTTCTTTATGAAATTCTTTCTTATTGCTTTCTTGAGCGTAAGTCGCAGAGTAAGTCCCTAATAGTATGAATAGGAATATTGATCTAAATTTTTTCATAGCTTTTTTGTTGTAATAATGTAAGTTGTTCTTGAATATCTTCTAAAAGTTGTAATTGGGTTCTCAGATTGAGAATCAGCGCATTGATGAAAAGAGGTTGGTTTTGGTTTAAGTCCCAATCTTGATAGAGTTCTTGATAACTGTTTTGAAGCTTTGCTAATTTGAGTTTTGAATTTTCAACGAGTTTTTTGGATCCGGACACATTGATTTTTTCGATTTGTACTACATGCTCTTGAATCATTTGGGTAAGGTAAGTTTCGGCACGTAGAAATTGTTCAATTTCAGGTTCGGGTTGAGGTTGGGTAAAGAAAATCCCACTTCCTAAACTTAGAAACAAGAGAGCCACCGCAGCCCATTGCAAAACCAAACGTCGCTGTCGGTGTCGCTTCGTATGAGCCAAACGTTTTAAAAACAGATCTTGGTGGCTCTCTGGTAAGGGAGGTGCCTTTAGGGCTACCGCCCATTTTTCAAATGCTTTGTGAGGTAGTTTTTTTGTCATTGAGTTGTTTTTTGAGTTGTGCTCTTGCGCGAGATAAGGTAGTCCTACAGTTGGAAGAACTCCAATTCATGATTTCACTGATTTCTTCGTGGTCATACCCTTCGAGGTAGTACAGTTTTAGCACAAGTTGATAACGCTCGTGGATTTGACTCAGTGCATTTTCTAAAGCTGTGGGATGTAGTTCTTGAAAGAGGTTTTCAAATTCTTCCTGACTTTCACTCATCTCAAGCTTATTTTCTAATTGATCGTCTGGGATTAACTTTTTGTTTTGGTGGTAGTATGCGATGCTTTTCCGAATGGCAATCTTGTGTAACCACCCTCCAAAGCTACCTATGCCAGTGTACTGATCCAAATGTTGAAAGGCAGTGATAAATGCCTCTTGCATGGCATCCATAGCATCTTCCCTATTTTTTAATATGCTGAAAGCAGCGTGGTAGGTATTTTTGTAATAACGTTGATACAATTCCATTTGAGCTTTTTGATCCTGCTTTTTACAAGCCAGGAGAAGTAAATCAATATGTTGTTTTTTATAATTCAATTTGCGACGTTCATAATTATGAGTAGAAAATCATTTTTTTGTTACAGTTTTATGAATGTTAATTGTAATGGCACAACTATTGTCTTAATTATAATAACTTATTTTTAGGAGCACATCATTTGGTTGAACTAGTAAAAAAGAAAAATGATCCCTCCAAAAAATGACATAATGACCTAAATAAATCAAATGGCCCGATCCTTTTTTAGCGCAATTGACAATTTGTCACTGCAAGATATTGAATCCGAAGCGGATTTAATTCCTTTAATGACCACAGAAGATGAAGAGGCGTTGGAAAGCGAATCGCTTCCCGAAGTTGTCCCAATATTACCTTTGCGCAATACCGTTCTGTTTCCAGGTGTGGTAATCCCTATTACCGCTGGGCGAGACAAATCTATTAAACTAATAAAAGAGGCTAACGCTTCAGATAAAATCATTGGAGTGGTAGCCCAAAAAAATGAAAGTGAAGAAAATCCTGGACCCAAGGATATATTTGAGTTAGGTACAGTAGCTCAAATCCTAAGAGTTTTAAAAATGCCTGATGGCAACACTACCATTATCATCCAAGGTAAAAAGCGTTTTAAAGTAAAAAGTATCGTTGAGGAAAAGCCCTATATGAAGGCTGCCATAGAATCCGTCGAAGATCAAATTCCAGAAAAGGATGATAAAGAATTTACAGCAACTATAGATTCTATAAAGGATTTGGCGCTTCAGATTATAAATGAAAATCCCAACATCCCAACTGAAGCTTCATTTGCAATCAAGAACATCCAGACGCCTTCTTTTCTGATCAATTTTGTGGCTTCGAACATGAATGTCAAAGCAGGGGAAAAACAAAAAATACTCTCCGAGTTAAGTTTGCACCAAAGAGCCCTGATGTGTTTAAAACGCATGAATGAGGAATATCAAAAGCTGGCTTTAAAAAATGATATTCAATCTCGTGTCCGTTCTGAGATGGATTCTCAACAACGAGAATACTATCTCCACCAACAAATGAAAACCATACAAGAAGAACTTGGAGGAGTTTCTTATGAAGAAGAAGTCGAGGAAATGCGGCTGCGTTCTAAAGAGAAAAAGTGGAGCGATGACGTTGCTCAGCATTTTGAAAAAGAACTGATGAAAATGCAACGTATGAACCCTCAGGTTGCAGAGTACTCCATTCAAAGAAATTATTTAGATCTCTTTTTGGATCTGCCTTGGAACCATTTTTCAGAAGATATATTCGATCTCAAAAGAGCTCAAAAGATATTGGATCGTGATCATTTTGGTTTAGAAGAGGTGAAGAAACGTGTCATAGAGCATTTGGCCGTCCTCAAACTTCGCAAAGACATGAAATCCCCTATACTTTGTTTATATGGACCTCCTGGAGTAGGTAAAACCTCTTTGGGTAAGTCTATAGCGGAATCTTTAGGAAGAGAATATGTTCGTATTTCTTTAGGAGGAATGCGTGATGAAGCAGAGATTCGTGGGCACCGAAAAACATATATTGGAGCTCTACCGGGTAGAATTATCCAAAGTTTAAAGAAAGCGGGAACTTCCAATCCGGTTTTTGTTTTGGATGAAATCGATAAGCTCTCTTCTAGTGCCCAAGGCGATCCTGCCGCAGCATTGCTTGAAGTTTTGGATCCAGAACAAAACCAATCATTTTATGACAATTTTTTGGAAATGGGCTACGACCTTTCCAAGGTTATGTTTGTTGCTACTGCAAATAGTCTTGCGCCCATTCATAGGGCACTTCGCGACCGTATGGAAATGATCAATGTGAGTGGATATACCCTAGAAGAAAAAACAGCCATCGCGCAAAAATTTCTTTTGCCAAAGCAATTGAAAGAACATGGGATGCTCAAAAAGCATTTGAGTTTAAGGAAACCGCTCTTGGAAAAAATCGTCGAAGAATATACACGTGAGTCTGGAGTACGTGGATTAGAAAAACAAGTAGCCAAAGCGGTTCGATTCGCAGCCAAATCCCTAGCTATGGAGGAAGAATACAATACAAATCCAGATGTAAACGATTTGGTATCGATTTTAGGTCCTGCAAAAGTTACACGTGACTTGTATGAAAACAATCATGTAGCTGGAGTGGTTACAGGTCTTGCATGGACTTCTGTGGGGGGTGATATTCTCTTTATAGAATCGGCAATTTCATCTGGAAAAGGGAATTTGAGCATTACAGGTAATCTTGGAAAAATCATGAAGGAATCCGCAACTATTGCAATGGAATTTATCAAAGCAAATGCCTCTAGTCTTGGATTGGTTGATTTCAATTTTGACGGTTACAATATTCACATTCATGTACCTGAAGGAGCAACACCTAAAGATGGTCCCAGTGCTGGAATTACGATGTTGACTTCTTTGGTTTCCCTTTTTACACAAAAACGAGTCAAGAAAAATTTGGCAATGACTGGTGAAATTACCTTGCGAGGTAAAGTACTTCCAGTAGGAGGTATAAAGGAGAAAATTTTGGCTGCCAAACGTTCAAAAATAAAAGAAATTATCCTTTGCGAGCAAAACCGTAAAGACATTGAAGAAATCAAGCCAAGTTATCTCAAGGGGTTGACTTTCCATTATGTCAATGAGATGGAGGAGGTCATAGCACACGCAATTATCAACCAAAAGGTTAAGAATGCAAAAAGTTTTGCTGTAGCCCAAAAAGTACGTTGATAATAATACCTTTGCTTATGCAAAAAATGATTATTGCCATTGACGGGTATGCCGCTACAGGGAAAAGCTCTTTAGCGAAACGCTTGGCAAAAACGCTTCAGTTCAAATACATTGATACGGGAGCCATGTACCGAGCCATAACGTACTTTGCCCTTCAGCAAGAACCCAAAGGGAGTGTTCATGAAAAACAGTTAATTGCAGCCCTTGATCAAATTAAATTACATTTTGAGCTAACTACATCAGGACAAGAAGTTTCTTTGAACGGTGTCAATATCAATAAGGAAATCCGTCAATCAGACGTAACCTCAGAGGTAAGTAATGTGGCAAAAATTCCAGAGGTTCGAGCGGTACTCGTTGCTCAGCAGCAAGCTATGGGGATTGAAAAAGGAATCATTATGGATGGGCGAGATATTGGGACTGTGGTTTTTCCTAATGCAGAATGTAAGTTCTTTCTAACCGCCACACCAGAAGTACGCGCAAAACGAAGACATTTGGAACAAATGGATCAAGGTATTCACGAATCGTATGAGGATGTCCTTGACAATATCCAAACAAGAGACTTAATTGATAGCACTCGAGAAACTGCTCCGTTAAGAAAAGCATCAGACGCCATTGAAATTGATGTGAGTGACATGACTTTAGAGGAAGTATATCAAAAAATATGGTCCTACATATTAAAAAAGCAATCAAAAACCTCTTAAACTGAAAAAAGCTTGATTATTGTTTGTATCTCAGGACATTAGCATTATATTTGCACGCTTTTAATTGATAGGAAAAATCCGAAAGCACAAATTTAAAACAACAGCTTCTGCCTTTGCAATGAAGGTTTTCCCAACGGCAGAATACAAAACCCCCCTCGGAAATGGCTAAAGAACCAACCGAAAAGGCAGCTGAAGAAAAAGAAGCGCCAAAAAAAACTGCAGCAAAGAAAACAACTACTAAAGTTGCAGCAAAGAAAACAACCAAAACAACCACCAAAAAAACAACTGCAACAACTGCGGCTAAAAAGCCAGTTTCAAAAGTCACTGCTAAAAAAGAAGCTCCAAAAAAAGAGCCTAAAGCAGAGACTCCTGAAGTGAACAATGAAGAAGTTGTAGAAACTCCTCCTGTAGCAGATACTACTGTAGATGTAGCTGTGGTTGAAGATAAAAATGAAATCAAAGAAGACACACAGAAAGCACAAGCAGAATTTTTAGATAGTTTCAATTGGCACAATTACGAAGAAGGTATTGATGTGATTGATGACAAGCAACTCGATGAATTTGAAAAGCTCGTCAAAGAAAATTTTGTTGACACTTCTGATGAAGACGTGATTGAAGGTACTGTAGTCTATATGACAGAACGGGAAGCAATCATTGATATCAACGCCAAGTCTGAAGGTGTAATTTCACTAAACGAATTCCGTTACAACCCTGATTTAAAAGTAGGGGATAAAGTAGAGGTAATTGTTGATACCCGTGAAGACCGAACAGGTCAACTTGTACTTTCTCACCGTAAAGCTCGTGTGATAAAAGCATGGGATCGTGTAAATAATGCACACGATAATTCTGAAATTGTAAGCGGTTTTGTAAAATGCAGAACAAAAGGTGGAATGATTGTCGATGTATTTGGAATCGAGGCGTTTTTACCAGGTTCTCAAATTGATGTAAAACCTATCAGAGATTACGATCAATATGTAAACAAGACCATGGAGTTTAAAGTGGTCAAAATCAACCACGAATTTAAAAACGTGGTAGTGTCTCATAAAGCTTTGATCGAGGCAGATATCGAAGAACAGAAAAAAGAAATTATTGGTCAACTGGAAAAAGGTCAAGTACTCGAAGGGATCGTTAAAAACATTACCTCCTACGGAGTATTTATCGATCTTGGTGGAGTAGATGGTTTGGTTCATATCACGGATCTATCGTGGAGTAGAATCAACCACCCTAGCGAAATTCTAGAATTGGATCAAAAATTGAATGTTGTAATTCTCGACTTTGATGACAACAAATCTAGAATCCAATTAGGATTGAAGCAATTGAGTGCCCATCCTTGGGATCAGTTGTCTGACGAATTAAAAGAGGGTGACCGCGTCAAAGGAAAAGTAGTTGTTATTGCAGATTATGGTGCTTTTGTTGAAATCGAAGAAGGTGTAGAAGGACTGGTTCATGTATCTGAGATGTCATGGTCCACCCATTTACGTTCAGCGCAAGATTTTGTAAACGTAGGAGATGAAGTAGAAGCAGTAATTTTAACTCTAGACCGTGAGTCACGTAAAATGTCTCTTGGAATTAAGCAAATTACTCCTGATCCATGGACGGACATCACTTCCAAATATCCAATTGGCTCTAAACACAACGGACTGGTAAGAAATTTCACCAACTTTGGAGTATTTATTGAGTTGGAAGAAGGAATTGATGGGTTGGTTTATATTTCAGACTTATCTTGGACTAAAAAGGTAAAGCATCCTTCGGAAGTTTTAACCCTTGGTGATAAGATCGATGTGATTGTTCTCGAATTGGACGTGGAAGGCCGTAAGTTGAGTTTAGGTCATAAACACACCAAAGACAATCCATGGGACAAGTACGAAAAAGAGTTTGCTTTAGATACAGAGCATAAAGCATCTATAACGGAAGTTGTGGACAAAGGAGCTACGATCCAATTCAATGAGGATATTGTTGCTTTTGTACCTTCTCGCCATATGGAAAAAGAAGACGGCTCAAAACTTTCTAAAGGAGAAGAAGCGACTTTCAAGATCATCGAATTCAACAAAGAATTCAAACGTGTTGTGGCTTCTCATACCGTATTGTTCAAAGAACAGGAAATGAAGAATGTCAAACGTGCTGCTGCAAAAGTGGCTTCTTCCAATTCGGAAAAAGCGACCCTTGGAGATTTGGACGCCTTGGCAAATTTAAAAGATAGGATGGAAGAGGATGAATAAAAATTCATTCATTTGTTCTACATTGTTAAAAACCCTCCCGATGGAGGGTTTTTTTTATACTCTAGAAAACAATACTTTTGCAATATAATCATCGGATGGCATCTAAAATACTTCTTAGCAAACAACATGTAAGCATTATCT
This sequence comes from Flavobacteriaceae bacterium, assembly GCA_017852075.1. Classification (GTDB taxonomy): domain Bacteria; phylum Bacteroidota; class Bacteroidia; order Flavobacteriales; family Flavobacteriaceae; genus MS024-2A. The sequence goes on along the minus strand of JAFMLQ010000001.1, from coordinate 32,345 downwards.
TAAGCCGACTATGCCATCAATTGATGGAACGTCACGGTGATTTTTCAAATACTGTTTTGGTGGGTTTACAACCCCGAGGTACCTTATTGATGGTGCGTTTATTGGATTTATTAAAAGAAGAAGGTATTGATTCTATTGCATCTGGAAAATTAGACACTACTTTTTTTCGAGACGATTTTAGGAGAAGTGAAAAACCACTCCATGCCAAAGCTACCGAAATGAATGTTCTGCTAGAGGGAAAAGAGGTAGTCTTGATAGACGATGTTTTATTTACAGGAAGAAGTATTCGTTCTGCCCTTTCTGCTATAGACAGTTATGGTCGTCCGAAATCAATCGAATTACTCGTTTTAGTAGATCGCAGATTTAGTCGTCATTTGCCCATTCAACCTGACTATCTCGGTGCTCAAGTGGATGCATTACAAGGAGATAAGGTTAAAGTAGTATGGTCTGAAGCACAAGCAGAAAGTATAGTTTACTTAGAAAAGCACAACGAATGAAAAAATTGAGTGTTTCTCATTTATTAGGCATTAAATATCTTCAACCCGAAGATTTGCACTTGATTTTTGAAACTGCAACACACTTTAAAGAAGTAATCAACAGACCGATAAAAAAAGTTCCCAGTCTAAGAGACATTACCATTGCCAATTTGTTTTTTGAAAATAGTACACGAACCAAATTGTCTTTTGAATTGGCCGAAAAGCGACTGTCTGCAGATGTAATCAATTTCTCTGCGAGTCAATCCTCTGTATCTAAAGGAGAGACTCTAGTAGATACAGTCAATAATATTTTGGCTATGAAGGTGGACATGATTGTGATGCGTCATCCCAATCCAGGTGCAGCACATTTCTTGTCAAAACAAGTAAATTCGTGTATTATCAATGCGGGAGATGGCACCCATGAGCATCCTTCACAAGCTTTATTGGATGCGTATTCACTTCAAGAAAAACTAGGAGATTTGAAAGGAAGACGCATAGCTATTGTAGGTGATATTCTTCATTCCCGTGTGGCACTTTCAAATATTTACGCACTCAAAATGCTTGGAGCTGAAGTCAAACTTTGCGCACCAAAATCACTTTTTCCCAAACATATAGAGTCTTTAGGGGTCACAGTTTCTAGTGATTTAATGAATGTGTTGAATTGGTGTGATGCGGTGAATATGCTTCGAGTACAGAAAGAGCGAATGGAACTCAGTTACTTCCCCAGTACACGAGAGTATAGTCAAAACTTTGGACTCAACGGAGTGCGGTTAAAACAATTGAGAAAAGAAATTGTGGTGCTACATCCAGGTCCTATTAACAGGGGTGTAGAGATCACCAGTGAAGTGGCTGATTCAGAGCAGGCCATCATTTTGGATCAAGTAGAAAATGGAGTGGCCATAAGGATGGCAATCATATATCTTTTAGGTTCACAACTCAACAGGGTAATTACATGATAAAGTTCGAAGGTTCAGGAATAGGCTATTTGGATGCAACTACGGTGGTAGAAAAGAATGACGAATTGATATCCGAGTTGAATGAAACAAGGATAGACCTCATAATTGACTGCACTTCTCAGCTTTTGAGTATGTCAATGTTGCAAACGATAAAGGCGTATCAAGATCAAATTAAAAAATGTTTTGTATTAATTCTACCTGTTGCGTTACTTGATCATTATCCCGAAAATTGGAATTGTGTCCCCACCAAAACGGAAGCCTTAGACTTTGTTACTTTTGAGCAAATGCAACGTGATTTAGGTTTTTGATATGATGGAACTTACAATTTTAGGGTGTCATTCCGCCACTCCCAGAGAGCATAAACATACCACCTCACAATTACTTGAAGTTCAAGGAAATCTTTTTCTTATCGATTGTGGAGAAGGAACTCAAATACAATTGCGAAAATCTAAAGCAAAATTTTCAAGAATTCAACATATTTTCATTTCGCATTTGCACGGTGATCATTTCTACGGACTCATCGGTTTAATTAGTAGTTTTCGATTGTTAGGACGCACAGCGCCCTTAAATGTTTACGGTCCAAAGGGCATTAAAGAAGTCATTACGTTGCAACTAAAATTGGCAAAATCTTGGACCGACTATCCTTTACATTTTCACGAATTATCTTCTTCAAAAAGCCAAATTCTCTTTGAGGATGACAGGGTAAGTGTGGTCACACTTCCACTAATTCATCGCGTATATACTAATGGGTTTTTGTTTACTTCAAAAACTCTTAAGCGTAAAATCAATACTGCTGCTGTTAAAGATTTGAACTTAGCGGACTATCAGTACCGTCAGCTTCAGCAAGGTCAGTCTATTACTTTGGCAGACGGTCGATCTTTTGAAAATAAAGCACTTACCTTGACACCTGAACTGCCAAAAAAATATGCTTATTGTAGCGATACAGCTTATCATGAATCTTTGATCCCTCATATTGAAAAGGTAGATTTGTTGTATCACGAATCCACTTTTTTGGAAAAGCATGCTGATTTAGCAGAGAAAACAATGCACAGTACCGCTTTACAGGCTGCAAAAATTGCTAAAGCTGCGGGAGTGAAACGATTACTTTTAGGACATTATTCAAATCGTTATACTGACAAAGTGGAGTTTATAAACGAAGCAAAAACTATTTTTGATGCAGTTTATTTGTCCGAAGACCTCAAAACCTTTTCGGTGTAATAAAAATGGATTGTAACTTAGAATACTTATGAAAAAAGAAGATTTAGGTCATCTGAGAAAGTCATATGACAAAAGTACACTAGAAATTACGGATGTAAAAAACGACCCTATGGAGTTCTTCAAGCTTTGGTTGGCTGAAGCCGTAGAACACCCTGATATAGAGGAAGCAAATGCCATGTCACTAGCCACCTTGGGTTTGGATGATTTTCCAAAAGCTCGAGTGGTTTTACTAAAAGCTTTTACTTCAGAAGGTTTTGTTTTTTATACGAACTATCAAAGCGAAAAAGGAATGGCTATTGATCACCATTGTAAAGTGGGTCTTTCTTTTTTTTGGCCTGCTTTAGAGCGTCAGGTGATTGTGAAAGGAGAAGCGGAAAAATTAGCTCCTGAAGATTCTGATGCCTACTTTAAGTCTCGCCCTGTAGGAAGTCAACTGGGTGCTATAGTATCGGATCAAAGTAAGATTATTTCTGATCGATCGATTATAGAGGCAAAATTAGAAGCTTTAGAAATCCAATTCGAAAATGAGGTACCAAAGCGTCCTGAACATTGGGGAGGCTATCTTGTAAAGCCAAATTGCATAGAATTTTGGCAAGGAAGGGCCAATCGCTTACACGATCGTATACGTTGCCAATTGCAGTCTGGATTTTGGAATCTTGAACGTTTAGCACCTTAAGCATGAAGGAATTGATTTTATTGCGACATGCAAAGTCCTCTTGGCAGCTCAATGTAGCCGATCGTCATCGCCCTTTAACAGAAAAAGGAATGCTCCGAATTCAAAATATGGCATTGGCAAGTTCAGAGGTTTTTTCAAATGCAGAAATCATTTTTACCAGCCCTGCAAATCGTGCTTGTCACACTGCTTCAATTATGGCACATAGTCTAAATATACCTTTTGAAAAAGTAGTTTTAGTTGAAGATTTATACACTTTCGAGGCCTCAAAGCTCATACATTACATAAGGAATATATCTGATATTTATCACTGTGTTGTTTGTGTAGGACACAACCCCGCTTTTACCAATGCAATTGAATATTTTAGTGGTTCTGATTTCAATCACTTACCTACCGCTGCTTGGGCACATTTAAAATTCACTCAAAATAAATGGGCTACTGTGGGTAGGGGAGCGCTATCGATTGGAATGCCTAAAGAACGACTAAAATAAAATGGAACAAAAACTACGTTACATAAATCGAGAATTAAGTTGGTTGGACTTTAACGCTAGAGTACTTCAGGAAGCGGCACACAAGGATGTACCACTTCTTGAACGTTTGCGTTTTATAGGAATTTTCTCAAACAATCTAGATGAATTTTTTCAAGTGCGCTTTGCCACAGTGCAGCGGATTGCTCAGTCTGATAAGACTGGAAAGAAAATATTTGGTGGGCAAAGTGCTTCAGATTTGCTTAAAGCCATTACTGCAAAAGTAATTGAACAGCAGAAAGAGAGTATGAAAATTCTCACTGAAATCGAAAAAAAATTAGAAGAAGAGCATATTTATTTCATCAATGAAAAAGAGGTGCTGGAAGAACACAAAGCTTTTTTGAAAGAATATTTCATTCAAAAAGTGAGTCCAGCCTTGATGACCATTGTGGTTTCTGAGGATGAAAATCAAGATTTTTCTGATCACTTGGCATTTTTGGCGGTTAAATTACTTTTTCAAGAACAGCAGAAGGCAAAAACACAATATGCACTTATCGAATTGCCGACTGATTTGGATCGTTTTGTGGTGTTGCCAAAAATAGAGGAAAAGCAATATGTAATGTTTCTTGATGATTTGATTCGATATCATTTTCATTTGATTTTCAACTTCTTTGATTATGATCAAATCGAATCGCATATGATCAAGGTCACACGAGATGCCGAATTGGACATGGAAGGCGATGTTTCAAAAAGTTATATCAACAAAATCATCGAAAGTGTAAGGGAACGTTTCTTAGCTGAGCCAGTAAGGTTGGTCTATGACAAAGAGATTGCGCCGGACACTTTAGATATGATCAAAAAACTTTTGGGTGTAGGAACCAATGACAGTTTGATTCCTGGAGGACGTTACCACCACCGGAGAGATTTTATGAACTTCCCACAGCTTAGCAGGACCGATTTGCAATATGAACGTAAAGAGTCGCTCCCCATTAAAGGACTTTCCCTAGAGAAAAGTATTTTTAAAGCGGTAGAAACCAAAGATTATTTACTTTACACTCCATACCACAGTTTTTCCTTTGTCATCAAGTTTCTGCGAGAGGCGGCACTTGATCCTGAAGTGACTACCATTAAAATTACGATCTATAGACTGTCAAAGATTTCTAATGTTGCACGATCCTTGATAAACGCTGCTAAAAATGGGAAAAAAGTTTTGGTGCAAATTGAATTGCAGGCACGTTTTGACGAAACTAATAATATCACTTACGCAGAGCAAATGCAAGCTGCAGGGGTGGAGCTTATTTTTGGAATTCCAGGACTAAAAGTACATTCCAAAATTTGTGTCATTGAAAAAATGACAAGAGGAAAGAAAAGACGGTATGGATTTATAAGTACTGGTAATTTTAATGAAGACACTGCCAAAGTGTACACCGATTATACCCTGTTTACATCCAATCAAAAAATCCTTAAAGAGGTCAATAAAGTATTTAATTTCTTGCAAGTTCATTACAAATTAAAAACCTATAAGCACCTGATCGTCTCTCCCCATTACACAAATAATGTTTTGGTTAAAATGATCAACAAGGAAATTGAAAACAAGAATGCAGGTTTACCGAGTGGGATTCGTCTAAAGTTAAATGCCATTACTAATTTCTCCATAATTGAAAAACTGTATGAAGCCAGTAATGCTGGAGTGAACATTCAAATGGTTGTTCGTGGGATTTGCTGTTTAATTCCCGGAATTAAAGGGATGAGTGAAAATATTGAAATCAGAAGCGTGGTAGATCGATTTTTAGAACACCCCAGAGTGTATCATTTCACTAACGGAGGAAATCCTAAGATCTATATTTCATCAGCAGATTTTATGACACGAAATATTGAGAATAGGCTTGAGGTTGCAGCGCCTATTTATGATCCTGAACTACAACGTCAAATCACAGAAGTTTTTGACATAATTTGGAGTGATAACGTCAAGGCTAGAAAATTAAACGGTTCAGTTCAAAATGACTTTGTAAAAAACAAAGCCGTTCCTATCCGATCTCAATTTGAAATTTTTGATTACTATAAAAAAGAAAACGAAAAACAAGATTAATCCAGTAATACGCAAAAGCTGATGAAAATAAGGAAATATGCTGCAATTGATATAGGCTCTAATGCGGTACGTTTACTGATTTCTAATGTAATTCAACACGAAGGGAATACACATTTTTTTAAAAATGCGTTGGTTCGCGTCCCTATTCGTTTGGGACAAGACGCTTTTACAATCAATAAAATTTCTGATAAAAATATAAAGAGATTGGTCAAAGCGATGAAAGCTTTTCAAATGTTGATGAAAGTGCATGGAGTTAAAGATTATTTAGCCTTTGCTACTTCTGCACTTCGCGATGCAGAGAATGGGGTGGTTATACAAGAAAAAATTAAAGAAAAATCTGGAATTAAAATTGAGATTATTGATGGAAAAAAGGAAGCTAAGATCATTTCGAACACCAATGTTTTAGATCAATTTGATTTAGATAAGACTTTTTTGTATGTCGACGTAGGGGGTGGTAGTACAGAATTTAGTATACTAAAAAAAGGTACACGTATTCATTCAATTTCTTTTAAAGTAGGTACAGTTCGATTATTGAACAATGGGGTAGATCAAAAAACTTGGGATAAGGTAGAGGCTTGGGTAAAAAAACACACGTTTCCTTATTCAAAGATTTATCTTTTGGGAACGGGAGGAAACATCAACAAACTCCATAGGATGGCAAATGTCAAAGACAATAGACCTATTACCTATTTGACACTTAATGCAATTTACAACAAGCTTAAGGCTTTGACTTATGAGGAACGGATTGTAAAATTAGGACTTAATCCAGATCGTTCGGATGTTATTATTCCCGCTACAGAGCTCTTTTTAAAATCCCTAAGATGGAGTGGAGCCAAAGTGGTTTATGTTCCCAAGGTGGGGCTCGCAGACGGGATGATACGTGAATTATATTACACGAGAAAAGAATAGATTTAGCCGTGGATCGATTCTTTACTTCCCAGCTGTTTAATCACATCAGCCTCAAAGTCAAGTAAAGACTGCCATTTTTGGTCTACTTTTTCTTTTGAAGTACCATATTTTCGTGCCAATTTCAAGAACAGAGTGTAATGGTTGGCCTCACTGATCATTAATTTTCGGTAAAAAGAGCGCAATTTCTTATCGGTTAACTCTTCTGAAAGAATTCGAAATCGTTCACAACTCCGCGCTTCAATAAGTGCAGCACAAAGGAGTTTGTGAATCAAATGATCATTTTTAGAGCCTCCTTTAGGGAAGAAAGAAAGCAATTGCAAAACATATTCGTCTTTTCGTTCTCTACCCAGTGTGTACCCTCTTTCAATTATCAAATCATGAACCATCTTAAAATGACTCATCTCTTCCTGAGCTAGATCAGTCATTGCCGAAACCAACTCTGTATTTTCTGGAAATCCAATAATTAGTGATATGGCATAGCTGGCAGCTTTTTGCTCGCAATAAGCGTGATCTGTTAAAACCTCTTCTAAGTTTTGTTTGGCTACGTTTATCCAACGAGGATCTGTGGGAAGTTTAAGACCTAACATGAGATAATTTTGTTAGAAATCAAGATCAAATTTATTTCTCAACTCCTCTAAAGTTGGATTGAGTTTTACAAGGTATTGATATTTTTCGGTAGGAGAAAACACGGTTTCTTCCTTCACGGTTTCCGTTACGATCAATTTTAGTTTGATCTCGAAATTATTTAGTCGTTTTCTGAGAAAAGGGAGAAGAAATTCCATCTCTTGATTTACTTCTACTTTATTCATCTCATTGGCCACGGTAAATACAATTTGGTCAGTATCCTCAAGTTCAATATTATTCATACTCAGTATGGATGCGATATTGAGTTTCCCCTTTTTCTTTAGTGTATCGATATAGTCTTGCCAAAGTATCTTAAGATTTCCAAGTGTAAAGGCATCTTTGGGCTTTTCTTTTTCCAGAACCTTTTCGTGGGTAACTTTGTTAGCAGCTTTTTTTAAGGCAATACTGGATAATGAAAAACTAGATACAGGAGCAGCTGCTTTGTACTCAGTTTTCTTAGGTGCAATGGGTTTTGATGTATCTTCTGTTGTAGTGTTGTGAGCCGTAGAAACCTCTTTGTAAGAGGGCTCCTTCTCTTCTACTATTGGGGGTTCAACCTCAGTTTTTTGTACAGATTTTTCGTATTTTTCTGTAGTGAGAGGAGTAGGGTTATTTGTTTGGGCTTTTGATTTAGAATTGTATTCAGACGCTGGAATTATGTAACCTTTTTTTTTTCTCCATTGAAATGGAGTGAAGCGAGTTGCATGAGCGCAAGTTCGACGTGTACCCTTCTATTTTTTACATTCCTAAAATGTAACTCACAGTTGTTGATTAGGGCAATAGCATCAAGTAAATACTGTGTTGAGAGACCTTCGGTATCCTTTTGATAAGCCTCTTTAATCGTTTCACCTACTTCCATTAATGCTACTGTCTTGGAATCTTTAGCCAGCATTAAATTTCTATAATGATCACCGAGACCGTTTATAAATTGCATACTATCAATCCCGCGTTTGATCAATTCGTCATAACTAGTTAGTAGTTGAGGGATATTATTTTGGATGATAAGTGTGCCAAGCGAAGCATAGGTCTGGTGATCTAATAAATTAAGATTATCCGCAACTGCAGAAGCAGAAAGATTGCCTTTGGTAAAACTGACCATACGATCAAAAATAGAGAGCGCATCCCTCAGTGCTCCTTCTGCTTTTTGAGCGATAAGATACAAAGCATTTTCTTCGAACTGAAGGTTCCGTTTGGATGCAATTTTAACAAGATAGGCTTGAATTTCTTGCACGGAAATCCGTTTGAAATCATACACCTGACAACGGGAAAGCACGGTAGGTATGATTTTGTTTTTTTCAGTAGTAGCCAAAATAAAAATGGCATGTTTTGGAGGCTCTTCTAGTGTTTTTAAAAAAGCATTAAAAGCTGCATTGGATAACATGTGGGCCTCATCGATTATGTAGATTTTATGACTCCCTACCTGAGGAGGAATACGCACCTGTTCGTTAATTTTCCGAATATCTTCTACCGAGTTGTTTGAGGCGGCGTCTAATTCAAAAATATTGAAAGCAAAATCCTCTGTGGAAGAAGGATCACTACTGTTGATCTGTCTGGCTAAAATCCGAGCACAAGAAGTTTTTCCAACACCACGAGGACCACAAAATAAAAGTGCCTGTGCTAATTGATTGGTTTTAAGACTGTTTTCTAGGGTTTGAGTAATGCTTTCCTGACCTACTACTTCAGAGAAAGAAGTTGGTCTGTATTTTAAAGCTGATACAACAAAAGCATCCATAAATACAAAGATATGAATCAGAATAAGCTTTTGTTATTTCCTGAATAGATATTCGCTTAGATTTATTAACAAATGGCTAACTTTGACCTGCAGGCCATCTTATCGCTCCTGTTTTACAGGAGAGGAAAGTCCGGACACCACAGAGCAGCATAGCGGGTAACACCCGTCCTCCGTTTCGGCGGAGCGGACCAGTGCAACAGAAAGCAAGTACAGTTCGGCTGTAGTGAAATCAGGTAAACTCTATGCGGTGCAACGCCAAGTAGTTCTACAATTTGAGAGCAGCTCGTTCGATGTAGAAGGGTAGGCGGCTAGAATGTAAGAGTAATTTTACATCCAGATAAATGATAAGACACGACAGAATCCGGCTTATAGGCCTGCTTTTTTTCTTTAGAAACTAAAAAAAGAAAACACATTGTTGCCATAATTACGGGCAAAGGAAAATCCGCTGACCTTTGAAAGATCTACGTGTTTATCATGTTCTACAATGAGTAAGCCTTCTGGACGGAGTATAGCTTTGGTTGACGCTACCATTTTTGTGTAAACTTCTATTTCAAAATCATAAGGAGGATCAGCAAAAACAAGGTCGAAAGAAGCTGTTTTTTGATTTAAAAAATGGAATGTATCGCCTTGAATAGTAGCAATATTCATTTCCAATGCAGTAGCGGTTTTTTGGATAAACTGACAGCATTTTTTGTCTTGATCTAAAGCAGTAACGAATGGTGCTCCTCTAGAGGCAAATTCATAACTGATGTTCCCCGTTCCTGCAAACAGGTCAAGCACCTGGATAGAGGTCAGGTCAATACGATGCTGAAGAATATTAAAAAGACCTTCCTTTGCACGATCTGTGGTTGGACGTACGGGAAGATTTTTTGGCGCTTGAATCTTCCTTCCTTTATGATGTCCTGAAATGATCCGCATCAGCTAAAATAGGGCGCTAAAAAAGGCGCTTGGTGTTCAGATAAATCTACTTGTATCGTGGGATTTGGATCCTCAAACTTAATATGAGCATGGTACTGCTTCACAATTTCATAATAGGTTTCAAAACCTTTTATTTTCCCCAAAAAAACGAGTTCCAATTCCTCTGACTTTAGTTCAAATTGCTCTACAACAAAAAAGACATAATACAAAAACTCATCTTCGTTGGTTACCTTGAAACGATTGTTAAAGAGGAGTTTGTTTTGATTTACTAAAAAGACATCTAAAGCAGCACTATGAAAATGGAGAAAAAGTTGATTGGCAAAGGAGGAAGAAGGGCTTAAGTTTAAAATTTGTTTGTACAATAAGGAATTGTAATGCACATATTGAAAATCCATTTTAGAATCCTCTAGAATTTTTTTGATCAGATGCTCGTAGTAATACACATTGACCTGTGCTTCTTCGTTTAAGGTGTCAAAGCCCAGTGTATCTGCCTGCGTTGGTTTTTGATAAAGTGATAGGTATTGTTCTGCATGACGTTCGTCAAATAAAGTGAGAGGAACGAAACTCGAGGGATTTTGAAAAAAGATGACACTCGCAGAGGTAAAGCTTCCTTCCGGATAATATGCCAAATATTCTTCTAATGCACGTTTAAAGTCTTCGGCACCGTTTGAGGTGGAAACAAAGTCGACTTTGGAATGGGTGCAAAAAGAAAATCCATTCACAAACATGTGAATGGATAGTTCTTGACGTTGAATAATTTTATTGTCGTGGGGCATCGAAAATGGTTGGCCAATTTCCGTTGGTACTCACATTGGTAAGCGATCCTAAAACAATCTCTGGACCGTTTACACCATCTACAGAAACTGTTTCATTTTCTTGCTCTACAAAGTCTTTATCTTGATCAAATAATATTATATTCTTTGCTATTTTCACTTCAAATACGGGTACGTTGTAACCGTTTTTGTTGATTACTTGTGCTTTGATTTGAAACGTACTGTCTTCAATTCCCTTAACAGGAACGTTTGCCATTCTTTTATAGCGATTAGAGTTTTTGAAAAGTGAATCTTTTACTGGAACAAACCCTAACGTGTCTATGACTATTATTTCGCGTAACATATCAATACGATAGGTACGGTCGTATTCCAAATATGAAGAATCTCTTTTTTCAATGAGAGTAAAAATTCCCTCATCAACAAATTTGACTAAGCTATCGAAGTTATTGGAATAAATTCCTTTAACATCTTTGTGAGCAATTTGTGCGGCACGAATGTCCTTCATACGATCAATAACATCCGCATAACGTTCGTTTTTGATCTGGTTGAATTTGATGGGACCGCTTATGGCATCATAAATTTTGTAGGCAAAGAAGATTGAAGCAATCCATAAAACGACTTGAAGACCTAATTTCATTGTTTTTTAATTTGATAAAAACAAAACTACAATTTTTTTTGAATCACAAAAGTTTTTAAAATGATTTATCTTTAAGCCATACTTAGGTTTTCATGACTCCAGAAAAATTTCGTTCAGAACTAGAAGAAAAATTTCCCTTTGATCCTACCGATTCGCAACGCATTTGGTTTAAGGAAATTGCATCGTTCATACTTTCTATAAATAGGAATATTGCTTTTCTTCTCAAAGGCTATGCGGGAACTGGAAAAACAACTTTGATCGGTTCTTTGGTGAGACAACTCAAATCCAATGGATACAAAGCAGTACTCATGGCTCCTACAGGTAGGGCGGCTAAAGTTATGGCGACCTATTCTCAATTTCAGGCTTTTACCATTCACAAACAAATTTATTACCCAAAGCCAGTACAATCGGGTAAAATGGTTTTTCAACTCAAACCCAACAAATACCGAAATACAATTTTCATTGTAGACGAAGCTTCTATGATTGGAGACGACCGCCAACAGGCAAAACTTTTTGAAAATGGATCACTTTTACATGATTTGGTACAGTATGTAAGTCGTGGAGAACAATGCAAATTGATTTTTGTAGGCGATCCCGCTCAATTGCCCCCTGTACATCTAAATTTGAGTCCTGCTCTAGATCAAAACGAGTTGGAGCATTTTCATTTTGATAAGGTATACGGTGTCGAATTAAATACGGTGGTAAGGCAGGCTAAAAATTCTGGAATTCTCAGCAATGCCACACAACTCAGAGCGCAACTTGCAGAGGAGGTCTATGATCAGTTTCAGTTTGAGGTGGCAGGTTTTCTAGACATTTTCTATTCGAACAGTGGTATGGACCTTTTCGAAGCTGTAGAATCTGCTTTCGGAGAAGCGGGTGTGGACCAAACGGTGTTTATCGTCCGTTCCAATAAGCGCGCAAATTTGTTTAATGAACATATTCGAAAGCGAATTTTAGGATGGGAAGATGAACTGTGTGTAGGAGATCAATTGATGGTCGTCAAGAACAACTACTTTTGGTTGGCACCCGATTCTAAGCCAGGTTTTATTGCCAATGGTGACGTAATTGAAATTCTTTCGATTAAGGCGCGAAAATCACTCTATGATTTTTCTTTTGCTGAGGTACGTGTCCGCCTTGTGGATTATCCTGATGAAGCACCTTTTGAAACGGTTCTATTGTTGGATACTTTAAAAACAGAGACCCCCTCACTTTCTTTTGAGGAGGGGAACCGACTGTATCAAAATGTAGTAGAGGATTATGCTTCCGAACGATCGAAATTCAAAAAGTTTATGAAAGTTAAAAAGAACCCCTTTTTTAATGCTTTGCAAGTAAAATATTCCTATGCCATTACCTGCCATAAATCTCAGGGAGGGCAGTGGGATCATGTTTTTGTGGAAAAACCTTACTTGCCAGAGGGACCAAATAAAGATTACTTACGTTGGCTATATACGGCCATCACCCGTTCCAAAAAGAATCTATATCTCATCGGATTTCCGAATGAAGATTTTAAATCCCTACCTTAGAACAATGTTTCGTTTACTTTCTAAGGGTATTTTTTTCAAGCTTCTTAAATGGGAATTACACGGTCAATTCCCAAGTCTTCCAAAGTATATTATTGCAGTAGTTCCTCATACCAGTTGGGTGGATTTTTTTTTGGGTTTATTGGTTCGTAGCATCTCTGGAGAAACGATCAATTTTATTGGAAAAAAGGAGCTATTTAGGCCTTTAACAGGATGGTTTTTCAGAGGTTTGGGAGGTGCTCCAATCGATAGGACAGGAAATAAAGGATCGGTGGCATCCCTTGCCGCTGTATTTGATGCGCATCAAAAATTTCGAATCGCACTTGCTCCTGAGGGTACCCGGAAAAAGGTAAATAAACTCCGAACAGGGTATTATCACCTTGCCAAACATTTGCAAATTCCCATTGTTCCTGTAGCTTTTGATTATGAAAATAAAAAAGTAATTATTCATCCCAACTTTTACACTACGGAGGATGAAACTCAAGATCTGAAGACTTTGGAAGTCTTGTTTAAAGGAGTAGGAGGCTATTCAAAAGAGAATAGTTTTTGATTATTCCTTTATTTCTAAGGTATGATATACGTTTTGAACGTCGTCATCTTCTTCAATTTTTTCGATAAGTTGAATGACTTCTTCTTGTGCTTCAGCGGCTAAAGTTTTCAAAACCTGAGGAATGCGTTCAAAGCCTGAGGACAGGATTTCTAAGTTGCGTTTTTCCAGTTCTTTTTGAATCTTTCCAAAGCTTTCAAAAGGGGCATATAGCATTATACCATCGTCATCTACAAAAACTTCTTCCACTCCATAATCGATAAATTCAAATTCGATTTCTTCTACATCCAAATCTGTGGGATTTATTCTAAAGTTGCAGGAATGGTCAAACATAAACTCTACTGAACCAGCGGTTCCTAGGTTTCCATTGGCTTTGTTAAAATAGGATCTTATGTTGGCTACCGTTCTGTTATTGTTGTCTGTGGCGGTTTCAACAAGAACGGCAATACCGTGAGGTGCATAGCCTTCAAAAAGCACTTCTTTAAAGTCTCCAGAGTCTTTATCAGAGGCTTTTTTGATCGCGCGTTCTACATTTTCTTTCGGCATATTTGCTGCCTTGGCGTTTTGAATCACCGCACGAAGACGGGAGTTGTTGTCCGGATCAGGGCCCCCGTCTTTGACAGCCATTACGATGTCTTTACCAATACGGGTAAAGGTTTTGGCCATGGCAGACCAACGTTTCATTTTTCGTGCTTTTCTAAATTCAAAGGCTCTTCCCATACTGCTTATTTTTGAAGACCCACAAATATAAAAAACTTTAGGAGTAGATAATTAGTAGGCAAGTAGAAGTAGCTTATTAAGGAGGTTCGATGAAATTTTGCGTTTACCGAAGACTCAAATCATCTAAAATATCAGTGTATGAAGGCTGAAGGTGATGAGGAAGCTTATTTTCTTTGGGTAGTGTAGCCAAATACCGCATAGTATTGGAGGTAAATACTTGTTTGTAAATTCCCGATGTGTTGTGTCTTCTTTCGATTAGAGTTCTAATAAAATCAAAATGGGAAATTAAATCGGTACTTCCTAAATGGAAAATCCCTGTTTTTTTATGATTTATTAAATAATGGATTTGTTGGCTGAGTCGGACATCGCTATTTACATTTACAATGGTATTGGGAAAAACTTCAATGGAAGTATCATTTTTTATTGCTGCATCAATCTCTAAGGTCCTCGGAGCATTGATTCCAAATATCATAGGCAAACGGATAATAACGTATTTTCCCACAGCCAAGTGGAGGAGTTGGTTTTCAATTTTTATTTTAAAATGGCCATAGACACTTTCTGATAGGGTTTTGTCATATTCGTAAGAGGGGTAATGTCGAAAGGAATCAAAGACATTGGCTGAAGACAGGAACATCATTCTACAATCGTGAGTCCGTATATAATCTGTAAGAAAGCGATGTGCTTCTACTTGAGCGTTAAAATCACCTCGCAGGGCGGAGATTATGAGTTTGGGTTTTATTTCATTCAGAAGAGAATTCAATCCTCCTTTTTCAATGTCGTAGTAAAAAAAATGGTTATTTTTTTTATATTCTTCAGAGCTGTGGTAGGTTCCATAGGTTTTGTAATAGGGTGCTAGTTCTTTGTACAGTGCATTTCCAATAAACCCACTAGCTCCTAAAATCAGTATGGATTTCAATGATTTAGGATTTAATGAAAGGGGTTTTTACGATCTGAGCAGGACAAAATTTGTCACGAATCAGCACCCCTATTGGGGTTCCGGGAGTTGCCCAACTGGAATCGACATAACCCAATCCGATGCCTTGAGACAGTACAGGAGATTGGGTTCCTGAGGTCACCGAACCAATAGGTTTCTTATCAATATCTACTAGAGTGTAACCGCTTCTGGGAATGGCTCGGTTTTCCATTGTAAATCCAATTAGTTTTTGAGGGGTACCTTCCTTTTTTTGTAAGGCGATATTCTCAGAATTGATAAAATCAGTTTCAGGCTTGGTCACCCATCCCAATCCTGCGGCAATTGGTGACGTTGTATCATTAATTTCATTTCCGTAAAGACAATATCCCATTTCAGTTCTGAGTGTATCACGCGCGGCAAGCCCTACTGGCACAATTCCAAACGGAGCGCCTGCCTTGAGGACTGTATTCCAAACTGTTTCCGCTTCGGACGCTGGAAAATAAACTTCTATACCTCCAGCACCTGTATAACCAGTAGTTGCAATTAGTACATTTTCACATCCTGCAAAAGAGGCGGTTGTATGAGCATAAAAAGGGAGTGACGCCAAGGGAAACTCAGTACATGACTGCATAGCCTCAATGGCTTTAGGCCCTTGTATGGCAAGTAGGGCAGTATTATCCGAATGATTTTCTATTTGAGCATCGAAATTTTGATTGTGTTTTTGAATCCAGCTCCAATCTTTTTCAATATTGGACGCATTGACTACCATTAAATAGCGTTCTTCTGCCAAGCGATAAACAATCAGATCGTCCACGATACCTCCTTCAGCATTGGGGAAGTAATTATATTGCGCTTTCCCAACAATAATTTTGGAAATATCATTACTGCATACGTATTGAAGTAAATCCAATGCACGAGGTCCAGAGACATAGAATTCCCCCATATGGGAAACATCAAAAACACCCACACTTTCTCGAACAGCAAGGTGTTCTTTCTTTACCCCAGTATATTGTACAGGCATTTCATATCCTCCAAAGGGGGTCATTTTGGCATTCAGAGCTAAATGAGCATTGTAAAGTGTTGTTTTTTTCATAAGTTCACAGATAAATTATTTATCATGAAAAAGTTTAACATACAAATCACATTGCTTTCTGTATTTCTAATGTTATTTATCACTTTTCCCGAAAAACTTCTTGGGCAAAAGTCGGAACTTTCATCGGATTTTCATAGCGAACGACGACAACAATTAAGAGAAAAACTTCCGAACAATTCAGTAGCTGTTTTTTTCACTGCTCCCATTCGAAACAGAGCTAATGATGTAGATTTTGAATACCACCCAGATCCCAATTTTTTCTATCTCACAGGCTGGAATGAACCCCATGCTGTATTATTAGTCTATAGTACGCCACAAAAAGACGATCAAGGAACCTATTATGAAAAATTGTATGTTAGAGAACGCGATGCCCGAAACGAAATGTGGAACGGCCGCAGATTGGGCGTAGCGGGTGCTATTAAAATGGGTTTTGATCGTGTAGCGTTGAAAGATACTTTTATATCTGATAAGCACGATTTTGATCGTTTTGACACGGTTTTTATGTTTGATTTTAAAAACGATGTCCGAGATGGAAACGATTCCAGCGATCTATTTGACTTGCAAAAACATTTTAAGCAAGCCATCAATTTCCCTCAGGACTTTGATGCCGATCGTTACCGACTTTATCAACGAATTCGTCAAGTGGAGACGGATCAAATACCCAGCATCAAAAGAACCATTGATTATTTATCAAAAAACGATCCTAGTCTCTTAGAAGACCCTGTGATTCAAGATTTCATTCTAAAAGCTGAGGATGAATCAACACTAACCGATTTAAAAACACGAAGTGCCTTTTTATTAAGAGAGTACAATTTTGATATTGATCAATTGTCGAATTTTATGGCGAGTTCTCGTGAAATTAAGGCTCAAGAAGAACTTACCCTAATAAAGAAAGCCGTTCAGATCTCTGCACAGGGACAACGCGAAGTAATGAAAGCCATTAAGCCTGAGATGACAGAACGTGAAGTGCAGGGAATTCACCAATTGGTGTATAAAAAATATGGTGCGGCACACGAAGGCTACCCTTCTATTGTAGGAGCTGGAGATAATGCCTGTGTACTTCATTATATCACTAATGATAAAACAGATATTGAAAACCAACTTATTTTAATGGATCTTGGCGCCGAGTATAACGGTTACACCGCAGATGTGACAAGAACAATTCCCGTTTCAGGAAAATTTACAGCAGAGCAACGCGCTCTTTACAAAATTGTTTATGATGCTCAAAATGCTGGGATTAATGCCGCTCAAAGTGGTGAAAGCTTTAGAGCTATTACTAAAGCTGCTTATAAGGTTGTTCAGGAGGGATTACTGGAGTTAGGGATAATCGAACAGGCTGAGGAATTTAGACGTTACCTTCCCCATGGTGTAGCTCATCACATTGGTTTAGATGTCCATGATCCTGGTTTGTATAAGAATTTAGCTCCAAATATGGTCATCACAGTGGAGCCTGGTATTTATATCCCTGAGGGTAGTCCATGCGATCCCAAATGGTGGAATATAGGAATCCGAATTGAAGATGATATATTGATAACTGAAAAGGGACCTGAAAACCTTTCTAAAGATGCTCCTAGAGCATGGGATGAAATAGAATCTCTAATGAAAGAAAAAAGTGCGTTAGATGATTTTACATTACCGCCTCTGAAAATAGACTAACGAGTCAACAAAAAGGATTTCAATTCTTGATAGGTGTCTATGGGGCGACTTAATTTTTCCTTTTGAAGCACACCTTTGAGTCGTTCTGGCATTTGAATTTGAGTGTTTAGAATTTTTTCTACAGAATTTGCAAATTTAATTGGATGGGCGGTTTCTAAGAATATACCTTGATAGGATGTGGGGTCTTCCTGAGACTCCACAAACGCTTTCAAACCGAGATAACCAATTGCACCGTGCGGATCAGCAATGTATCCTTTTTGATCAAATATTTCTTTGATTGCCTTTTCTGTTTGTTTGTCCGAATAACTAAAACCACTCAAGGTCTTTTTTAGTTTAAAAAAATCGTTATTAAATATTTTCTGTATACGAATGAAGTTACTTGGGTCACCCACATCCATCGCATTAGAAATCGTTTGAATTGACTTTTTGGGAGCGTATTCTCCTGATTCTAAATATTCAGGAACTGTATTGTTAACGTTAGTACTTGCTATAAAATGGTCAATGGGGAGTCCCATTTGTCGGGCAATTAGTCCAGCACAAAGATTTCCAAAATTTCCACTAGGAACAGAAATCACTAATTTTTTATCTGGATTGGGCCTATTTTTATAAGCGATAAAATAGTAAAACATTTGCGCTAACCAACGTGCAATATTAATCGAGTTGGCGGAGGTTAAGGCAATCTTTTGAATCAATTCAATATCTATAAAGGCAGACTTGACCATTTCTTGGCAATCATCAAACGTTCCATCAACTTCTAAAGCAGTTATGTTTTCTCCCAATGTTGTCAACTGTCGCTCTTGTATGTCACTCACTTTTCCTTTGGGGTAAAGAATGACTACATCGATTCCATTTACTTTATAAAAACCATCAGCTACGGCACCTCCAGTATCTCCAGAAGTAGCCACCAATACGGTAATTTTCCCTCTTTCTTTCACAGTATTTGCATGGGAAAGGCAACGGGCCATAAAACGCGCTCCTACATCTTTAAACGCTAGGGTAGGGCCTTGAAAAAGCTCAAGAGCTGCAACATTTTCTGTGATTTTGACAATGGGAAAGTCAAAGTTTAGCGTGTCTTTCACAATCTTTTCTAATTGCTCTTTAGGAATGTCTTCGCCTACAAAGGGTTGAATTACCTGAAACGCTATTTCATGATCTGAATACTGTCGTAGATTATAAATAAACGCTTGATCTAGAACGGGAATTTCTTTTGGGAAGTACAAACCGCGATCGGGAGCCAGGCCACTTACCACAGCTTCAAGGAAGCTCACATCTTTTGCATTGTGATTTAAACTAAAGTATTTCACCTGTTATAAAATTTTGATCCCTTTTTCGTTGATTGAAGAAATATGAATGTCGTAGTCTAATCCAATCTGATCATAAAACGTTTTCATTGCGTCTCCTACTTTTATTGCCATTGCCTTTCCTTTTGACAAAGCATAGATAGATGGTCCCGAACCTGAGATACCACTACCCAATGCTCCAGAAGCTAATGCCGCCTGTTTTACTTCATTAAACTTAGGGATTAACATGGACCGAAGGGGTTCGATTACTTCATCTTGCATGCTCCTTGAAAGGAGTTCATAGTCTTGTGTATACAGCGCACTTACAAAAGCACCCACATTGCCCCATTGTGCAACCGCTTTCTTGAGCGGAATTTCATTTTTTAAAATCGCTCTTGAATGAATGGTTTTTAATTCAATTTTGGGATGTATTACTGTCGCAAACAAATCTGGAGGGGTAGGGAGTTTGAGGATGTCTAAAGTGTTATTACACCGAACGAGAGTAAATCCACCTAGTAAAACTGGGGCTAAATTATCTGCATGCGCAGCACCACTAGCTAGGGCTTCACCTGCCATGGCGAACTGTACCAACTCATTTCTAGAATAAGGTTTCCCCAGTAATTCATTTACAGCAAAAACCGCTCCTGCTGCACTGGCTGCACTACTTCCAATTCCACTTCCAGGTTTAATTCTTTTGTCGATATCAATACGAAAACCTTTTTTTGAAGGATGCGCCTCCAAAAGGGCTGAAACAGCCACACTGGCAACATTTTTTAAGGGATCGATAGGTAATTCTTGACCCGTAACAGTCCCAATTTGTACTCCTGGAGTTTCTGTTTTGCTGACGTGCATGATATCACCTATAGGGTCTAAACAGAACCCAAGCACATCAAATCCACATGAGATGTTGGCCACACTTGCTGGTGCAAAAATTTTAATTTCCTCCATTTATTTCTTTCCTATTCGAATAATATCTCCAAAAATTCCTCCCGCTGTGACTTCAGCTCCAGCTCCAGCCCCTTTCACAATGAGAGGTTGGTTTTTGTAACGGGTGGTATAAAATAAAATGATGTTATCACTCCCTTCTAAATTATAAAAATCGTGGTCTGATTCAATTTCTTGAAGTCCTACAGATGCCTTTCCATTCTCTAATTGGGCAACATACTTAAGTCTAGCATTTTTTTCTGTTGCATGTTTAAGTAAATTTTGGAAGTGGTCTTCATTTTTTTCTATCGCAGAATAAAAGTCTTGGTTATTGGAAGTATTGAGTACTTCTTCTGGCAAAAAAAGTTTGTTATGTATGTCTTCCAATTCCAAACTAAATCCACTTTCACGTGCTAGAATAAGAATTTTTCTGGCTACATCAACCCCGCTGAGGTCTATTTTTGGATCGGGTTCTGTATAGCCCTCTTCTTGAGCACGCTGAACAACCTCTTTAAAAGAAGTGGTAGAGGTGAAGTTATTAAAAACAAAATTTAAACTTCCAGAAAGAATGGCTTGAATTTTATGAATCTCATCCCCCGAGGCAATGAGGTTGTTTAAAGTGTCTATTACAGGAAGCCCTGCGCCTACATTGGTTTCAAACAAAAAGGGAGTGCCAAAGCGTCTAGCTGTTTTCTTTAAATCAAGGTAATTTGATAAAGAACTTGCACAGGCAATTTTATTACAGGTTACAACCCCTATGTTGTGTTCTAAATAGCGCTCGTATTCTCTTGCAATGGTTTCATTAGCCGTATTATCTACAAAGATGCTGTTGCGTAAATTCAATTGCTTAATGTGATCAAAGAAGAGATCTCTATCTGCTTTAGTTTCACTTTTTTCAAGTTCCACCTTCCAATTATCTAATTCAATTGGATTTTCTTGAAGTAGCATCTTTCTAGAATTGGACAATGCGATTACCCGAATTTTCAATCGCAGGTGCTCCAAAAGATATTCTTGTTGCCTATGGATTTGCTCTAATAATTTTCCTCCTACGTTACCTACACCGGTAATAAACAGGTTGAGCTCTTTTGTTTGTTCTTCAAAAAAGCTTTCATGAATTGTGTTTAACGCCTTTTGGGTGTTCTTTTTGTCGATTACAATAGATATGTTTCTCTCCGAGGCACCTTGTGCAATCGCTCTGATATTTATGTTATTTGCCCCAAGGCTGCTGAAAAGTTTACCACTGATTCCTTGATGGTCTTTCATGCGATCTCCGACTACAGCAATGTTAGTCATTTCTGTTTCAATTTTTGCGGGAGCTACTTTGTTGAGACTAATTTCAAAAGTGAAATGGGCATCGATGGCTTTTTTTGCAGGAATTGCATCTTCAGAACGAACCCCTATGCAGATGGAGTGTTCTGATGAAGCCTGTGTAATCATAATGATATTGATTTGCTTGAGAGAAAGGCATTCGAATAGCCTTTTGGAAAATCCAGGGATTCCAATCATACCGCTTCCTTCTAAGCTGATAAGAGCAACATTCTCTATGTGGCTGACTCCCTTAACTGTTGCGCCTTCTTTTTGGGCAGCTCCATTTTCATCAATCCGCGTCCCTTTTGCAGAAGCATCAAAGGTATTTTTAATAAGTACAGGTATCTTTTTTTCAATGAGAGGTTGAAGGGTGGGTGGATAAATAACTTTCGCACCAAAATGTGAAAGTTCCATCGCCTCGTGATAAGAGAGTTTTTCAATGGGCTGTGCTTGACTAACCAGTTTTGGATTTGCAGTAAACATTCCACTGACATCGGTCCAGATTTCCAATAATGGAGCATCTATGTAATTGGCGATTAATGAGGCTGTAAAATCAGATCCACCCCGTCCTAAGGTTGTCGTATTTCCTTCTTCGTCTTGGGCTATAAAACCAGGGACAAGAATAAGTTCGTCATCACTATTGTTAATAAGAGCTATTGTTTTTTTAGCACTTAATTCATGGTTGACCACTTCGCGATCATTCAAGGTGTGTGTGAATAGGAATGAGCGAGCGTCTTTAAGAGTTACCTTACAATCTTGATGTTTGAGAATGTGAAAAATAATGGTGCTAGATAGAATTTCTCCATAGCTGGATATTTTTGAAAGACTTTTTTGAGTGGCTTCCTCTAGAGTGAATAACGATTCCAGAATTTCTTCTAGCTCATTAAGTTGTGATTTTAAAAAACTGATGATTTCACTTTGCTGGGTGACAGGGACAAAGTATTCGATTAGCTCCAGATGTCTGGTTTCTATTGTATCAATATGCGCTTTGTAGTTCGGAACGCCAGAGCTGGCTTTTGCTGCCATCTCTACTAGTAAATTTGTTATCCCCCCTAAGGCAGAGACCACTATAACTTGACGCTCTTTAGAGCTATTTATAATGTCTATGACGTGGGTAAGACTTTGTGGATTTGCGACAGAAGTACCGCCAAATTTTAAAACCTTCATATTCAATTGTGTACGAGCTAAACCTTTGTTATGGCAGGGTAGCTGGTCATTAAAACAGGCGTAAAAATACTATTTATTGCTTGGTTTAAAACAATTTGGGTCTAAAAAGACTTCACAAATGAAAACTTTTAAAGTGCGAGTAAAAAAAACCTCTTTTTTTTACGATGTCTCCAATTCTTGGTTGATTTTTAATAGAAGTTTTTCGCCATCTTCATTTTGATCGACTAAAATTTTGTCTCCTTCTTTGATTGCATTGTTCACCACGTTTTCTGCTACAAGATCTTCTAAATGTTTTTGGATCGCACGGTTCAAAGGTCTTGCACCATATTTACTATCAAATCCTTTTTCTGCAATAAAGTCTTTTGCTGCTTTAGAAACTTCAATTTGATATCCAAGTTGATTGATACGTTGTATAAGTTTCACTAACTCAATATCAACAATTTTTCGAATATCTTTTTTATCCAAGGGATTAAAGACAACGATATCGTCTATACGGTTGAGAAATTCGGGAGAAAAAGTCTTTTTCAATTCCTTTTCAATAACTCCTTTTTCAATTTCTTGAGATTGGGCTTTTTGCGATGCCGTCTCAAAACCTAGGCCAGTGCCAAAGTCTTTGACTTGACGCGCTCCGACGTTGGAAGTCATGATGATTATCGTGTTTTGGAAGTTGATTTTTCTTCCTAAGCTATCAGTTAAAAATCCATCGTCAAGAACCTGTAGCAACATATTGAAAATATCAGGATGTGCTTTTTCAACTTCGTCCAATAAAATTACTGAATAGGGACGTCTTCGGACTTTTTCGGTCAATTGACCCCCTTCTTCATAACCTACATAGCCAGGAGGTGAGCCAATCAATCTTGAAATGGCAAATTTTTCCATGTATTCACTCATATCAACACGAATAAGATTTTCTTCTGAATCAAAGATTTCAGAGGCAAGAATTTTTGCCAATTGAGTTTTTCCTACTCCTGTTTGTCCAAGGAAAATAAACGATCCGATTGGTTTGTCTGGTGCTTTGAGCCCAGCACGATTTCGCTGAATCGCTTTGACTACCTTTTCAACGGCTTCACTTTGTCCTATTAATTTGGTTTCAATGACACTAGCTAATTTTGATAGTTTTGTTTTTTCAGACCTGACAATTTTATTTACAGGTACGTTGGTCATCATAGATACCACGTCTGCAATATCGTTATCATTTACTGTAACACGGTTTTGTTTGGATTCCTCCTGCCATTTTTCTTGTGCTTCAACGAGTAGGCGTTCCACACGTTTTTCGTCATCTCGAAGCTTAGCAGCTTCCTCATACTTTTGTTTTTTGACTACAGAATTTTTCAATTCTCTAACTTGGTCTAGTTGGTTTTCCAAATCGATAATTTCCTGCGGTACACTCATATTATTAATATGTACTCTAGAACCAGCCTCATCTAAAGCATCAATTGCTTTGTCTGGAAGAAACCGATCTGACATATACCTATCAGTTAGGTCAACACATGCACTCAGTGCATCATCGGTATAATTAACGTTGTGATGATTTTCATATCGTTCTTTGATATTTTTGAGGATTTCTAAAGTTTCCTCAGTGCTGGTTTGTTCCACAAGCACCTTCTGAAAACGACGTTCTAAAGCACCGTCTTTTTCAATGTTTTGACGATATTCGTCTAGGGTTGTAGCCCCGATACATTGAATTTCTCCCCTTGCAAGGGCTGGCTTGAACATGTTAGAGGCGTCAAGGCTTCCAGTAGCTCCTCCTGCACCTACTATAGTGTGAATTTCATCGATAAATAAAATGATGTCATCATTTTTCTCTAGTTCGTTCATTAGCGCTTTCATGCGCTCTTCAAACTGTCCTCTGTATTTTGTACCGGCTACCAAACTGGCTAGATCTAGACTGACCACACGTTTATTGTAAAGTACACGAGAAACTCGCTTTTGAATGATACGAAGGGCAAGACCCTCTGCTATGGCTGATTTACCTACTCCAGGTTCACCAATCAGTAAGGGGTTGTTTTTCTTTCTTCTACTAAGGATTTGTGAAACACGTTCAATTTCTTTATCTCTTCCTACTACAGGATCTAATTTTTCTTGCTCGGCAAGTACAGTAATGTCACGACCAAAATTGTCTAAAACGGGGGTTTTAGATTTTTTTGAAGTTTTGGATTCTGATGTGGGAATGAAGGGATTTTCTTTGCTATCATCCTCATTTTCTTTTTCTTCTGGGAACGAAACTCCAGAAGGAAGGTCATCGAAAGAAGTATCTGTATCGTTTGCCAACATGAGTTTGAATTGTTCTTTTACAATATCATAATCTACATTGAGCTGAGAAAGAAGTTTTGTTGTAGGGTCATTTTCATTTCTGAGAATACACAGAAGTAAATGCACCGTATTGATTAATTCACTTTGAAATAACTTGGCTTCCAAAAAAGTGGTTTTGAGAGCCCGTTCTGCTTGTCTAGTGAGGTGAAGGTTCTTTTTGTCGTTTAACAGAGGGGTTTCTTCGACTCCTGCAGGATTGAGGATTTCAACTTTACGTCTCAATTCTTCAAGGTTTACTTCGATAGCGTTTAAGATAGCTATTGCTTTTCCGCCTCCATCTCTCAAAATCCCCAACATGAGATGTTCCGTACCGATAAAGTTGTGCCCTAATCTTAAGGCCTCTTCTTTACTGAATGCGATTACATCTTTTACACGTGGTGAAAAATTATCATCCATAGCTTCTGTTTAAAATATTACTTCGGCAAATAACAGACCAAAGTGTTGTACCCTGCTAATAGACAAAAAAATATTAAGAATTCAAAAAAAGAAGTGAGATTATTTACCGACAAAAAGAATCAAATTTCTGTTAATAATTTTATTAATTAAGGCTCTATTTTGATGGCGAATTGTAGGCTTATTCCTTATTTTAGCTACCATACTAAACAACTCACATGAACGAAGGAGATAAGCTCATTCCTATTAAGATAGAAGATGAAATGAAATCGGCATACATTGATTATTCAATGTCTGTCATTGTGTCACGTGCACTTCCTGATGTTCGGGATGGATTAAAACCCGTACATAGACGCGTACTATTCGGAATGCACGAACTAGGCATAAGGTCTAATACTGCGTATAAAAAATCAGCTCGTATTGTCGGAGAGGTGCTGGGGAAGTATCATCCCCACGGCGACAGCTCAGTTTATGACACCATGGTCCGTATGGCCCAAGAGTGGAGTTTGCGGTACATGCTGGTGGACGGTCAGGGTAACTTTGGTTCTGTGGATGGCGACAGTCCTGCTGCAATGCGTTATACTGAAGCACGAATGCAAAAAATGTCCGAAGATTTGATGGCAGATATCGATAAAGAAACGGTAGATCTGCAACTCAATTTTGACGATACTCTTAAAGAACCTACTGTACTTCCTACACGAGTTCCTAATTTATTAATTAATGGTGCTTCAGGAATTGCTGTAGGTATGGCTACAAATATGCCACCCCATAATCTAACCGAAGTGGTAGAGGGAACCATTCAGTACATCGACAACAATGATATTACCATTGAGGAATTGATTCAAACCATCAAGGCTCCAGATTTCCCTACTGGAGGAACAATCTATGGTTATGAAGGCGTTAGAGAAGCTTTTTTAACAGGTCGTGGGCGAATTGTAATCAGAGCCAAGGCAAATATTGAAGAAGTTAATGGAAGGGAATGTATTATCGTAAATGAAATCCCCTTTCAAGTAAATAAGGCAGAAATGATTCGAAAAACTGCCGAACTTATCAACGATAAGAAAATTGAAGGAATTAGCACAATTCGAGATGAGTCAGACCGAAATGGAATGCGCGTCGTTTATGTACTAAAAAGAGACGCAGTACCCAATATTGTCTTAAACAAATTATACAAATATACTTCTCTTCAATCTTCATTTAGTGTCAATAACATTGCACTAGTCAAAGGAAGGCCGCAAATGTTGAATCTGAAAGATATGATTCACCATTTCGTAGAACACCGTCACGATGTGGTGGTTAGAAGAACTCAATATGAGTTGCGAAAAGCGGAGGAACGGGCGCATATTTTAGAAGGACTTATAATTGCTTCAGATAATATTGATGAAGTAATCTCCATAATCCGAGGATCTCAAAATGCAGATGCTGCTAGGGAGAATTTGATTAAACGATTTGAACTTTCTGAAATTCAGGCTAAAGCGATTGTTGAAATGCGCTTGAGACAATTGACAGGTTTAGAACAAGACAAACTCAGAACTGAATACGATGAACTACTCAAAACCATTGCAGATCTCAAGGACATACTTGAAAAAAAGGATCGCAGAATGGATATTATTAAAGAGGAACTTAGTGTAATTAAAGAAAAATACGGAGACGAACGTCGTTCGAATATCGAATATGCTGGAGGAGACTTTAGTATGGAAGATATGATTCCCGATGATAAAGTTGTCATTACAATTTCTCACGCAGGCTACATAAAAAGAACTCCTCTAGTTGAATATAAAACTCAAAATAGAGGTGGAGTAGGGCAAAAGGCCTCTACGACAAGGGATGAGGATTTTCTACAAGATCTCTTTGTAGGAACCAATCATCAATACATGTTGTTTTTTACACAAAAAGGAAAGTGTTTTTGGATGCGGGTATTTGAAATTCCCGAAGGCTCGAAAACCTCTAAAGGAAGAGCAATCCAAAATCTTATCAATATTGAGCAGGACGACAAGGTCAAGGCTTTTATTTGTACACAAGATTTAAAAGACGAGGACTATGTAAATTCCCATTATGTAATTATGGCTACTCGAAAGGGTCAAGTCAAGAAAACTTCTTTAGAACAATATTCTCGTCCACGAACCAACGGAATTAACGCAATAAGTGTCCGTGATGGAGATGAACTTTTGGAGGCAAAGCTCACCACAGGTAACAGTCATGTTATGTTGGCTGTCAAATCTGGAAAAGCTATTCGATTTGAAGAGAGTAAAACGCGTCCTATGGGGAGAGGTGCTTCGGGAGTTCGGGGAATCACTCTTAATGACAAAAACGATGAAGTAGTCGGAATGATTGCTGTAAATGATATGGATGCCAATATTCTTGTGGTTTCAGAGCATGGATATGGAAAACGTTCTAGCGTGGAAGATTATCGAGTGACCAACCGAGGAGGTAAGGGTGTGAAAACTATTTCCATTACTGAAAAAACAGGAAAACTAGTATCCATCAAAAATGTTACTGATCAAGATGATTTGATGATTATCAACAAATCTGGTATTGCCATACGAATGGAAATAAGTACGTTACGGATTATGGGTCGCGCTACTCAAGGAGTAAAACTCATTAACCTGAAGGGAGATGACACCATAGCAGCAGTGGCCAAAGTTATGAAAGACGATGATCCAATTGAAGATGTAAATGATCTTGAAGTAAACGATGGCACTATTATTGAATAAATTATTTTAAACAAATACAATGAAAAACCTATTAACTCTAATTTTTATTTTTACACTTTCTGTTTCCATTGGACAAAAGAAAGAAATCAAGAAAGCCATTAAAGCGTTTGATGCAGGTGATGTTCAAGGCGCTACGGATATTTTAGAAACCAATGCAGCACTGTTTGATACTGCCGATGATAAAGTCACATTACAAAAAACTTATTTAGAGGCAAAGATAGATCGGGTCAATAAAGAATTTCAATCTTCTTTAGATAAATTTAAAGCGTATGAAGCTGCGGGGGGTAATGATCCAGAGTATGCCAATGAAGTGATTTCGCTTACATCTGCTGTTGTAAATAGTGCTATTGAAGACAATGCCGAACAACGTTACGCAGAAGCCGCTTCAAAACTATATTTAGCCTACACTATAGACCCTGAGACGAACAAAGACTATTTATACTTTGCCGCTTCAAGTGCTGTAAATGGACAGGATTTTGACAATGCCTTGAAGTATTATAATTTACTCAAAGAAATCAAATATGACGGAGTCGTAACACAATATTTTGCAAAGCCTGCAAAATCAGATGAAGAGGTTGAACTTTCTGAGTCGGAATACAGTATTTACAAAAAAACGAATGAATATACTGATTTTAGAGAAGAAACCACTGAGTCAAGATACCCTGAAATCATCAAAAATATCGCTTTAATTTATGCTCAAATTGGAGATAATGAAAAGGCAATGGGTGCCGTAAAGTTAGCTCGAATGGAAGATCCTAAGGATTTGAATCTTATTTTGACAGAAGCAAATTTATACATTCAACTTGAAGAAACAGAACGTTTCGGAGAGTTGATGAAAGAAGCAATTGCACAGGATCCCAATAACGCAACACTTTATTTTAATTTGGGTGTAGTAAATGCTCAGAATGGAAATACAGAAGAAGCAAGGGAATACTATGAAAAAACAATTGAATTGGATCCCAATTATGAATCAGGTTACCTCAATCTGGTTTCGCTCATTCTCCAAGGAGAAAGTGAAATTGTAGAAGAAATGAATGGTTTAGGAACCTCTAGAGCGGATAATGTTCGTTATGACGAACTAAAGCTTAAAAGAGAGGAACTTTACAGAGAATGTGTCCCTGTTTTAGAAAAACTTGTAGAACTCAATAAAAACCAAGAAGCCATAAAAACATTGATGAATATTTATGGAACACTGGGTAACAATGAAGGTTTTAAGAGGATGAAAGAAATGGTGGAATAACTAATAGCTCCTTCAAAATATAATTTAAAACCCTCCCAATAGCGAGGGTTTTTTTATATCATTTTTTTAATAATTCTAAGCTTGTGGGAATGTTGTTGGGTTTCGGTGTTGTAGATTCCTGTTTGATCAATTCGATCAATTCGCACCTTTCCGTGTGCATGTAATATGTAATGATTTTCTAGAAGTAAACCTACATGAATAATTTCACCTTCAGCATTATCAAAAAAAGCTAAATCTCCGGCTTCACTTTCTTCAATAAAACTTAAGGTTTCACCTACTTGTGCCTGATCGGAGGCGTCTCTAGGAATTGATACTCCATTGATTCGGTAGGTCATCTGAGTAAGTCCCGAACAGTCAATTCCCATAGGTGTTTTACCTCCCCATAAATACGGAGTGTTTAAATATAACGATGCGGTTTTAAGAAGCTTGGATTTGTCTATTTTTTTTTCTTGTGTAGGCCCTTCGTATCGATCTCCTAACCAACTACAGGCGCCGATATTACTGCCCAATACTATTGCGGTTAAATGATGTTCAGGAGTCTCGGCGTAATCTACCAATCGGGTGCTATAAAGAGGAGAATTGAAAGTAATTTTTTCTGCATCTGATTTTGAAATAGCCTGCGCCTGTTTTTCGTCGATCCAGCCTTTGTAATCATCGGCAAGGGCTAGGATTTGTAGCCACCCTTTTTTCTTTGAAATGATTTTAAAACAATCACCGTAAAGAAGCTGTGAAACCAACTCACATCGATGAGAATTTTCACTTCGCATCGGAACGATGCTTAAATGACAAATGCCGTATTCCAAAATTTAATATTCAAATAAATTTGTTACTAAAGCGTTTACAAAAATAGGAATTTTAAATCCACAAGCCTTGAACTGAAGTCAAAATAGCAGTAATCCGCCCAAGTTTATGTAGTTTTGGTTAAAAGAAGATTTTTGAAATCAGTTTGGAAGTATATTGTCGCCCAGCAAGGACTATTTTACAAGTCTTTATTGATTTTATCCAGCTCGGTATTGATCCTTTATATTTTTCCTTTAGGAGGACAGTTCAAATACGAATTTCAAAAGGGTAGGGTATGGCAATATCCTGATTTTTATTCCCCCTTTGATTTTTCAATTTTAAAATCTGAAGCAGAAGTCAAAAAAGACGAGGCGACCGCCCTAAAAAACTTAAAACTTTATTTACGAGCTGATGAAACTATAAAAAATCAAGTTTATTCAAAATACGCTGAAGCCTTTATTGGATTTTTTCAAGATCAACAGAATCCGATGGTATTG
Organism: Flavobacteriaceae bacterium; assembly: GCA_017852075.1. Lineage (GTDB taxonomy): Bacteria > Bacteroidota > Bacteroidia > Flavobacteriales > Flavobacteriaceae > MS024-2A. The sequence goes on along the minus strand of JAFMLQ010000001.1, from coordinate 1,808 downwards.
GATAGTTTGTATGATTTTGGAAAACAACTCCTGGACGAGGTTTACTTTTACGGAGTGTTGCCACCGAACTATGTCCATCAGGGGAACCCGGAAATTCTTTTGATACAAGGGCAAACTGAGATACCAATCTTGGTAAATAAATTTTTCAAACCAGAAAAGCTTTTTGAGTTTATCGGTAGCCGGATAGTTAGCTCTTCTTATGTCCCATTTGAAGATATGTATAAGGATCTTTTCTTTGAGCTTATAGTTCCAAATGTCAGTTTGGATAAGAACTTTTATGAAACTGCCAAGGCACAAGTGCTTCAAAATATTTCCAGATCACGTGGTTTTATACCTTCTGGGAAATTAATTGTTGCTGAAGGTGCCCTTGTGGATGAAGAAACGTTTGAGATATTAAATTCACTCCGTAAAGAATTTACCTTACAACAGGAAGGACAAAGTTCATATTGGGTCCTATTTGGTTATAGCATACTTATTGTATTGACCTTTACCCTTTTGTTATTGTTTCTTAATATTTATCGTTTTTCTATTTATGAGGACAATCGCAAATTGACGTTTATTTTTTTTAATATTCTGGTGGTTATAATTTCTGTTACTTTGACCATAAATTACAATACAAATTATGTCTTTGCGGTTCCAATTTGTATTCTGCCCTTAATTATCAAAGCCTTTTTTGATGCACGATTGGGGCTTTTTATTCACCTTTTGACGGTATTGCTTTTGGGATTTATAGTTCCAAATAGTTTTGAATTTGTATTTCTCCAAATAACAGCAGGAATAGTGACGATTCAATCTGTGGCTCAATTATACCGACGCGCAAATTTATTTATTTCTGTAGGACAAATTGTTTTGGTTTATCTTACGGGTTATGTAGCCTTTACTACTATTCAAGAAGGAAATCTTCTGCAAATTAACTTTGCGCCCATGGGGTTATTCATGCTCAACGGTTTACTGATGCTTTTTGTACAACCTCTAATTTATATTTATGAGCGAATATTCGGTTTGGTTTCAGATGTTTCTTTGCTGGAATTATCAGACACCAATTCCAATTTGCTTAAGGAACTTTCTGATAAAGCACCTGGCACTTTCCATCACTCTCTTCAAGTTGCCAATTTGGCAGAAGCCGCAGCAAATGAGATTGGTGCAAACACCCTTTTGGTAAGAGTAGGCGCACTGTATCACGATATTGGTAAACTAAAATCCCCGATGTATTTTTCAGAAAATCAGACAGGAACTCTTTCCCCTCATGAGGAGCTTACACCCAAACAAAGCGCAGAAATTATTATCAACCACGTATTGGATGGTGTTGCAATTGCTCAAAAAAATAAGATTCCTGATCGAATCATTGATTTTATTAGAACGCATCACGGAACATCTACGGTTTATTATTTTTATAAAAAGCAAGAAGAGCTTACCCCCGATAAGGTAAATATTGAAGACTTTAGGTATTTAGGACCTAAACCCTTCTCCAAAGAAACCGCTATTTTGATGATGGCAGATGCTGTTGAAGCGGCTTCAAAAAGCTTAAAAGAACCCAATATCAATGAGTTGCAGGCTTTTATTGATAAAATCATCGACGGAAAAATGGCAGCACAACAATTTAACTCCTCTGACATCACATTTTCTGAAATCGAAACGATTAAAAAGGTACTTTTTAAGAAGCTAGTGAACGTATATCAACTTCGGATTGAATATCCTGAATAATATCAAAAAAAAGATTGTTTACTTTGCTGGGAACTATTACTTTTGAATTCCAATTTTGGAGAGGTGCCAGAGTGGTAATGGAGCAGATTGCTAATCTGTCAACG
>JAFMLQ010000025.1 GCA_017852075.1 Flavobacteriaceae bacterium | reverse complement strand
TAGAGCGTTTCCTTGGTAAGGAAGAGGTCACGAGTTCAAATCTCGTCATTGGCTCTCTTTAACAGCAAGGCTTTCCATCGGAATGCCTTTTATACTTTTCAAAACTTTCAGATTTAAACTTCTCTTTAAATCTTGGCTAAATAATTTCATCATTTAGTTCATTCACTTACGTATTTATTTAATGAAGTATGGAAAAATTCATACAAAAAGTATAGGGTGGGCTTTTGGGATCATAAGACGAAGCCTCAATGAAACGCTCAACTTCAAGTGCTTATCAAAAAAAGTTTATATCGATCTGTTTTTTGGATTCTTATCTGGAAAGCGTCCCTGATTGCCAATTCCGTCAAAATCATTTGTATCGAAATACTCCGAATCATTTTGTTTTTTTCTCTGAATTTGACTTAAGACTATTTTTAAATAAAAATAGAGATAAACGATAAAGATCAAAGTGCCAATAATAAAGGTCAGTTGATTGTTCATATAGTTTTAGTTATCGTCTTTTCTTCTCTGTCTAATAGCAATTGCAAAAGCCAAAATGGTAACGGGCCATAAGCCTACATATATACCTTCCAATTGGTTGCCTGAAAACCAAAGATAAATTGAATATAAAAAGCTTAAAAAGGCAAGAAGAATGGGGTAGTACTTTTCTAGAAATTTCATTATTTTTTTTTACAGGGACGACCCCGAATAAATATTAGTTTTCAAACTTCATTTAAAATACAAAAAATCTTCCAAAAATCACTGTAGATCTACCCATATTAAATTTAAATGGTATTTGAATCCTTTGCGAGTGATAAAAATAAAAAGGTTTTTCTGGTTTATCGCCACAGGTTTTCTACATTTATGGGAATATCAATTGCAATCCTGTTAACCAATTAAAATACATTTTTATGCAAAAAGAGACACCAATTTTTTTTCTGCTTTTGTTGTGTGGACTGACGGTCTTCGCCCAAACTCCAGAAAATTCAAGCCAGAACAATCCTGAAGTTGAACGAGTAGAAAAGGCAGTTTATGAATTAAACCAGGCGATGGTCAATCGTGATGAAACCGCATTAAAAAATCTTACTACAGAAGCCCTTACCTATGGTCATTCAAGTGGGAATATTGAAAACAAACAAGCGTTTGTAGATGCAGTTGTTCATGGAGATTTTAATTTTATTTCCACCGATACGGAAAATCAAACCGTTTATTTTTCAGGAGATGATACAGCTGTGGTTCGGCATATTTTTTTGATAGAAGCGATCAATAAGGGCAACCCTGTAAGTATTCGTCTGGGTAATATGATGGTGTTTAAAAAACAAAAAAATCAGTGGAGGTTGCTGGCACGTCAAGCCTATAAACTATAAAACAGAGGTGTTTAAGACGAGGAACATTTCCACTTATTTTTTAAAAGTATAAATACTTGTCTTTCTATTTTCTCTAAATTTATAGAGTTGAGTTCTTATTTCCAAAGGCAATGAATTCCATCTCTTATTTGTAATCCGAATGTAAGCCACAGGTTTTTTTTGAATTAGTTGTGTCAAAAAATTCAGGTCTATAGTTTGAATCTTTCCCTTAGTATAGAACTGACTTGAGTAAGATTTTTGATCCAAGGAATACACTGGAACTTCAGGACGGAGATTGGTTACAAGGTACTTGTCTGTATTGTTTACATACAGGGGTTTAGCAATTCCCGACATCAAAAGAAAAAAAAGTGCTAAGGGAATCCCGACACCAATACCGAGATAGGTCTTTTTGTATTGAACCTCTTTCCAAAAATACACTATCATTAAAGCAACAGGAATCATCGATGGGAGGATGTAGGGATGTATTAAACTTTTTGAAGAAGTAAAAAAGAAGGGGGTCCAGATCATCCAGATTAATAAAAACAATGTCCATGGATTGCCCTTTATTTGCTTCCATTTTTTTACAATTAACCTTATAAGTAATACCGACCAGGGCAAAACAAAGGCGATAAAAAATAACCACACAATACCAAGGGGCTGCTGTTTTGGAAAACCGTATTTATCTCCTTTCCAATCGGAATTGAAATAGCGTTCAAAATGTTCCCCTACAATAAAATAATCGATAAAACCTGGAGATCGCCATTCCGCAAATGCATACCAAGGAAGACTTAGCACAAGTGTGATAATTACACCTCCAACCCAGGGCGCAGTAACTACAGCTCTTTTAATATTTCCAGTAAAAACACACCAAAGACCGATTGGAGGTAAGGTTAAAATTGCTACAATTGGGCCTTTTGCAAGCAATCCCAAGCCTAAGCCTGCAAAAAAAAGATAGCCCCAATATGAGGAACTTTCTTTTTGAACGGCTTCCCAAAAACTCAGTAAGACCAATCCAACACTAAAGCTTAGAAAAAGATCTGTAGAGACTACCCCTGCGTGCAAATAAAATTCTGGTAAACTAAGTAATACTATTCCTGGAAAATAGAAGGTGTTTTTCTTTTGATATCTTCCTAAAAACAGACCGATGAATACGGCCAATAGCAAATACGGCAAACGTACAAAAAACGCATGGTCTCCAAAAACAGAAATGCTTAAGGCACTAGCCCAAGTTGAAAGAGGGGGTTTGGCCCAAAAAGGAACTCCGTAGTCTATATGGGGAACTATCCAATCTCCAGTTTCAACCATAATGCGGGCAATTTCTGCATAACGCGCTTCCGTTTTGTCCATCAAGGGAAGGCTGAAATTAAAAACCCCTCGAATCAAAACCAGCCCCCAAAACAAGAAGGGATGCCATTTTTCATTGCTAAGGATTGAAAGGATCTTTTTCATTTGTAATGTCTGTAGATTTTCAATAGGTCTTTCCATACCAAAAGACCGTAAATAGGTTCAATTCTAGAATCCCCCAAATCAATCCAAGTATTCAAAGGAACCTCTTTGGAGATCTTGAGTAACTGGACTCCAAAAAATTTCTTTAAGCGAAAAAAAATTTCCACATCAAACAACCAACGGGAAATAAAAGGCTTTTCAAAAGCGGTTAAAACAATTTTAGAACTAAAAATTTTACACCCACACTGAGTATCATATACAGGGAGTCGTAACATTTTAGAGATTAATGTCGCAATTATCCGACCGATAAAAAAGCGATACCACTTTCGCTGGATATGATTATCTAATTTTTTAAGGCGCGAAGCAAACACAAATTGGGTTTTGGCATCAATTTTTTTGGACAAACCATAGCAATCTTCTAAAGGTGTCGAAAGATCTGCATCTAGGAAGGCCATACGATCGTATTTTTTTTCATCTAAAGCAGCCCGCATTCCTGCTCTGACGGCATTAGCTTTTCCCAAATTTTTTTCTAGGTTCAGAATTTTTACCTGCTTTGGAAAATGGTTTTCCATTTTTTTAAGAATACTCAGAGTTTGATCTTTAGAGCCATCGTTTACAAATAAGTAAGACAGCTCGGGATGTATTTTCATAAAGCCTTCAAAAGCAGATGGTTCAAGTCTTTTGGATTCGTTGTAACAGGGAACAATGATTATTAAATTCATAAAGCGGCATTCTGAAATGTCTAAACCTATTTCAAAAAAACAAAATTAAGCATTTAAGTCCTTTCAAACTCTTAGAATATAAGGAGTAAAAGAAAAGACTTTTTAGAGCAAAAAAATATAGTTTAGAGTCTAGCGACAAGTACTTTGTGTATTAGATTATATTAAAATCAAATACATATACAAAAAAAAAGCATAAAACAATCTTTGAAAAGAAAAAAATTAATAAATTTGCGCTCCTAAAAATAACATTGAAACAACAATAATTATGGCTAAAGAAACATTTGACCGGTCGAAACCCCACTTAAATATTGGAACTATTGGTCACGTAGATCACGGAAAAACAACTCTTACTGCAGCAATCACAAAAGTGCTTGCAGATGCAGGTTTTTCTGAAGCAAGAAGCTTTGATCAAATTGACAACGCTCCTGAAGAAAAAGAGCGTGGAATCACGATCAACACTTCACACGTTGAATACCAAACAGCAAATCGTCACTACGCACACGTGGATTGTCCAGGTCACGCCGACTATGTAAAGAACATGGTTACTGGTGCTGCTCAAATGGATGGTGCTATACTTGTTGTTGCTGCAACAGATGGCCCTATGCCACAAACTAGAGAACATATCCTTTTGGGACGCCAAGTAGGTGTACCACGTATTGTAGTGTTCTTGAATAAAGCAGACATGGTGGATGATGAAGAATTACTAGAATTAGTTGAAATGGAAGTACGTGAATTACTTTCTTTTTATGACTATGACGGAGATAATACACCTGTTGTTTTAGGTTCTGCTCTTGGAGCATTGAACGGAGAGCAAAAATGGGTCGATACCGTAATGAAATTAATGGATGAAGTAGATACATGGATCGAATTGCCCAAGCGTGACGTCGACAAAGACGCTCTAATGCCTGTGGAAGATGTATTCTCAATTACTGGTCGTGGTACTGTTGCTACTGGTCGTATTGAAACAGGAGTATTCAATACTGGAGATGAAGTTGATATCATTGGTATGGGTGCTGAAAAATTAAAATCTACAGTTACCGGAGTTGAGATGTTTAGAAAAATATTAGACCGTGGGGAAGCTGGAGATAACGTAGGTATCCTTTTGAGAGGTATCGAAAAAACGGATATCAAAAGAGGTATGGTAATCTGTAAGCCAGGTTCTGTAACTCCTCACGCTAAATTTAAAGCCGAGGTATATATCTTGAAAAAAGAAGAAGGTGGTCGTCACACACCATTCCATAACAACTACCGTCCACAGTTTTACGTTCGTACTACTGACGTTACAGGAAATATTGCTTTACCTGACGGAGTTGAAATGGTAATGCCTGGTGATAACTTAACGATCAATGTTGACTTAATTAGCCCAATCGCTTTAAGCATTGGACTACGTTTTGCGATCCGTGAAGGGGGTAGAACTGTAGGGGCTGGACAGGTTACCGAAATCCTAGACTAAGTAAAATGTTTTTAAAATGACATTGAAGGTGTCCCGTAAACACGGGACGCCTTTTGTGTCAAATAAAAACGGGTTTAGCTCAGTTGGTAGAGCACTGGTCTCCAAAACCAGGTGTCGGGAGTTCGAGCCTCTCAACCCGTGCTGATAAAAATAATAGATGGCAGCAATGATTGATTATATAAAAGATTCATTTGAGGAATTAAAAAATAACGTTTCTTGGACTGAACGTTCCGAACTTCAGCGTTTGGTAGTCATTGTACTTGTGTTTTCTGTCCTATTTTCTTTGGCAATATGGGGTGCAGACACCTTGCTATCCAAAGTGATACAGTTTTATTTTAATTTGATCGGATAAGGATGGCTACAACGACAAGCGATAAAAAATGGTATGTAGTTCGTGCTGTGAGCGGTCAAGAGGCAAAAATCAAAGACTACATCATGTCTGAGATTACACGCTTTAGTTACGACCACCTTGTTGAGGACATTTTAGTTCCTACAGAAAAGGTTGTACAAATTCGCAATGGAAAAAAGATTAGTAAAGAGCGCACTTATTTTCCAGGATATATCATGATCAAAGCAAATTTATCTGGAGAACTTCCACACATCATCAAGTCAGTTACCAATGTTATTGGATTTTTAGGAGAGACCAAAGGGGGAGAGCCCATACCTATGCGTGAAGCAGAAGTTAACAGAATGCTTGGTAAGGTGGATGAATTAGCCCTTACTACAGAACACATTTCCATTCCTTTCAACGTAGGTGAAAATGTAAAAGTTATTGATGGTCCATTTAACGGATTTACGGGGACTATCGAAAAAGTAAATGAAGAAAAACGCAAACTCGAAGTGATGGTTAAAATCTTCGGACGAAAGACCCCGCTAGAGTTGAGTTATATGCAAGTAGAAAAACTATAAATGTTACATAAATTAAGATGGTGTAGCCGCTTCCAACTTCTACACCCCCTTAAAATTAAATTAGACAATGGCAAAAGAAGTAAGTAAAGTATTAAAACTACAAGTTCGGGGAGGTGCTGCGAATCCATCGCCACCGGTTGGACCCGCGCTCGGATCTGCAGGAGTCAATATCATGGAGTTTTGTAAGCAGTTTAATGCACGAACCCAAGATAAACCTGGTAAAGTTTTACCAGTAGCGATTACTGTATATGTTGACAAGTCCTTTGAGTTTGTCATCAAGACTCCGCCAGCGGCCGTTCAACTGATGGAAGCAGCCAAAGCTAAAAAAGGTTCTGGAGAACCCAATCGAAAAAAAGTGGCTACGGTCACTTGGGATCAGGTAAAAGTTATCGCAGAAGATAAAATGCCTGACCTCAATGCCTTTACCGTAGAGTCTGCTATGAAAATGGTAGCGGGTACGGCACGTTCGATGGGATTCAAAATCTCAGGAGAAGCTCCCTTTTAATTTTTAATAGTAAGCAATGGCTAGATTAAGTAAAAAACAAAAAGAAGCGCGAGCAAAAGTAGATCCTAAAAAAATCTATTCACTCCAAGAAGCTTCTGCTTTGGTAAAAGAAATTACCAATACAAAATTTGATGCGAGCGTTGACTTGGCAGTTCGACTGGGTGTTGATCCCAAAAAAGCCAATCAAATGGTTCGTGGTGTAGTTACCCTACCTCATGGTACAGGAAAGGACGTTCGCGTTCTCGCCTTGGTAACTCCAGATAAAGAAGCAGACGCCAAAGAGGCAGGTGCAGACTTTATAGGTCTTGATGACTACCTTCAGAAAATCAAAGGAGGATGGACCGACGTTGACGTAATCGTCACTATGCCCAGTGTGATGGGAAAATTAGGCCCTTTAGGTCGTGTATTAGGTCCTCGTGGCTTAATGCCCAACCCCAAAACGGGAACTGTCACCATGGACATCAAAAAGGCTGTAGCTGACGTCAAAGGAGGTAAAATTGATTTTAAAGTGGATAAGACAGGAATTGTTCATGCTTCCATTGGAAAAGCATCTTTTTCTGCGGAAAAGATTTTTGAAAATGCAGATGAGCTGTTGAAAACCATTTTAAAGTTAAAGCCTTCAACCTCAAAAGGAATTTATGTCAAAAGCGTTTATATGTCTAGTACGATGAGTCCTGGGATTTCCATAGACACCAAACTAGCCTAACGCACAATACGCAAGCAATGACAAGACAAGAAAAAAACGAAGCAATTGAAAGCCTTAAAGAAGCTTTAGGAGGAGTTAAAAACCTTTATTTAGCGGATATTGCAGGGTTGGATGCAAAACAAACAAGCAACCTGAGAAGGGCTTGTTTCAAGCAGAATATAAAACTGCAAGTGGTTAAAAATACATTACTCGCCAAAGCTATGGAAGCTTCCGTTCATGACTTTGGAGAGTTGACAGGGATCCTGAAAGGGAATACCTCGTTGATGTTTTCCGAATCGGGAAATGCACCTGCAAAGGTGATCAAGGACTTTAGAAAAAAGTCGGACAAACCCATTTTAAAAGGTGCTTTTATTGAAGAAGCCGTTTACATTGGGGATGACCAACTAGACGCCTTAGTTGCGATCAAATCTAAAGATGAGTTGATTGGAGATATTTTAACATTGTTACAATCGCCAACCAAAAACGTGGTTTCTGCACTTCAGTCAGGAGGTGGGAAACTCTCTGGAATTTTAAAAACACTTTCAGAACGTTAAACCCTGACCCAAAAAAGTACGCACTCGAATTAACACAATAAAGTTTTAACAGAAAAATTAGTAACATGGCAGATTTAAAAGAATTCGCAGAACAACTAGTCAACTTGACGGTAAAAGAAGTCAATGAGTTGGCAGATATTTTAAAAGATGAGTACGGAATCGAACCTGCAGCTGCTGCAGTTGCGGTTGCTGGACCTGCTGGTGGCGGAGCCACTGGAGATGCAGCAGAGGAAAAGTCAGAATTTGACGTGATCCTTAAAGCCGCGGGAGGTTCTAAACTCGCAGTAGTAAAATTAGTAAAGGAATTGACTGGTCTTGGGCTTAAAGAAGCTAAAGAATTAGTTGACGGTGCACCCGCTCCATTGAAAGAAGGAGTTGCTAAAGATGAAGCTGAAGCGCTTCAAAAATCTCTAGAAGAAGCAGGTGCCGAGGTTGAGCTTAAGTAGTCTCAATCCATACCAATAGAGGTCTAGGCTTTTGGATTTTTTCCAAAGGCCTATCCCTTTTTAATGTCCGCCCCTTTTGTATGATGACCCTTAAAAACACAGTTAGATGCCTAGTAAACAGAGCCAAAGAACCAACTTCGCAGGAGCAAAACACACTCCCAATTATCCTGATTTTCTGGATATTCAAATTAAATCTTTTCAAGATTTTTTCCAGCTAGAAACAAAATCTGACGAACGTAATGTAGAAGGTCTCTTCAATACGTTTAAAGAAAATTTCCCCATTTCAGATACCAGAAATCAATTTATTCTCGAATTTTTAGACTATTTCGTGGATCCTCCACGCTATTCAATTCAAGAATGTATCGAAAGAGGACTGACTTATTCCGTTCCGCTTAAGGCACGTTTAAAACTGTATTGTAACGATCTAGAGCACGAAGATTTTGAAACAATTGTCCAAGATGTCTTTTTAGGGACTATCCCCTATATGACACCTAGCGGTACTTTTGTTATCAATGGTGCAGAACGTATTGTTGTTTCTCAATTACACCGTTCACCTGGAGTTTTCTTTGGCCAATCCTTTCACGCCAACGGTACAAAATTATACTCAGCCCGAGTGATTCCATTTAAGGGTTCTTGGATTGAATTTGCTACGGATATCAATAGCGTTATGTACGCCTACATTGACCGTAAGAAAAAATTACCTGTAACGACTTTGTTCCGAGCGATTGGTTTCGAACATGATCGTGACATCCTTGAAATTTTTGATCTTGCAGAAGAAATTAAAGTAACCAAAGCAGGACTAAAACGAGTTTTAGGAAGAAAATTGGCAGCACGTGTATTAAAGACTTGGCATGAAGACTTTGTCGATGAAGATACAGGAGAAGTTATTTCTATTGAGCGTAACGAAATTATTATCGATCGGGATACTATCCTCGAAAAGGAACACATCGATGAGATTATGGAGGCAAGTGTAAAAAACATTCTTTTACACAAAGTCGATGCGCATATGTCAGACTATGCCATCATTTACAATACTCTGCAAAAAGATCCAACCAATTCCGAAAAAGAAGCGGTAGAGCATATTTATCGCCAGTTGCGTAATGCAGAACCACCAGACGAAGATACTGCTCGTGGAATCATCGATAAGCTGTTTTTCTCTGACCAAAGGTATAACCTAGGTGAAGTAGGACGTTATCGAATGAATAAAAAACTCGGTTTAGATGTTGAAATGGACAAACAAGTTTTGACCAAATTAGATATCATTACCATTGTAAAATATTTGATTGAATTGATCAACTCTAAAGCAGAGATTGATGATATCGACCACCTTTCCAACCGACGTGTACGAACAGTAGGAGAGCAGTTGTCTTCTCAGTTTGGAGTAGGTCTTGCCCGTATGGCAAGAACCATCCGAGAGCGTATGAATGTGCGGGATAACGAGGTATTTACTCCCATTGATCTAATTAACGCGAAAACATTATCCTCAGTAATCAACAGTTTCTTTGGAACCAACCAGTTGTCGCAGTTTATGGATCAAACCAATCCATTGGCAGAAATTACCCACAAACGTCGTTTGTCTGCCTTAGGACCTGGAGGACTTTCTCGAGAACGTGCTGGATTTGAGGTGCGGGATGTACACTACACCCACTATGGTCGCCTTTGTCCTATTGAAACTCCTGAAGGACCGAATATTGGATTGATATCCTCCCTCGGAGTATATGCAAAAGTGAACAATCTTGGCTTTATTGAGACACCTTACCGTAAAGTTGAAAACGGAAAGATCAACTTGAAAGAAACTCATTACCTCAGTGCTGAGGAAGAAGAGGATCAGTTGATTGCTCAAGCCAATATCAACTTTGATAAATCTGGACAGATACTCGATGATAAAATCATTGCCCGAGATCAAGCCGATTTCCCTGTGGTGTCTCCCGAACAGATTAACTATACCGACGTAGCGCCCAATCAGATCGCTTCGATTTCAGCATCTTTAATTCCCTTTTTGGAACATGATGATGCCAACCGTGCGCTGATGGGATCTAACATGATGCGTCAGGCAGTACCTCTTTTACGTCCTGAGTCTCCTATTGTGGGAACAGGATTGGAAAAGCAAGTTGCTTCGGATTCTCGTGTTTTGATCAATGCGGAAAGTGACGGTGTAGTTGAGTATGTCGATGCAGAAAAAATATCTATCCGTTATGACTTTACAGAAGAACAAGGTCTGGTTAGTTTTGATGGAAATTTAAAATCTTATAATCTAGTTAAATTTAGAAAAACCAACCAAGGTACTTGTATCAATCTAAAGCCAATAGTAAAAAAGGGTGATCGTGTTTCAAAAGGTCAGGTCTTGTGTCAGGGGTATGCTACCGAAGCTGGAGAATTGGCTTTGGGAAGAAATATGAAAGTAGCCTTCATGCCTTGGAAAGGGTACAACTTTGAAGATGCAATCGTGATTTCTGAAAAAGTAGTTCGACAAGACATTTTTACCTCCATTCACATTGATGAATATTCTTTGGATGTTCGCGATACAAAATTGGGAACGGAAGAGTTGACCAACGACATCCCGAATGTCAGTGAAGAAGCTACGAAAGACTTGGATGAAAATGGAATGATCCGCATTGGAGCTGAAGTCAATCCTGGAGATATTTTAATAGGGAAAATTACTCCTAAGGGAGAATCTGACCCTACTCCAGAAGAAAAATTATTACGCGCTATTTTTGGGGATAAAGCAGGAGATGTAAAAGATGCTTCGTTGAAAGCACCACCCTCTTTACGTGGAGTAGTAATTGACAAAAAACTCTTTACCCGTTCGGTAAAAGACAAACGCAAACGCAACCAAGACAAGCAAGAATTGGAGGCACTAGAAGATGTGTTTGACGTAAAATTTGAAGAATTGAAAACTGTTTTGATTGATAAACTGTTTTCAATAGTCAATGGTAAAACCTGTCAAGGAATCACCAACGACCTAGGTGAAGAAATTCTTCCAAAAGGCAAGAAATACACCTTAAAGTTACTTTCCGCAGTGGAGGACTATACCCATTTAGCGAAAAGTACTTGGACGACTTCAAAGGAAACCAACGAATTGATCGCAGATTTGATTCACAACTACAAAATCAAAGAAAATGATCTGCAAGGAGCCCTTCGTCGCGAGAAATTTACGATCAGTGTGGGAGATGAACTTCCTGCAGGAATCAAAAAATTAGCAAAAGTATACATAGCGAAAAAGCGCAAGCTTAAAGTAGGAGATAAAATGGCAGGACGTCATGGAAACAAAGGGATTGTAGCTCGAATTGTCCGTGAGGAAGAAATGCCATTCCTCGAAGACGGAACGCCGGTAGATATCGTATTGAATCCATTAGGTGTACCTTCTCGAATGAATATTGGTCAGATTTATGAAACCGTTTTAGGATGGGCAGGTCAAAACTTAGGAGAGAAATATGCTACTCCTATATTTGATGGAGCCTCTATAGATCAGATCAATGCCTTGACAGAAAAAGCCAATGTACCTTTATATGGACATACATATTTGTATGATGGAGGGACAGGAGAGCGCTTTGACCAGCCTGCTACAGTAGGGGTGATTTATATGTTAAAATTAGGACATATGGTCGATGACAAAATGCACTCGCGTTCTATTGGACCGTATTCATTGATTACGCAACAACCTCTAGGAGGTAAAGCACAATTTGGAGGTCAGCGTTTTGGAGAAATGGAAGTATGGGCACTCGAAGCCTATGGAGCATCCAGCACCCTTCAAGAAATTTTGACCGTAAAATCCGATGATGTGGTAGGTAGAGCAAAAACCTATGAAGCCATTGTGAAAGGCGATACATTGCCAGAACCTGGATTGCCCGAATCCTTCAACGTATTGATGCACGAGCTGAAGGGACTAGGACTTGACATTCGATTGGAAGAATAATTTTTAAAAAGACGAAATTTAGCTATGGCTAGAAATAACGAAATCATTACGCAAAAAAAATTCAATAAAATCTCTATTGGTTTAGCCTCGCCTGAGATCATCCTAGGAAACTCTCGTGGAGAAGTATTAAAGCCTGAGACGATCAATTATCGGACACACAAACCAGAACGTGACGGACTTTTCTGTGAGCGCATCTTTGGCCCAGTCAAAGATTTTGAATGCGCCTGTGGAAAATATAAAAGAATCCGTTATAAAGGAATCGTTTGTGACCGTTGTGGGGTAGAAGTTACTGAAAAGAAAGTCCGAAGAGACCGTGTGGGGCACATCAACTTGGTGGTACCTGTAGCACATATTTGGTATTTTCGTTCACTTCCTAACAAGATTGGATATTTACTTGGACTTCCTTCCAAGAAGCTCGATATGATTATCTATTATGAGCGCTATGTAGTCATCCAACCTGGAATTGGCAAAAATGAAGAAGGTGAACCTTTGCAATCGATGGACTTCTTGACGGAGGAAGAATACCTGAACGTCATGGAGCAAATCCCGCTAGAAAACCAGTATTTGGAAGACTCAGACCCGGAAAAGTTTATTGCTAAAATGGGTGCAGAATGTTTAATTGAATTGCTTTCTCGCATCGATTTGGAATCCCTTTCTTTTGAATTGCGTCATAAGGCAAACAACGAAACATCAAAACAACGTAAAACAGAAGCCTTAAAGCGACTACAAGTTGTTGAGGCGTTTCGCGATGCCAATGAACGTGGAGAAAACCTTCCTGAGTGGATGATCATGAAAGTGATTCCAGTAATTCCACCTGAATTACGACCTTTAGTTCCACTAGATGGAGGACGTTTTGCCACTTCAGATTTGAACGACCTTTATCGTCGTGTGATTATTCGAAACAACCGTTTGAAGCGTTTGGTAGAGATCAAAGCTCCTGAGGTGATCTTGCGAAACGAAAAGCGAATGTTACAAGAATCTGTAGATTCCTTATTTGATAATACACGTAAAGCTTCAGCAGTAAAAACAGACTCCAACCGTCCTTTAAAATCACTTTCGGATTCACTTAAAGGAAAGCAAGGACGTTTCCGACAAAACCTATTGGGTAAACGAGTAGATTACTCTGCCCGTTCAGTAATTGTTGTGGGACCTGAGTTAAAACTATTTGAATGTGGATTGCCTAAAGATATGGCAGCCGAATTGTACAAACCCTTCATTATCCGCAAGATTATTGAAAGAGGAATTGTGAAAACGGTCAAATCTGCGAAAAAGATAATCGATCGAAAAGAACACGTAGTTTGGGATATTTTGGAAAATGTATTGAAAGGTCATCCGGTACTCTTGAACCGTGCACCCACACTACACCGTTTGGGTATCCAAGCATTCCAGCCTAAACTTATTGAAGGAAAAGCCATCCAACTACATCCTCTGGTTTGTACTGCCTTTAATGCAGACTTTGACGGAGACCAGATGGCGGTTCATTTACCTTTAGGACCTGAGGCCATCCTGGAAGCACAGCTTTTAATGTTGGCATCCCACAGTATACTAAACCCAGCAAATGGATCACCCATCACCGTACCCTCACAAGACATGGTATTGGGATTGTACTATATGACCAAAGCTCGAAAGTCAACGCCGAAAGAAAAAGTAAAAGGCGAAGGCTTGACCTTCTATTCAGTAGAAGAAGTACATATAGCATACAATGAAAAGCGTGTGAATCTCAATGCGATGATCAAAATCAGAACAAAGGTACTTAACGATGCAGGAGTTCTGGAAAATCAAATTATTGATACAACGGTAGGACGTGTCTTGTTCAACGAAGTTGTTCCAGAAGCAGCAGGTTTCTTTAATGTGGTCTTGACCAAGAAAAACTTACGCGAAATCATTGGAGATGTTCTCAAAGTGACTAGCGTTCCTGAAACTGCAGCCTTTTTGGATAAAATCAAAGGCATGGGATATGGATTTGCCTTTAAAGGCGGTCTCTCCTTTAGCTTAGGAGATATTATTATTCCACCAGAAAAACTCACCATGATTGACGAGGCCAATGGTCAAGTCGATAGCGTTATCGGAAACTATAACATGGGTCTGATTACCAACAATGAGCGATATAATCAGGTGATTGACATTTGGACTTCTACCAATGCAAAATTGACCGAATTGGCAATGAAACGTATTAGTGAAGACCAACAAGGATTTAATTCTGTATTTATGATGTTGGATTCTGGAGCTCGGGGATCTAAAGAACAAATACGTCAGTTGACCGGTATGCGGGGCTTGATGGCAAAACCCAAAAAATCTAACGTAGGTGGAGGAGAAATTATCGAAAATCCGATTCTTTCAAACTTTAAAGAAGGACTTTCGATTTTGGAATACTTTATCTCTACCCACGGAGCACGAAAAGGGCTTGCTGATACCGCATTAAAAACAGCAGATGCGGGTTATCTAACCCGTCGTCTTCACGATGTATCTCAAGACGTCATTGTCAATATTGAAGATTGCGAAACGTTACGAGGAGTAGAAGTCAAACCTCTCAAGAAAAACGAGGAGGTTGTAGAGACACTTGGTGAACGTATTTTAGGACGCGTTACCCTACACGATATTGTAGATCCTCGTACCAATGAGGTTATCATTGCTTCTGGAGAAGAAGTCAAAGAAGCACATATTGCCCGAATAAAAGATACACCTATAGAGTCTGCCGAAGTCCGTTCTCCCTTGACTTGTGCTGCCCAATACGGGATATGTGCAAAATGTTATGGTAGAAACCTTGCTACTGGTAAAATGGTTCAACGTGGTGAAGCTGTAGGGGTAATTGCAGCTCAATCTATTGGAGAGCCAGGTACTCAGTTGACTTTAAGAACCTTCCACGTAGGAGGAGTTGCAGGGAATATCTCTGAGGAGAACAAGCTCGTCACCAAGTTTGATGGAGTTGCTGAAATTGAAGATCTAAAGACTGTTAATGGTAAAGATGCCGATGGTAAAGATGCTGAAATTGTCATTTCGAGAACTACGGAAATTAAAATTTTAGACGCTAAAACCAAAAGCGTACTCAGTACCAACAACATTCCTTATGGTTCATCACTTCAAATTAAGAATGGAGCGAAAGTTAAAAAAGGAACTATTGTGTGCCAGTGGGATCCATTCAACGGTGTAATTGTTTCTGAGTTTACAGGGAAAATTGTATTTGAAAACATCGAACAAGGAGTAACCTATCAAGTAGAAATTGATGAACAAACTGGTTTCCAAGAAAAAGTAATTTCTGAATCTAGAAACAAAAAAATCATTCCCACCTTATCCATTGCGGACAAGAAAGGAAATGTATTGCGATCCTACAATTTACCTGTGGGAGCTCACTTGATTGTCAATGAGGGAGACCAGATTGAAGAAGGAAAAATTCTAGTGAAAATTCCGCGTAAATCTGCAAAATCTGGAGATATTACAGGAGGTTTGCCTCGTGTAACGGAATTATTCGAAGCACGAAATCCATCCAATCCTGCTGTAGTCTCTGAAATTGACGGGGTGGTTTCTTTTGGTAAAATCAAAAGAGGAAATCGTGAGATCATTGTAGAATCTAAGTTTGGATACATCAAAAAATATTTGGTCAAACTTTCCAATCAGATTTTGGTTCAAGAAAACGATTTTGTTAAAGCGGGAATGCCATTATCTGACGGATCGACAACTCCAGCGGATATTTTGAACATCAAAGGGCCTTCTGCTGTGCAGCAATACCTCGTGAATGAAATCCAAGAAGTTTATAGACTTCAAGGAGTGAAAATCAATGACAAACATTTTGAAGTCGTTGTGCGCCAAATGATGCGTAAGGTTCGTATACTAGATCCAGGAGATTCTATTTTCTTAGAAAATCAGTTGGTTTTCCGTTACGACTTTATCAAAGAAAATGACACTTTATTTGGAATGAAAATTGTAGAAGAAGTTGGAGATTCTGAAAACCTAAAGCAAGGACAGATTGTTTCTTCACGTCAGTTGCGTGATGAAAATTCATTGCTAAAACGCGAAGACAAGAATTTGGTAGTAGCCCGAGATGCTGCTGCAGCAACAGCCAAGCCTGAATTGCAGGGGATTACCCGTGCATCGCTACAAACCAAGTCCTTTATCTCTGCAGCTTCCTTCCAGGAAACTACCAAGGTATTGAACGAAGCAGCGGTAAACGGAAAAGTAGATTTCTTAGAAGGTTTGAAAGAGAATGTCATTGTGGGGCATAAGATCCCTGCTGGTACAGGACTGAGAACTTATAACGATATTATTGTAGGTTCAAAAGAGGAATATAAAAGTCTTTTGATTGACAAAGAAGAGGAAATAAGTTTCTAAACATGAGTGATAAAAAAGCCCCAAAGCCAAAACAGTTAGACATTGCCATCGATGAAGAGGTGGCAGATGGGGTCTATTCTAATTTGGCAATCATTAATCACTCTGCTTCTGAGTTTATCGTAGATTTTATTACAGTCATGCCAGGTGCGCCCAAGGCACGTGTAAAGTCACGTGTGATTTTGACACCAGAACATGCTAAACGTTTTAAAAAAGCACTGGAAGATAACATCCAACGTTTTGAAAATGTGCATGGCACTATAGAAACAAATGACCCTCCGCCAATACCCCTTAATTTTGGGCCTGCTGGCGAAGCGTAAACAAAAACCCTCCAAACGGAGGGTTTTTTGCTTTTACAGCCTACAATAATTGTCCTTGTTTTATTGAGATTGGATCTTGTTCAAAACACTTTCTTTTACTTTGAAAACGGTTCCATGTCGAGTATCTTCTGGAAAATGAATTTGATCAGAAATATCGATCCAATTCTTCAAATCTGAAGAACTTACAGCCCCCATTTTATTTTCGATATACTTATCAAAATACATGATCCATTTGTCGTTTAATTTCATGACTGTAGGTCCTTCTACCCAATTTTGGGTTATCGGTTTTGAAGCTTGACTCCAGTCAAAAAGTAGATTTTTACTCGTTGCAATCCTGATGTTTTTTTCGGGCTTTGGACCCAGAGTCTCATTTTTAATAAACATTAGATAGGTGTTTTTATTTTTAAGTAGGGTTGCATCAATTGAATTAAATCCGGGGTCATAGAAGAGTTTTGTTTTACTAAAATCAACAAAATCTTTTGTGGTAACATAATACATTCTATGATTGTATCCGTCATCTCCTAAAGAATCCGTTTCCGCAAACCTACCGGGTATTGTGGTAGCCCAACAGATCAAATAATTTTCGGAATGGGAATCATAAAACAATTCAGGAGCCCAACAATTTCTCGCCTTTTCTTCGTGATGCATTACAGGAATGTATTTTTGTTCAGACCAATGAATCAAATCTGTTGAATTTGCGTATCCAATACCCTTTTCGTTCCAACTTACTGTCCATACCATATGGAATTTTCCGTCTGCTCCTTTGATTATACAGGGGTCTCGCATTAGTTTATCCTTTCCCACTTGGGGTATGAGGAAGGACTGATTGTTGTTTAGGGCTTCCCAATGAAATCCGTCTGAACTTGAAGCTAAGTGTAATCCATCCTCTCCATTTCCTTTAAAATACGAAAAAAGATATACCTCAGTTTCTTGATGTGTACAGCCTAGTAGGATTCCTAGAGCCAGTAGTGTAATTAAATGTTTATACATAAGTATCTCGTTTCTTTACTTCGACGTCGAAGAATTAAGGTGTTTCTCTACCGAACTTATTAAAATCAAATCGTTTAGAAAAATTATTTGTTCATGAGGGTCTACATTTGCTGCTCATCAGGAAATGCAAGTCCAATAAAAATTTCGATTAGAGGAAGACCAGTTCGTATCTTTTCAAAGAGAATAACGACCAACTCAAAGGGGATACTACAGGTTTAAATTCAGTGTGAACTTTGTAAGAAAATTCCTATAATTGGTGAGAAAAAATTATTGTGTAAAGAATTTTATGCACAGAGTTACAAAGAGGGAAGGTGTCAATTCTTAAAACTCTGAGGTAAAATGAAATTGCAATTCCTTGTATTGTTCCTGAGCCATTTGCAGAGAAAAAGCAGAGTCGGCTAGAAAGACCAGTTGATTGCTTTTGTCTAAAGCTAAAAATTTTTGTTTGATTCTTTTAAAATCCTGGAAAGTTGAGGACTTTTCATCTCCTTCTATCCAGCAAGCTTTGTGTACATTAAGGTTTTCAAAGGAACACTGGGCTCCATATTCGTGGAGAAGCCGGTATTGAATGACTTCAAATTGGAGGGCACCCACGGTACCAATTACCTTACGTCCGTTAAGGTTGAGTGTAAACAGTTGAGCCACCCCTTCATCCATCAATTGGTCAATGCCTTTGGCAAGTTGTTTGGCCTTCATGGGATCTTGATTATTTATGTACCTAAAGTGTTCTGGAGAAAAGCTAGGGATGCCTTTAAAGTTAATGTTCTCACCACTGGTAAGCGAGTCTCCGATTTTAAAATTTCCCGTATCATGAAGCCCCACTATATCTCCAGGGTAGGACACTTCTACGATTTCTTTTTTCTCTGCAAAAAAGGCGTTGGGAGAGGAAAATTTTAGTTTTTTATTGTGGCGTACATGAAGGTATGGGGTGTTGCGTTCAAAAGTACCTGAAACAATTTTGACAAATGCTAAACGATCACGGTGATTAGGATCCATATTGGCGTGAATCTTAAAGACAAAGCCACTAAACTGTTGTTCCTCGGGTTGAATCAAGCGTTCTTCTGACGCTTTGGGTAGGGGTTCTGGAGCAATATCGATAAAGCAGTTAAGCAGTTCTTGCACACCAAAATTATTCAGCGCGGAACCAAATAATACCGGTTGCAATTTTCCATCCAAATAAGCGGTTTGGTCAAAAGGAGGATAGACTCCTTCAATCAACTCCAATTCTTCTTTTAAAGTGGCAAGACGCTCAGTACCGATAGAAGTTTCCAATTCAGGATCATCCACATCCTCAAAAGTTATTTTTTTACCAATGGTTTGTTTTTGTTCGTCCTGAAAAAGTTGAATATTGTGTTCCCATAGGTTGTAAATCCCTTTAAAATCATAACCCATGCCAATAGGAAGGGAGAGGGGAGTCACGGTAAGCCCCAATTTTTGTTCCACTTCATCCAGGAGATCAAAAGCATCCTTTCCCTCTCGATCCAATTTATTGATAAAAACAATCATCGGGATGTTTCGCATCCTACAGACTTCCACCAGTTTCTCGGTTTGCTCCTCTACACCTTTGGCCACGTCGATGACTACAATCACACTGTCCACTGCGGTAAGAGTACGAAAGGTATCTTCGGCAAAATCTTTGTGGCCGGGGGTGTCTAAAATGTTGATTTTTTTGTTTTTATAGACAAATGCCAATACCGATGTAGCTACGGAAATTCCTCGTTGACGTTCGATTTCCATAAAGTCGCTAGTAGCCGCTTTTTTAATCTTATTAGATTTGACCGCTCCTGCTTCTTGAATAGCCCCTCCAAAAAGGAGTAGTTTTTCTGTCAGGGTGGTTTTTCCCGCATCGGGATGGGAGATGATCCCAAAGGTACGTCGTCTTTTGATTTCCTCTAAAAAACCCATGGTTGAAATTTCGACAAAAATACTCCAAATTATCTCCTAAGCGAAACGAACGACAATAGGTTTTTGTGAAAATTATGGGTAATTTTGAAACGCATGAAAGAAGAAAAAGTAGTATTGGTTGATACTGAAGATAACCCCATTGGCACCATGCCTAAAATGGAAGCCCACGAAAAAGCGGTGTTACACCGTGCCTTTTCCGTATTTATTTTAAATGAAAAAGGAGAACTAATGCTCCAGCAACGAGCATTGCATAAATATCATTCTCCTGGATTGTGGACCAATACTTGTTGCAGCCACCAAAGGGAAGGAGAAGGTAATATTGAAGCTGGAAAGCGTCGCCTAAAAGAGGAGATGGGTTTTTCTACTTCATTAGAAGCGCTGTTCAGTTTTATTTACAAAGCTCCTTTCGATAACGGATTAACAGAGCATGAATTGGATCATGTACTTCTAGGATACTACAAGGAACCCCCTATGATCAATTTAGAAGAGGTCGCCGCTTGGAAATGGATGAATTTGGATGCTGTGGCCAAAGCTCTCGAAGAAAACCCTGAGGAGTTTACGGTTTGGTTTAAAATCATCTTTGATCGTTTTTACACACATATAAACACTTTATAATGAAAGTAACTGTCAGCAGAAAAGCCCATTTTAACGCCGCCCATCGGTTGTATCGTAAAGATTGGTCCGATGCACAAAACGAAGCGCTTTTTGGAAAGTGTTCCAACCCCCATTTCCACGGTCATAATTACGAATTAATCGTACATGTGACAGGTGAAATTGACCCTGAGACTGGATACGTAATGGACATGAAAATCTTAAAAGATCTGATCAAAGTAGAGGTGGAAGATAAGATGGACCATAAAAATTTGAATGAGGAAGTACCCGATTTCTTTGATCTGATTCCTACTGCAGAAAATATTGTTGTTGTTATATACAATTCATTAAAACCTCACCTCAATCCCCAGCATACTTTGGAAGTTACATTATATGAAACTCCGAGAAATTATGTAAGCTATTCAGGATAATTATTTTTTTTTCGTTTTGATGTTAAAAAATATTTATCTTCAATAATATTTTTAAAAAAAAATTATGTCAAGTATCAAATTGCTAAAAAAGGAAATCAATAACGATATCGGAGACCTTATCGAGGAGATTTATCTTTGGGAACTGTCAAATCCAGATGGTGATTTAGCAAAAAGTGAACAATTAATCGAAGATGCCATTCGTGCATTTGATGAATTGATGGTCAAAATTAATGCAGTAAAGGGAGAGGATAAGAAAGGCCAGTTTCAAGTGATCGAAAAAGAGCGCCAAAAGGTAATGACTTCTTTACTAAAGAAATCTGCAGCACTTTAATTTTCTCTTTCGATTTCGCGCCTTTTTTCTAAGAAACTAATAAATTCTTTACCGTATTTAGAGCTACGTACCTCGGGAACCATTTTTATGGCGATAGAATCCAATAAAGAAAGATTTGCGTCAAACACCTGTGTCAATGCCAAATAAGGAGCTATGTTCTCGTCTGTATTGTTTGCCGCAAAGTTGATGGTATACAAATACCTTCTTTTTAGAAGGTTTTCAATTTTTTGTTGAAGGCTGTCTGCACGTGAAGTATTTTCTTCTATTTGAGCTTCATACATTTCTTTCACCAATTCCAGATTCTGATCATTGAATTTTCTGCTATAAGATTGGTATTCTTGAAGTAACTCTTGATTTTTGGAGCCCGTAATTTTTGCGCTACTTTCAAAAGTTTTTAACAGAGTATTGATCTCTATCATTCCCTTTTCGCCAAAAAATAAAATACGATCGTTTAGGCTGTCTCCATCTTCTTTATCTAGATAGAGGTAAAAAACTTCTGCAGTCTCTATGGGTGTTCTGAATTCAAATTGGGGAGTACCTTTGACCAAAGTAGAGTCTACATTAACCAAAATTGTGTCTTGAATTTTCTGAAGAAAAAGTGTCCCTTTTCGCAAGCCTTCTACTTTTCCTTTAACGATCATAAGGTTGGCAGGTTCTTCTTTAGTGCTGGGATTACATGAGCTAAGGAGGAGGCTTATGGAAAAAAGGACGAGAAAAGTTCGAAATCGGATCATTGTTAAATATTTAGCCAATAGGTCAATTTGAGGTTAAAACTACGATATCTTGGCGAAAAATTGTCTGTACTAATGTAATTATCATTGTAAACCAAAAATAAATCCGAAAGAGGTGCAAAGCGCCATTGCATTCTTGAATTTACCCCTAGGTTTTCCCCTTGGGAGTTGTATTGTACAAATGTAGTCCAGGTTAGGGTTTTGGTAAATGTAAAGTCCACCTTAGGACTAATCAGCCAAAGATTTCTAGAAGCATAGGGTTTAGGGAGTTCTATGATGTTAAAGTTGACAATCATACTCGTATTGAAGATCGGTTGTTTTCTCCAATTGATTTCATTTTCTACGGTAAATTTGGTTCCATTATAAAAAGACCCATAAGTTATTGTAGTATCTAAGTTAAATCGTTTTCGCGAATCGGATCGGTAGGAAATCTCAAGGTCTCCATAGGTATAACTTGAATTTTCTGGGAGTTCAACCCCGTCAGAGCTTCGGGTTGGGTCAAAGCTAGAAGTCAGAAACACATACCGATTAGTATAGTCCAAAGACAAACTGCTGGAATTTAAAAAACTTTTTCTAATAGAATTACTAAACACTCGGTCTGTAGCCAAATAATTTCTAGCTGGATCAAAAAACAGGTAGCTACGGTTGGTAAAACTATAGCTGTTTACTTTTGGATTTTTTGGATAAATACGAAAGGTATATTGGGGTGCTATTTTCAAAAATCCTGTACGTCTAAAAAAACCAAGATCTGATCTAAAGTCTTCTCCACCGTGAATGAATTCCATCGAAGCACTGTGTCTTAATGTATTTCGTTGTAATCGCATCCCGATAATTTGATCGTCTTCGTTCAGTCCCTCCGTAAATGATTTGTGAAAAAAGGCACGTCCCGACCATTTACTGTCAGATGATGCAAGATTGTATTCAATTCCAGTAACACTATTTTTCTGTGATTCATCATCTATAAAATCGTATTCTTCCATAGTTCTCCTATCGATGAAAAAGAAACTGACATTGGAACGATCAAATACTTTTTGTCTAAGGGTAAAAACGGTATTCAGATTGGAAGGGATCTCATTTTTGACATCTGCATCCGTAAGAATATTGAGGAAGCCTAGACGAAGATTGGAGTTAAGCTTGCCGCTTAATCGAGCACCAGCAATAATTTTATTTTCGATAGTATTGCCATCCAAATCCTGAGCAACTCCTATTCTTCGAGAGAAAAAGGGAATCACATCTCTATTGGCTCCAAAATCTTTGAAGAGATCGTCGTTTTGGGTGAAAAATTGTCGCTTTTCGGGAAGCGAAATAGCGAAACGGGTAAGGTTTACTACCTGATCATCGACTTCCACTTGAGAAAAATCAGGATTGTAGGTCAAATCGAGATTGAGTGCATTTCCAATGGGAATTTTTGCATCTCCTCCCATAGAACTTCTGGAATCAGAGGTAACTTCTATAAAATCTTTTTGTGAAGCTCCACTTACATAGGGAATAAGGGATATGGGATTTCGCGCTTTTTTCAAAGGCGACTCAAAAACCATTTTTCCCATGAAGGCCAAGTTTCCAATCAATTGATTTTGCGGGGTGCGAATCCAAGAGCTGGTTTCGTTGATTTGAGGATTTCCTCGATAGATATTAAATCGCCAATAATTTTGTGAGTTGTCGTAAAAAAAAGCACTAAAAGGAATTCGGATTTCCGCGGTAAAGTGGTCTTCTGTGATTTGAGTAGCTACGGTCCATTTGGTGTCCCAAGCATAATTACGATCGGATCTATAATTTTGATTGCCGCCAGAGATCAATCCATCCGCTTTGAGTCCAATAGGATTGGTTGCAAATGAAAAAGCGTTGGTCGCATCGCTAAATGTATCAAAGAGCAACGTAAGGTAGTCTGTTGAATAGGTACTAAAGTCACGCTTTAGATTGGGAGTAGTAAATTCTGTACCATCCGTCTCTGATTCAACTAAAATATAAAGGTATTGTGTGTTTCTTAATAACTTGAAACGGGTTTGTTTAGTTGCCTGAACACTGTCTGAGGGTCGCCACATCCAAAAGTCTGATTGCCATTCTCCTTTATTCCATTGAACCTCATCACCAGTTCCGTCTATGAGAAGATCTGAATCTATAGTAGGCACTAAAAATTCAGGCTCTTCTTGAGCGAAAACCAAGGTACTATTCAATAAAACACAAAGATAAAGGGCGATACTTTTATTAAGCAAATGCAATTTTTTTTGAAATTCAAAAATACTAATCTTTTATAAGACCCTTTTATCTAAATAAGGTTTAATTTTACATATTAAATTTTGATTTTGAAATTTATTTTTATTATCGCTTTTATGTGTCATAGTCCTTCAGCAACCATTTTAGATTGGGGAGCAACAGGACATCGTGTAGTAGGCGAAGTAGCCGCAGAACACATTTCAAAAAAAACAGCCAAAGCCATTAATCGTTTGCTGGACGGCGCTTCTTTGGCTTACATTTCCAATTACGCAGATGACATCAAATCGGACGACAGATACCGCTCCTATAGTCCTTGGCATTATGCTAATCTTGATTTGGATGAGACTTATGCATCCAGTGAGAAAAACGAAGCCGGAGACATTGTTCAAGCCATTGAAAAATGTGTTTCTGTCTTAAAAAACAAAGAAGCTTCCAAAGAAGACCGTCAATTTTATCTGAAGTTTTTGGTTCACTTGATAGGAGATCTTCACCAGCCACTGCATTTTGGAAAAAAAGAAGACCGCGGTGGAAATCAAGTTCAAATCAAATGGTTTGGAAAAAAATCCAACTTGCATCGCCTTTGGGATAGCGACATGATTGATAGCAGTCAATTGAGCTATACAGAATTGGCGCAAAATCTCCAGGTTCTTTCCCCAGCTCAAAAAAAACAAATAGCTTCGAGCGCATTACCTATTTGGGTCGCTGAAACACATTTGCTGACCAATAAAATCTATAAGGAATTTCCTGAAAACACCAACCTAGGCTACCGTTACCGTTATCAATATTTTGACACGGTCCGCCTTCAGTTGCTCAAGGCAGGTATTCGTTTGGCATATGTGCTGGATGATATTTTTAAATAATTTTCCGAAACGTTAAATTAATTCGAGGTGCAACAGGTCGTGCAGTTTTCGCAATTTGGTGTAGCCAATGCGACTGGGTTTCGCCTTCCATCAACAACAGACTCCCTTTTTTTAAGAGAATCTTTAGGCGGAGTTCTTTACGTTTACGATGTTTGAGATGAAAATACCTTTCTTGTCCAAAACTCACCGACGCGATGACTGGGTTTTTACCCAGTTCTTTTTCATTATCAGCATGCCATCCGTTACTGTCTTTGCCGTCTCTGTATTGATTCAATAATACTGTGGTGAATTGGGTATCACATACCTCACCAATACGCTTTTGGATGTGGGAAAGCAATGGTGTCATCTGATGCGGATGCATTGTAATTCCTGAGTAGGAATAGGGTAGGTTATTATTTGCATAGAGGGCGGTAAGTCGGGGTTGGTCATAGGTTTTTCCAAAAATCTTAATTGGATCTTGTTGCCAAGGGGTCTCCCTGAGCAGTTGTTCATAATGTCCTTCGGCTTCTTTTTCAGAAAAAAAAGCTTCAAAGTAACGCAGACGTGCCCCAGGAAAATCGCTGGGTGTTCCATTGTTAGCAAGGACAAAAGGTTGTGACATGGTACAAGTAATATTTTTTTTCAATAAAAAACCGCCCGAAGGCGGCTTTTTTTATTTGATCAAATCTACGCTGCGTTGGATGAATTGGGTCAAGGCCTCTCCCTTTAGCAGGTTTTGAGAAAGTTTGGCGAGATCCAAAGCTTGTTGAATCAGACGTTCCTTTTTCTTTTGGGTTTTGGTGTTGAGAATTTGACCTACCAGTTCATGGTTGGTATTGACTACCAAGTTGTACATGTCGGGCATGTTACCCATCATTCCGCCACCGCCTGTTTGTTGCATTTCTTTCATACGACGCATAAACTCTGGTTGGGTCAGTACAAAAGGGAGTGTGCTACTGTCAAGGGGTTCCAACTGAACCGTATAGCCTCCTTCCTTAATCACTTCCTCAATCATAGGTTTTAGCTTTTCTTTTTCTTCATCGGTCAATTTAGACACAGAAGTTTCCTCTTTTTTAATGAGATTTTCGATCGTATCACCATCTACTCGAGCAAAGGAAATATTTTCTTTACTGCCTTCCAGTTTTTGGATCAAATGGCTGATGATTGGCGAATCCAAAAGAAGTACTTTATATCCTTTATTTTTGGCTTGCTCGATATAACTGTGTTGGGCATCTATATCGGAAGCATAAAGAAGA
The DNA here is from genome assembly GCA_017852075.1 of Flavobacteriaceae bacterium. Classification (GTDB taxonomy): domain Bacteria; phylum Bacteroidota; class Bacteroidia; order Flavobacteriales; family Flavobacteriaceae; genus MS024-2A. The sequence continues at coordinate 2,245 of JAFMLQ010000025.1, read as the reverse complement.
ATTAATTTATCATCCTTATCGGTTTGAAGATCTTTAATAGATTCCTTAAGTTCTTCAAAAGTAAAATATTCACCTTCAGTAGTAGGGTATAAAGCAAAGTTGTCTGCCTTTTCATAAAACTTGTCTTCACTTAGCATTCCATACTCGATTACCACTTTAATATCATTCCATTTTTCTTCAAAAGCCTTTCGGTCTTTTTTAAAGAGGCTACTGAGTTTGTCTGCGACTTTACGAGTAATGTAATTGCTGATTTTTTTCACGGCTCCATCGGCTTGAAGGTAGCTACGTGACACATTTAAAGGGATGTCTGGAGAATCAATTACCCCGCGGAGCAAGGTCAAAAATTCAGGCACAATCCCCTCTACATTGTCTGTTACAAAAACTTGATTTTGATACAGTTGAATCCGATCTTTTTGAATATTTAAATCATTATTCAATCTGGGGAAATACAAAATTCCAGTTAATTTAAAAGGATAGTCCACATTCAAGTGAATATTGAATAAGGGCTCTTCAAACTGCATCGGATACAGTTCTCGGTAAAAGGATTTGTAGTTTTCTTCTTTAAGGTCGGCGGGTTTTTGGGTCCACGCAGGATTGGGATTGTTGATAATATTGTCTACAGTAACCATTTCAGACTTTGCATCTTCGGCGGCTCCCTCAGGAAGAGGAAGAGACTCTTCCTTAGTTCCAAACTTAATAGGGATGGGCATGAATTTATTATATTTTTGAAGGAGCTCTTTTATTCGAGCTTCTTCCAAAAATTCCTTGGAATCTTTGTCAATATGTAAAATGATCTCTGTACCTCGACTCTCTTTATCAGTAGTTTCCAATGTATATTCTGGAGATCCATCACAGACCCAGTGCGCGCCAGGTTCTTCTTTGTGAGAACGGGTTAAAATTTCCACTTTTTCGGCCACCATAAATGCCGAGTAAAAACCCAAGCCGAAATGACCAATGATACCACTGTCTTTTGCAGAATCTTTGTATTGCTCCAAAAACTCTTCTGCGCCTGAAAAAGCAACTTCATTAATATATTTTTGAACTTCTTCTTCAGTCATACCTACCCCTTGGTCAATAATGTGAATCTTCTTAGCTTTTTTATCGACTTTCACTTCGATGGTAAGGTCTCCCAAATCGCCTTTAATTTCTCCAAGGCTGCTGAGATGTTGTAATTTGGTAGTAGCGTCTGTGGCATTTGAAATCAATTCCCTCAAAAAGATTTCGTGATCGCTGTATAAAAACTTTTTAATCAGGGGGAAGATGTTTTCTACCGCAACATTTATTTTTCCAGTACTCATAATTCGTATAATTTTGGAGTGTTTAAGACAAAAAAAATACCATACTCGAAAGTCTGACAAGATGACACAAAAATACCATGAATATAAAGTGTTTATCATTTTGTATAAAAAAATAAACACTATATCTTTGATTTCAATATTTCACTCATGTCAAAAAAATCAGAAAACATTAAGGAAAAGATATTTAACGCATACTCTACTGCCGTATTAGAACACGAAAAAGAACCTAAATCGGTATATCTTTTTTGTAAAGAGTTAGGTGTTTCAGAAGCGGATTTTTACCAACATTTTGGCTCATTAAACCATGTCAAAGAACAGATTTTTTGTCAGTTTTTTGACAATGCCTATGGTCTGATTTCTAAGGGGAAAGACTATGCGACACAAAGTCCAAAAGAAAAGTTACTCAACTTTTATTTTACCTTTTTTGAAGTACTGATGCTCAACCGTAGTTATGTACTTTTTGTCCTTGCTGATACGGGGGTCAATCTACAGAAGTTAGGTGTTTTGAAAGGATTGAGAAACGCTTTCAAAGAATTTGTTTCGGGGCTTATTGAAGAAGGTAATGCGGTCAAACAATCCCGATTTTCCAAGCACCCCGAAGTGTTTTTTTCTGAAGGTGCTTGGGTGCAACTTCTTTTTTTGTTGAAATTTTGGATGGATGACGATTCTCCTAGTTTTGAAAAAACAGATATGGCCATCGAAAAATCAGTACGTATTGTTTTTGATGTTTTTGACAATACTCCAATTGACAGTATCGTAGATTTTGGAAAATTCCTTTGGAAGGAAAATACAAAAACAGCCTAATTGAAAACCTTAGATTCAATTCCTACCCATAAAATAGAACGTGCTACAAAACTGGTCTCTACAGGAGTAAAAATTGGGGGGAACTATTTGCGTTATTACGGAGAAAAACTCATCAATGGGGAGGAGAATAAAGACAAACTCAA
>JAFMLQ010000052.1 GCA_017852075.1 Flavobacteriaceae bacterium | reverse complement strand
GCGATACCAACAAAAGACTGAGAACAGAGCAAGACGATCTGCGTCTTGGCTTTGAAGTGGATTACGACCGGATTGTATTTTCCAATGCGTTTCGAAGTTTGCAGGACAAAACTCAGGTCATTCCCTTTTCCAAAACGGATTTTGTTCATACCCGTCTTACCCACAGTTTAGAAGTTTCTGTAGTAGGCAGAAGCCTAGGAAGAATGGCAGGTCGTGCAATTTTGGAAAAACACCCGCACCTTTCCGCTTCTTTGGGTTATCAAGCGAATGATTTTGGCGCCATCACCGCTGCTGCTGCTTTAGCCCACGATATTGGCAATCCTCCTTTTGGGCATAGTGGTGAAAAAGCCATAGGACATTTTTTTAAAACAGGAAGCGGAGCTGAATTTAAATCAAAACTAACGGCAGAACAATATCAGGACCTTTGTGATTTTGAAGGCAATGCGAACGGTCTTAAGATTCTATCAGAATCACGTCCTGGAACCCAAGGAGGGCTTCGTCTGAGTTATGCCACTTTGGGAGCTTTTGCCAAATATCCCAAAGCTAGTTTACCCCTGAAACCTACTCCCCATGTTGCAGATAAAAAATATGGCTTCTTCCAAGCTCAAAAATCTTTTTTTAATGAAGTGGCAGCAGAATTATCACTAACAGAAAAAGGTAAAGTACATCGTCATCCACTGACTTATTTAGTTGAGGCAGCAGATGATATTTGTTATACTATTATCGATTTTGAAGATGGAATCAATCTGGGATGGATTTCAGAGGATTACGCTTTGGAGTACCTGATCAATTTGGTTCGCGATCATATCGATTCAAAAAAATACGCACAACTGGCGTATAAACCCCAACGCTTGAGCTACCTGAGGGCTTTGGCCATTAACAGTTTAATTCAAGATGCCGTTCAGATTTTTTTTGAAAATGAAGCTGCTATTCTCAAAGGGACGTTTGAGGTAAGCCTGTTAGATAAAAGCAAATACAAAGCGCAAATCGAAGACATTATTAGTTTGAGTGTGAAAAACATCTACCAATCCAAGGAAGTGGTTCAAAAAGAGGTGGTGGGTCACCGAGCCATTTCAATTTTACTGCAGCATTATTGTCATGCATCCGTTCGCAGTTTTGAAGAAAAAGCCAATACACACGACAAACTAATTCTTTCCTTAGTTCCCGAAGGTACTCCTATGGCAGGAGCCACCCTTTATGAAACTCTGCTCAACGCCAGTTGTTTTGTCGCCAGTTTATCCGATGGTAAAGCCTTGCGAATGGCGCAAGATATTGGTGGATAGTCCCATTTACTTCTTAATTCAGAACTCATTACCTTTGGCAAAAAATTGCACATGCGCTGGATCATTACTTTATTATTCTTAGCCGTTTTTCAATGGTATAGTTACCAAGCGGTCAAGACGATCGTTTCCAACCGATGGGTGCTTTTAGTTTATTTTTTATTTGTTGTACTTATAATAGGAAACCTTTTGTTCCATACGCTAGTATTGGAACGCACTACCGCCCAGGAACCCAGATTGATGTATGCCATTGGCTTCTTTATCACCCTGTTTGCGTTTCAAGCTGTGGTTACCCTATTCCTTTTGGGTGAAGATATTTTAAGGCTACCCCAAGGCGCCTATGCTTATTTTACAAAAATGCCAGGACAAACTCAGTTTTTACCAGAGCGCAGAAAAATCATTTCACAAATTGCAGTGAGTCTGGCAGCCATTCCTTTTACGTCACTCTTATATGGAATGTATCGCGGAAAGTACAATTATAAAGTATTGGCTTACGAATTAAATTACGACGATCTACCTGAAGCCTTTGAAGGATTTAAAATTGTTCAAATTTCAGACATTCATAGCGGCAGTTTTGACAATTCAGAAAAAGTACAACACGGTATAGATTTAGTTAATACTCAGCAAGCCGATGTAGTTTTATTTACTGGAGATTTAGTCAATAATAGAGCCGACGAGATTCATCCCTGGATGAAAACCTTTCAACAGATCAAATCAAAGCATGGTGTATATTCCGTTTTGGGAAATCACGATTACGGAGACTACACGCAATGGGAAAGTGCAGACGCAAAGAAAAAAAATCTGGATTCCCTTTGTGTAGCGCAAAAAGAAATGGGCTGGGATCTGTTGCGCAACGATTCGCGATTTATCGAAAAAGAAGGGCAGCGATTGGCACTGGTAGGAGTAGAAAATTGGGGTACAGGATTTAAACAAGCGGGAGATTTGGAAAAGGCACTCGAAAAGGTAGAAGCAGATGATTTTAAAATCTTAATGTCTCACGATCCTTCACATTGGGAAGCACAGGTGTTGCCCCACCCATTTAACATACACCTTACCCTAAGCGGTCATACACATGGAATGCAATTTGGTATTGAAATTCCGGGATGGATCAAGTGGAGTCCCGTAAAATGGAGATACAAACAATGGGCAGGGATTTACGAGAACGCTAAGCAACGTTTAAATGTGAATAGAGGCTTTGGATATCTTGCTTACCCAGGTCGTGTAGGAATGTGGCCTGAGGTCAGTGTCATTACTTTAACAAAGACAAAAAGTAAGATTTAACCAATTTCTTTTACATTTGTCCTATAATTCGTAGAGATAATGTCAAAATTTGGTGAATTATTAGACGAAAAAATTCCAATTCTGTTGGCTTTTTTCAGAAGTCAAGAAGCAGCAACACTAGACATGAATCCCGTATTGAAAGATGTAGCCGCTGCATTAGGAGATAAAGGGAAGGTGGTCAAAATTGACGTGGACAAAAACCAACAATTGTCAGAAGCACTTCGCGTAAAAGTACTTCCTACACTGATGATCTACAAGTTCAGCGAAATGGTTTGGCGTCAAAGTGGAGAACAAGATGCGAATACCCTGATTAGCCTGCTTCAGGATCATATAGATTAATCTATTCTTTAGTGCCGATACTGTCCAATTCCGAATTAAATCGGGCAACATTTTTATTGTATTGATCCTCCAAGGTCTTGAAGAAAACCGAGTCGTCAAAGGAATTGATAAGTTGCAAGAAATAATTATACGAGGTCCATTCTTGTTTAATGCGATCATGAAGCTGCTCCTGATTGGAAGGAGAAAACTGGGCAAATAACTCCATACGTTCACTGAATTGATCAGCAATTTTTGTGCTGAGGTTTTGGGCCAATTCGATTTCATCGATCAGGTAATAGCCTTCGACAACATCCACAAGACTGGTGTAAAATTCATAATCGCCATAGAGGTATTTAAAAGGAAGTGAGGCACCAATAAATTGATTTAAAGTAAGTGCCAGATTAGACTTTTCTCCATGTTTTAAATCGGCCTCCACAAGAACTCTATACCGTTCAATTTCTGTGATAATCTCCTCTCCCAGACCATATTGTGTATTTGTATCTAGAGAAGCAAAATATTCCAGACGATCTGCATATTTATAAGCGATTTTTTGGGATAAATCTCGGGCTTTTTCTTCCTCATCAATTCGGTAGTATCCGTCCACAAATGGAACGAGCAAACTGTAATAACCAAAATAGTCCAAGGGCATTTTTTCTATGGCCAAATCCATGATGATCTTCGCTTTATCGTATTTTTTTTCATTGATCAGCTGCTCTGCCAGACGAGCCATATTACTACGGAACGAGATACTGTTTTTTCGGGTTTCAGGATCGTGGTAGATGTCTGTTCTTTCTGAATTTCCCCAGTCCCACTGCAACACAATGTCATACATCGAATCACTGTCAATTCGTCCCATGAGATAGGGGTTTTCCTTCCCTAAATCAGTTTCTATGGGCACTAATTTATATACCAATCCTTCCAGCTGAAGGTATTTTTTCATCCAGATATATTCAGCTTCCTCATAGCTTCCACCCGTAAAATATATGGGGCGTTCCCAGTCATTATTAGCCAAAATATCAAGCATCAACATTTGATTTTTGAGTAAGGCTGTTTCAGGTAAATCAATATCGATATAGGGCACTATTTTATCTGCATCTTCGGGTTTGACAATTCCACTTTTTAAAACATTTTCCTTGTTTACGGGAACACGTATTTTACGAGTAGGGTAAAACACTCCTTCTTGCTGACTTTTGGGAAGCTGGTTTGGATCGCGGCCTGTTTTTTCCAAGTAGTCTTTTATTTTAGTCCGTGGATGGTCACTTGCAATCCAGTTCATCAGGTCTTTGATGTCCCATCGTACCGAATCCAAAACAGGTTGATACCGTATCACATCTCGAACTCCGTAGGCATAAAGGTCGTGAGTCATTTGAGAGGGAATGGGATCACTTTCATAGGTTTTTCTTTTCATTTGGTCAATGTACCAGTCCGTACCCAACAGGCTGGAGTTAATGGTTCTTACATCGGTTCTGTATCCTTCAATATCTTGTGCATACCAAAGAGCAAACGTATCGTTGTCACCAATCGTAAAAATCATAGCCCCTTTGTCTTTTTGAATGGACTGGAGATATGCTCGGGAAAGCGACTGTGCAGTGTACCGATTGGAGCGATCGTGATCATCCCAATTCTGGAATGCCATCAGTAATGGAACCGCTATAAGGCAGAGGACAACAACCAAGGGTGAAGCAATTTGACGCGAAAGAAACCGCTGAACACTTTGGATGAGACTCATACAACCTAGACCAATCCAAATGGTGAATACGTAAAAAGAACCCACCAAAGCGTAATCGCGTTCTCGAGGCTCGAAAGGGCGCTCGTTGAGATAAACTTTTAGTGCGATTCCCGTAAAAAGAAAGAAAAGCATCAATACCCAAAACCGCTTGGGGTCTTGGGTATATAAAAAATACAATCCTATTAAGCCCAAGATAAACGGAAGAAAGAAATAGGTATTTCGCGCTTTGTTATTTAGTGCATCATCATGTAGATTCCCCTGATTGCCCAGTCGCAGTTCGTCAATAAAACGAATTCCGCTGATCCAGTTGCCGTCCAAAATATTGTATTCTCCTTGTTCGTCGTTTTGACGCCCTGTAAAGTTCCACATAAAATACCGCAAATACATGTAGCCAAATTGGTATTCAAAAAAGAATTTAAGATTAGAAAAGAAGGAGGGTTTTTCAATATCCAGGTAGGGACTAAAGGTTTTTAAAAACTCGTGAAATTGATTTCCATCTACTGAGCCTTCGGCCATATCTTCACGAAACTGGTCTATTCTACTTTTTAATTGTGGATTAGAGCGATAGGAAGGTTTGATGGAAAATTCTAGCGGTTCTGTGAAATTCATATAGTTTCCTGCATGTTCGCTACTCCATAGACGAGGAAGAAGACCATTGTGCGTACTATTGGAATTAAATCGGGCATCTTCCCAAAAATTCACAATTTTATAACGTCCTGTTTTATAATCCCGCTCGTATTTTGGTTTGTCATCTACATAGGGTTCATCAGGATCTTGTCCTGCATACATATCAGAAAACATAGGTCCGTAAAACAATTTGGTTTCAGGATATTGTTCTAAATTGTAATAAGCCAAAAGTAATCGTGCGTCAGAAGGAGAATTTTCATTAATTACCGTATTGGCATTGGCACGAATGGGAATCATGATCCAAGAAGAAAATCCTATCAAAACAAAAAGTACTGCAAGAATTCCAGTATTGAGATTGATTAGATTTTTCTTTTTTGTAAATTTTAAACTATAGTAAAATACGGCAATAATAGATACTGCAGCGAAGAGCGTTCCACTGTCAAAGGGAAGTCCTAAGGTATTGACAAAAAAGACCTCTGCCTTACCGAAAAAACCTAGGGTAGAGGGGAGTAATAATTTAAAGATGACCAATAAGATTGCTGTGGAGATGAGGTTGGCATAAATGAATTCTTTTACGGTTACTTTTTTGTAATTTTTAAAATAATAAAGCATTCCTAGTGCAGGGATAGTCAAGAGTCCCATAAAATGAACGCCAAAAGAAAGGCCAATTACAAAAGCGATCATCAATAACCAGCGGTCCCCTCTGGGGGTATTCATTTCTTTTTCCCAGCGCAAACCCATCCAAAACAGTACGGCCAAAATTAATGTGGCCATTGCATATACTTCTGTTTCTACAGCATTGAACCAAAAGCTGTCCGAAAAGCAAAGTGCCAAAGCTCCCACGGCAGCACTTCCAAAAAAACCGATACGGTCAGAAAGGGTGTCTAAGGTTTTAAAACTAGGGAGTTTTTGAAGTAATAAAGTAAGGGTCCAAAAAAGAAATAGAATAGCAAAGGCACTGGAAAATACAGACATGGAATTGACCATCAAGGCAACCTTATCTGGGCTGGATGCGAAAAGTGCAAAAAAAGCACCCATCATTTGAAAAAAAGGTGCCCCTGGGGGGTGGCCAATTTGAAGTTTGGCAGAAGTAGCGATGTATTCTCCAGCATCCCAAAAGCTTGCGGTGGGTTCTACCGTACTAACAAAGGTGAAAAGCGCTATAGCAAAAACAGTCCACCCCACACTTAGATTCCAAATTCGATAAGTTTTTTCACTCATTTTTTGTGATTCAATTTCCATTAACGAATGTAAGGATAAATCAAGGAAGAGAAAATCCTAAAATTAGAGTTTAACGTCCTTTTAATTCAAATGGCCTCAAAGAAACCTAGGGTTTTATTTTTTTTGACTTTATTCCACAAAAAATATTCTCCTTGCATTGTAATGTACACCTCAGGTTCTAAGGTTTGAACATAAGCTAGGGCGCAACCCAAGTTAAAGAAACCGTCTGAGGAGCTTCCAAATGCATAAGGAATCATAGCGCCTGTAAGTAGTATGGTTTTGTCTTTTATTTCAGCTTTTGCAAGAGCAGCAGCGGTTTGGGTCATTCGGTCGGTACCGTGTGTAATTACAATATGTTTGCTCGAACTATTTTTACAAGCACTAATGATGTGTTCCAGATTCTTATTGGTCATCTCAAGACTGTCTAACATCATCAAAGTCTCCACTTTTATATTCAAATGGCATCTACTTCGTTTGAGCATTTCGGGAAGATGCGTTTTTTCAAAAAACAAATTTCCCTCAATATAATTGTAACTCTTATCAAAAGTTCCTCCCGTAATAAAAATTTGAATTTCGTTTTGCATAGCTTGTAAATTGTAAAAATAAAAGTAGCAATTTTAGAAATGTAATTTTTAGTGAAAAGTTGGTGTAGAAAAAACTTTCGTGTAAATTTGCTGCGCTTTTGACTATAATTTCACAAGCAAACTGCCAAATGGCAGAGATAAAGTTTCTAACCTTGAAGAAACAACTTGATGGCCTATGGTGTAACTGGCAACACGTCTGATTTTGGTTCAGAAGAGTCTAGGTTCGAGCCCTAGTAGGCCAACACTAATTTAAAGGGAAGTCCGAACGGTACTTCCCTTTTTTTATTTTTCAAACTTCTTCGGCTCTACCTTGTTTTTCTGAAGCTAGTCTTTAAGGAAGAATTTGGAACGTAATTTAATTTAAAAGAGAATTAATTTATTATTTTACACACCGAATACATTAAAATTGGGAATATAAAATGTACAAAATCCCTTTGCTAGATCAAGTCCATGACAAATCATATAATCAAAAATTGACAGATGAAAAATAGACACCTATTTATTTCTCTTTTTT
>JAFMLQ010000004.1 GCA_017852075.1 Flavobacteriaceae bacterium | reverse complement strand
TTGGGTAAGCTCTGTGACATGGATCAATACAGGTACATGCTCTTTTCTTGCGATTTTTGAAGCATACGCATAGGTTTCGATCAGTGCAAGATAATCCCAACCTTTTACGGTTAAAATTTCAAAACCTGTTTTGCTTTGGGTGCGTTGAAAACCTTTAAGAGCCTCTGAGATACTTTGTTTAGTAGTTTGGTCTTTGTTAGAGACTGAAATTCCATAACCGTCATCCCAAACACTAATTACCATTGGCACTTGAAGCACACCTGCAGCATTGATTGTTTCAAAAAACATACCTTCACTAGTACTTGCATTACCAATAGTGCCCCAAGCAATTTCATTCCCGTTGTTTGAGAAGTTTTTAGCGTTTTTGGTTTTGAGATTGCGATATATTTTTGAAGCCTGTGCTAAACCCAGTAAACGCGGCATTTGAGAGCCCGTGGGAGAGATGTCACCACTGTGATTTTTGAGTTCCATTAAATTTAACCATTCCCCAGATTCATCTCTACTGGGAGTCATAAAGTGTCCTCCCATCTGTCGTCCACCTGACATGGGTTCACGATCCAGATCTAAGTCCGCATATAATGCCGAAAAAATATTGGAAACTGTCAACAGACCTTGTGCCATCAGAAGAGTTTGGTCTCTGTAGTAACCCGATCTGAAGTCTCCTTTTTTGAAAAAATGATTCATTGCCAGTTGAGGCAATTCTTTTCCATCTCCAAAAATTCCAAATTTTCCCTTTCCAGAGAATACCTCACGTCTTCCTAAGATACTACACTCTCTGCTAGTAACTGCAATTTTGTAATCCGAAAGGACCTGTGCTTTAAAAGCATCAAATGAAATTTTGAGGTCTTCTTCTTGGTTTCTTAACTCCATAATTCGTCTCAAAAATACAAAAAAATGACTGATCTAACGGAGAGTTCAAAAGTGATGAAATCAGTTGAGTGTAATGTGTTCGTTTAAAACCATTTACGTGTAAATAAACTACTGAGAGTACTTAGACGGGGATAAAAAAGGAATCGAATTTTTGTAGCGTAGCGCGATTGGGTAGGTTCGAAGCCATTGGATGAATACAATGGAAAAAAGACTTCGAAATAGTCGGGAACGAGATTGAGTTTAATTCCCGAATCAAAAAAACCTAAGGGCTTTTCGTTGATGTTTTTTAAAGCCCCTACATCTCCGTAAAGTTCAATCCATTTCCAAATCCCAATGGAGGCGTTAAGTGAAGCCATGTAGTTATTGGCATAAGATTGATCATCAAAAAAGGACTTAAATCCACCCTCTGCAGGAACAAATTGTTGACTCCAAATACCAGTTTCATCTGAACGACCTAAATAGTCGTAACGAAATAAATAATCGGGGGAACGGTTTAGATTGAAATCGAAATATTGGGTTTGAGTAGTGTTATGCCAAAGGAATTTTCCCGCAAAAAAACGCAGGGCAAAATAGCGACCACTGGGAAAGAGTTTTCGATACCGGCTGGTGAAATAGATTTTACCAAACTTATCCGCAACCTCAAGATTAGAGCTGGTAGAAAATTTATTGACAGCATCTTCATTGTTATAGGCATGCAATAAGCTCACGACACTGTAGTCGGGATTGACTTGAACTTCAGGATCTCGATCGCGAAACACGTTGTACCATGAAATATTTAATTGTTGTCTTTTATTGGATCTTAAATCTAGGGGTCTAAAGTACATGGAAAAAGAAGGCTGAATAGAAGTGTAACGCAAATTGGTGTTATAGTGATAGCTTTTTCCAGTGATAAAGGCTTGGTTAAGGTAGTTTTTACTTTTGTGATTGATAAAGCGGTAGCGAGTTCTAAAAAAACCTACAAAATCATTTTCTTTAAACGAATATTGGGGATGTAAGTCCAACTCAAAAGGTTGGTTTTTTACTCGAGTGTTGTAAATTCGCATACCTCCTGTAAATCCATCATACACATTAAAATCTGAAATGGGATGATAGAATATTTGATTGCGTTTCAAATTTTCACTATCTCCGTAAAAAGTGAATTGTAGCGGTTTAAATCCCGTAGAAGATTTCAGATACTTCCAGTTGTTAAGTCGATTTTTCTCAGGTAGAAATCGATTGGAATTGATCGCTAAAAAATCAATATCCTCTCTTTTCAATTGAATGATGGTATCTTTTCCTCTATGATGAATCCATTGTTCCTTTACAATGCTATCATTTTTGATGAAATCTAGTTTAAAAGGAACCGATTTGTTGTTTTTTTCACTAATCGTTACAAAAAGGGATTGTTTGTTTTTAAGGATATTTTTAAAATAAAGATCAAATGCTTCTCGATCGGAAAGGTAATTCCCAAAAAACCAATCTAGATTTTTCCCGCTTTTTTCTTCTAGAATTTTTTCAAAGGATTGTTCACCTCGGTTTTGAGAAAAAGCATGAAGTCCTTCAGTAAGAAGCTTTTCTCCTAAATATTGATCCAAATAAAACAAGCCCGAACCTACATGATAAGGTGAGTTTATGAGTTCGTTGGATTTTGTAAATTGTTCTCTTCCAAGGGTATCGGATTGCTGCCGATTGCCATGTTCCGCCCATTCATAAATAAAAGAAAAACTTTCATTAAACCCTATTTGAGTCGCACTGTATCCCTTAAAAGGACGAAATCCTAAAAAATTCAACTCATTGAGTGTACCCAAGAATTTACTATCAGGATAAAAGGTTTCCACGTATTTCATCATGACATAGGTTTGAATGCCACCCGGAATCCAATGCTCTTTCCGCTTGTCAATACGAAACAATTCATGCAAATAAGAAGCCAGATAGGCTTTGATGAATTTTGTTTCAAAGACAAAGGCATCGCTGAAAAGATTTAAAAAAGAGGGCGCTTTGGTGATGCCAAACAAAGGGTTTTTCGCATAGTCTTTCCTTAATACAAGTAGTTTTTTTTGATCTAAAGGACTCAAGAAGGTTCCAACAAATTGATGTATTTTTTCAAGAGACGCTTTGAGACTGACCTCAGTGTTTTTATTGGGTAAAATATCAGTTACTATAGTAAACCCATCATCTAATAATATGCTTTGAAATTTATTTTCTGTATCCAAAATAAAATCAGGACTCGAGACATTTGTTCCGTTCCATTTCGAATTTTTTAAACCTTTTGTTGTATCGTTGAAGTTATAAACTAAATCTAAGTTGCTGGTTAAAATGTAGTTGTTGGGGTAGGTCCAATTCACAGAATACTGTGAAGGTAATCGACTGTTGTCTCGCAACCCCAAGTTACTGTGTAATAACCACTTATTGTTCCTATACGGCGTGAGACTGATAAAAAAGTTTCTTAAAAAGTAGCGATTATCTGCGTTGACTCCCAGACCTGTAAATTTATCGTCTGGAATTTTTACCACATAACGCAAACTGAAAGTAATTTCTTGCTTTGGGGCAATGGCGTCATCCAATTCGATCTCAATCAGATCCAATTGATTTTCAACTCGAGTCCAGTTGACTTCTTTTTGTGCATGTTGGAGTTCTTGAATGCTAGTGGATCCCAATTTGCTTTTGGCTTTCAAATAAAAACTGCGATTAAATTGGTTGGCGAGGTGATTTGCTAAAGGGGAATGGGTTCCTTGGTAGGAATTTCCCCAATCACTTAAGTAAATTTTCGAAAGGGATTGTTCGCTTGGATTTTGAAAGGTAATGGTTTGGGAGACTATCAAAGATTGATTTTCCACATCCAACTCAACATCAATAGTATAACGCGTTTGACTCCAGCTAATCGATACAACAAGCAAAAAAGCATAAAAACTTAAAAATGGAGTCTTGGACATTTAAAAATTGGGCTTAAAATTATCTTTTTTATAGAACCGCTCTAGGCATTCCATTACTTCTTCTACAGTATCTACTACCTCAAACAAGTCTAAATCTTCAGGACTGATGTTCTTCGCACCTAAAAGTTTTTCTTTGATCCAATCAATCAACCCTTTCCAATAGTCACTTCCTACCAATATGATAGGGAATTTAGTGACTTTTTCAGTTTGGATAAGTGTAAAAGCTTCAAAGAGTTCATCTAAAGTGCCTACTCCTCCAGGCATAACGACAAAGCCCTGAGCGTATTTTACGAACATGACCTTACGGACAAAAAAGTATTGAAAATCAATAAGTTTATCTTGATCAATGTAGGGATTACTGTCTTGTTCCATTGGGAGATTGATGTTTAACCCAACCGAAATCCCTCCTGCTTCTTTAGCTCCTTTATTGGCGGCTTCCATGATTCCGGGCCCACCACCACTAATAATTCCGTACCCAGAAGCTGCAATTGCTTTTGCTATTGCAACAGTAAGATGATAGGTGGGATGATCGGAAGGTGTTCGAGCAGAACCAAAAATGGATATACAGGGGCCTATGGCGCTGAGTTTTTCATAGCCATGGACAAATTCACTCATGATCTTGAATAGTGCCCAAGAGTCATTGCTTTTTATTTCATTCCAATTTTTTTTTGGTAATTCATTCATATTTTTTGGGGAATTAATGCATTTTCAAATTCTTTTTTTAAAAATCTAGCGGTATGACTTTTAGTGAAGTTTAAAAGGGATTCGGGTGTCCCCTCACAGAGCAATTCACCTCCATAACGTCCTCCTTCAGGTCCCATATCAAAAACGTAATCCACTTGTTTGATTACATCTAAATTGTGTTCGATAATTAAAACCGTATTCCCTTTGTCCACTAAAATATTCAATACATTTAAAAGTACTCGAATATCTTCAAAATGAAGTCCTGTTGTAGGTTCGTCTAAAATATAAAAAGTTTTTCCTGTGTCTTTTTTAGAGAGTTCTGTAGCAAGTTTGATTCGCTGAGCTTCCCCACCAGAAAGGGTAGTGGAGGATTGTCCCAGATTGATGTAACCCAAACCAACATCTTGTATGGTTTTCAATTTTCTGTAGATTTTTGGAATGGGTTCAAAAAAACGACAGGCTTCATTGATTGACATTTGCAACACATCAGATATGGACTTTCCTTTATAACGAATTTCCAAGGTTTCACGATTAAATCGCTTTCCTTGACAACTTTCACACTCCACATACACATCGGGAAGAAAATTCATTTCAATGACTTTCATTCCCCCACCTTGACAGGTTTCACAGCGCCCTCCCACCACATTAAAACTAAAACGTCCTGGCTTGTATCCGCGTATTTGAGCTTCTGGAGTTTGGGTGAATAAGTTTCTTATTTCGCTAAATACCCCACAGTAGGTGGCGGGATTACTCCGAGGGGTTCTACCGATAGGACTCTGATTGATATCTACTACCTTGTCTATGTGTTCCAGACCTTTCACACTTTCATAGGGCATGGGTATTTTTACACCACGATATAGATACTGGTTCAGAATAGGATAGAGGGTTTCGTTGATCAAAGTTGATTTTCCACTTCCCGAAACGCCTGTAACTCCGATCATCAGACCAAGAGGGATTTCAATGGATACATTTTTTAAATTATTCCCTTGGCATCCTTTGAGTTTTATTTTTAGACCATTTCCTTTTCTTCTTTCCTCGGGAATGCTAATCTGCAAATTTCCATTCAGGTAGTTTGCTGTTAAAGTGTCTTTCTTGAGCGTTTCCTCAGGAGTTCCTTGAGAGATTATTTCTCCACCATTTTTACCCGCCAAGGGCCCCATGTCGATCAGGTGGTCTGCACGCAACATCATGTCTTTGTCGTGTTCTACTACCAAAACTGAATTTCCCAAATCTCTGAGTGATGTCAGAGAATCTATCAAACGATTGTTGTCTCGCTGATGAAGTCCAATGCTAGGCTCGTCCAAAATATAAAGCACCCCGACCAGTTGAGATCCTATTTGCGTCGCCAATCGAATTCGTTGCGCTTCTCCTCCCGATAGGGATTTCGATGAACGATTGAGTTGGAGGTACTCCAATCCCACGTCCAAAAGAAATTGCAATCGAACAGTAATTTCTTTGATGATTTCTGTTGCAATCTTCTTTTCGTTTTCAGTTAAGTGTTGTGCCAATTGCTGAATCCAATCAAAGAGATCTTTTAAATCCATTGTGATCAAATCAGCAAGGGTAGTTTCGTGAATTTTAAAATGCAACGCTTCTTTTCTCAATCGAGATCCATTGCAACTTGTACATTGATTACTGTCCATAAACCCACCTGCCCATCTTTTGATGCTTGCTGTAGCAGCTTCTTCATAGGCATTTTGAATATAATTTTCAAAGCCTTCAAAGTCAATTTTGTAAGTACGTGTAACGCCTAAAGTTTTGGATGGAATCTCAAATTTTTCTCGACTTCCTTTGAGGATTATTTCCATGGCTTTTTCCGGGATCTTTGTAATTGGATCTGTCAATGAGAAATTATAACAGGTAGCTATGGTTTCAATTTGTTTGTAAGTCCAGTTGTTTTTTTTGGTTCCCATGGGGGCAATACCTCCTTGTGAGATGGAAAGGCTACTGTCTGGGATTAGTTTTTCAAAATTAACCTTGTGCTGAACGCCTAAACCTTTACAGTCAGGACACATACCCTTTGGAGAATTGAATGAAAAGGTATTGGGCTCTGGGGCAGGATAGGAAATTCCTGAACTAGGACACATAAGATTGCGACTAAAATAACGCGCAGTGTTTACCTCCATATCAAGAATCATTAGGATATCTTGTCCGTAATGCATAGCTGTTGTCATGGAGGCTTCCAGTCGTTTGAGAAAGACGTCGTCTTTCTTTACTGTAAAACGGTCTATTACCAATTCAATATCGTGAGTTTTGTAACGATCTACTTTCATTCCAGGACTTAAATCCATCACCTCTTGATCCACCCTAACTTTTGAAAATCCCTGACGAGAAAGTGAGTCAAACAGCTCTCGATAGTGACCTTTTCTAGACTTCACGATGGGGGAGAGTAAGGTGATTTTCTTTCCCAAGTATTCTTCGAAAATCAATTTTTGAATTTGGGAGTCTGTATAACTGACCATTTTCTCTTGAGAAATATAGCTGTATGCGGTTCCCACCCGAGCGAATAACAGACGTACATAATCGTATAACTCAGTAATGGTACCAACAGTAGAGCGAGGGCTTTTGGAGGTGGTTTTTTGTTCGATAGCTATAACAGGAGAGAGACCGTCTATTTTATCGACTTCTGGGCGTTCCATAGAACCTAAAAATTGGCGTACATATGCAGAAAAAGTTTCCATATATCGGCGCTGTCCTTCGGCGTAAATAGTATCGAAAGCAAGAGAGGATTTGCCACTACCAGAAAGCCCTGTGATCACCACCAATTGATCTCTAGGGATGTCTAGCATAAGATTCTTTAGGTTGTGCACGCGTGCCCCTTCTATGCGTATGGTATCCGTGTTTCTTTTCATAGCATTAGGCTACAAAAATAGAATATAATATGCACTCTATACGTTCATTTATCATTTAATAAAGAGGAACTGCTGTATCGTCTCCTCTAGGATCTGCCCCAGTAGTGATCTCTCCTGACTCAGAAATTTGAATGGCATCTACACGTCCTATGATTCGACTGTATTCTTCTTTGATGTTGTAACCTTTGTCTTGAAGCGATTTAATTAGGGATGGATTAAATTGTCCAGGTTCAAAAACCACTACATCGGGAAGCCACTGATGGTGGAAACGTGCTGCAGATACAGCACTTTGCACGTCCATATCAAATTCATACACATTGAGTATGGTTTGTAATACAGAGGTGATGATCGTCGATCCTCCAGGGGTTCCTACTACCATGGCCAATTTCCCTTTGCGTTCCACTATAGTGGGAGTCATAGCACTAAGCATTCGCTTCTGGGGTGCAATCGCATTGGCTTTGCCGCCGATCAGTCCAAACATATTAGGTACCCCTGGCTTACTACTAAAATCGTCCATTTCGTTATTGAGAAAATAGCCTCCATTTTCAACAAATACTTTGGAACCGTAACTCCCATTAAGTGTAGTTGTTACGGCTACAGCGTTCCCCAAGGGGTCCACGATAGAGTAGTGGGTTGTTTCTTCACTTTCCTCCCATTGGATACTTCCTGGGGCAATATCGGTTGATTTGGTTGCTTTTTCGAAAGTAAAAGAATTCATTCTTTTGTTCAAATAAGTAACATCCAGAAGGCTGTCCTTAGGGACGTTGACAAAATCAGGATCTCCTAAATACAAACTTCGATCTGCATAAGAACGCCGTTCGGCTTCAACAATCACCTGCATGGCTTCTTTGGAATTATGATCGTATTGTCCCACATTGTAGGGTTCAATCATTTTCATGATTTGAGCGAGACAAATGCCACCACTAGAAGGAGGTCCCATAGCGTAAATATTCAAATCCTTGTATTGGAAATTAATAGGATCTCTCCATACAGGCTCATAAGCCAAGAGATCTTCTAATGTGATTACTCCTCCTGTTTCCATAACCCGATTCACTAGGTCTTCTGCTACCGGACCTTGGTAAAAACCTGCCTTACCATATTTGGCTATACGCTCCAGGGTTTCTGCTAAGGCCGTATTTTGTACTCGATCTCCTGCTTTAAAATCTTGTGCATAGAAGGTATCGGGTCCATTTACAGCAATAAAATCTTCTTTTTTACTCTCAAAACTTCGCTGTTGTTTTTTAGTTACGAAGTAGCCCTTTCTTGCCAAGTCGATGGCAGGTTGCACCAAATCTTCCCAAGGTAAGGTTCCGAATTTTTTATGAATTGCCGCCAAGCCGGCTACTGTTCCGGGAACTCCTACGGCCAATCCTCCTAGTGTGCTTTTTCCAGGCATGACGTTTCCTTGTTCATCTAAATACATATCTGCGGATGCTCCCATAGGAGCTTTTTCGCGGTAATCTAAACTTCCTACTTTTCCTTCAGCGGTTCGATATACCAAGAAACCTCCTCCAGAGATGTTTCCGGCATTGGGATAACATACGGTGAGGGCTAAATCTGTGGCAATTAGCGCATCAAAGGCGGTGCCTCCTTGCTTCATTATCTCCACTCCGATAGCTGAGGCTTCTTCTCTGGCACTCACAACGGCACCCTTAATCGGCTTTGGAGAAGTGCAGCTCAGCAGGAGTATGCCCATCAACAAAAAGTTGACATTCATTGTTCTTTTAAAAATAGATTTCATAAAGTGATAGTTTTTGTTTTTGTAAAGGAGATTAACGCACTCATAAACTCAAAAAATTGCCCTTCAAAATAGGAATAATTTTCTTCTAAATCCTTAGTGGAAGCTGCCAAATTTGAAGGAAAGCGCGTACGTTGTTCCATTTGTTTTAAAATCATTCGCAGTCCTGAGATGGTTTGATATTGTGCAAACCAATTGTGAAGAATGAGTGCATTACTAAATTTTTGGAGGGGCTCTGGAAAGTCAACAGCTGCCTCTTGGAGTTTTTGGTAAAAACTATTTGCATAATCTTGAAGTGGTATTTTGTGAAATTGCTTCCAATGTACTGCCAAAAAATGGTCAAAATACATATCCACTATAACTCTGCTGTAGTGACGGTATTTTGGAAATAGTAAGCTTACACAACCTTTAAAAAGAGGATGCTGGTCTGTGAACTGATCAATGGCTCGATGCAGCAAAACACCTTTTTGCATTTCCAGTGGAAGCCAATCCATATTTTTGCCTTTTACACGATCTGCAATAAGATTCCCGATGGCTAATTCTGTGTGGTCTCCCGATAAATAAACATGGGCTAAAAAATTCACTTTGTAAATGTAGTTTTTTGGTCGCTATTTTCTTTAATTTCAGGTGCCAACTTGTTAACTCCAAAAAGCGATCAATTAATAACGATTAAGGTTTTCAGATATGCTTTTTTGATGTTGCAAAATAAGGTTCCCATTACAAAACCCAATGGTTACTTTTCGTTGTTAATGCTTCTAGAGTGGATAGGAATTGGTAGGGACTCCGAACTCAATGGAAATTTATTTATTCCGAGATTTTGCTCTATTGGAATTTGCTCCAACCCTAGATTTTATTTAATATATGGAATAAATCAATAAATAAAACTTCGATTGAACTAATCTATTTAACTCGAATTTTATAGATTCTTAATCCAAATGTTCGTGTATGATTCTTTCCACCATGCTAAAAAAACTCCTAATCTATTCAGGAGTTTGATAGAATTATCATGGGATATCAATTTATGTTTACCGATTATGAATTAAATTGCAGTTCAAATAAAAAATCAAACCAATGACCTTAATTAAATCCATTTCAGGTATTCGGGGAACT
Source organism: Flavobacteriaceae bacterium (assembly GCA_017852075.1). GTDB lineage: Bacteria > Bacteroidota > Bacteroidia > Flavobacteriales > Flavobacteriaceae > MS024-2A. The sequence goes on along the minus strand of JAFMLQ010000004.1, from coordinate 61,920 downwards.
ATAGGGGGGAAGACAGAAACCAACTTAACTCCATTAGATATAGTTTTGTTTACAAGCGCTTATGCCCAGTGGCTAAAGAAGCAAAGCAAGGGAAAGCTCACCGTTGTGACGGGAAGAGATGCGCGAATATCGGGACCTATGGTCCATGCTTTGGTAAATCAAACTTTAGTGGGAATGGGAGTAGATGTCATTGATTTAGGGCTTTCCACTACTCCTACTGTAGCCATTGCGGTTCCTATGGAAGCCGCACAAGGGGGCATCGTTTTAACGGCAAGTCACAACCCCAAAGAATGGAACGCCTTAAAATTGTTGAATGCTGATGGAGAATTTATTAATGCTGAAGCTGGAGCTACGATTTTAGAAAGTGTACAAGCTGAAGATTTTCAGTACGCAGAAATTGATGCTTTAGGAACTGTAAAATCTGATCCGAATTATATAGAAAAACATATTGAGGCCACTTTGTCTTTAAAAACTGTAGACGTCTCAAAAATTAAAAATGCAAATTTTAAAGTAGTCGTGGATGGGGTTAATTCCTCAGGAGGCATCGCTATCCCAAAACTTTTAGAAGCTTTGCAAGTGGAAACGATTCCAATTCATTGTACTCCGAATGGGGAATTTCCTCACAACCCAGAGCCTTTAAAAGAACATTTAGGCGATCTCTGTCAAGCGGTGATTGATCATCAAGCTGATTTTGGAATTGCGGTTGATCCCGATGTGGATCGTTTGGTGTTTGTTGATGAAAATGGGGAGCTTTTTGGAGAAGAATATACCTTAGTGGCCTGCGCCGATTATATTCTTTCAAAAGAAGTTGGAGCTATAGTATCTAACCTTTCCTCCACTCGTGCCCTAGATGACTTAACCAAAAGATACGGAGGAACTTACACGGCTAGTGCGGTAGGTGAAGTGAATGTAGTCACAGAGATGAAAAGGGTAGGAGCCATCATTGGTGGTGAAGGAAATGGGGGAGTGATTTACCCTGAATTACACTATGGTAGAGATGCACTGGTTGGGGTTGCTTTGTTTTTATCCCTTATGGTGGAAAGACAACAAACTGTGGCTCAGATTCGCGCGTCCTACCCTTCCTATTTTATGAGTAAAAATAAAATTACATTAGAAGAAGGAATGAATGTAGAAGGGATTCTCGAATCGATTACTCAAAAATACGAAAGCGAAAAAATTACTACCCTAGACGGCGTGAAAATTGATTTTAAAGAGTCATGGGTACACCTTCGTAAATCCAATACAGAAGCTATCATTCGCATCTATACCGAGGCCAAAAGCGAAGAGGCTGCTACAGCACTTGCAGCTCGTTTTGTCACTGAAATTAAACAGTTGTTTTAGCGTATTTAAATCGCTTATGGGTCCAAAAGTACTGACTAGGATCTTCTTTTATTTGAGCTTCAAGCCATGTTGTAAAAAGGGCTGTGATTTCATTTTTTTTCATGGATTTGGGTTGGTCTGTCAGCGTTTTAAATTCCACCTCGTAGAAGCCTCGTTTCACCCTTTTGATTTTAGCAAAAACTATGGGGATATCTAGCTCTACAGCCAAACGTTCCGCACCTGTATACACAGGAACATGAACCCCTAAAAAAGAGCGCCAATAGGTCAATGGTTTGGGTCTAGGCGACTGATCACTCGCAAAACCATAAATCCCCAATTCGCCAGCTGCTTCTTTATTTTTAATGATAGAAACAGATTGTTTTTGAGGAATCATATAGGCATCGTGACGACTTCTAATTCTTTTGATCAAAGCATCGAAATAAGGATTGGAAATGGGTCTGTAAATTCCATAGCCTTTGTGTTTAATATGATACCCTAAAGACATCATCCACTCCCAAGAAGCATAATGTCCACAGATCAAAAAAATTGAACGATTTTGCTGTTCAAAGGTTTTTAATACCTCAATATTTTTGACCTGAAAACGCTCCAACATTTCTTCCTTACTCATCCCCATGGATTTAATGATTTCTAAAAATAAATCACACAAATGCGAGTAAAATTGCTTTTCTATACTCTGGAGTTGATCGGGTTGCATTTTAGGAAAAGCTCTCTTTAAATTGCTTCGAACTACCGATTTGCGATAGCCCACTATTTTATAAAGGAGAAAACAAACGAGATCCGAAAAATAATAGAATAGGGAAAAAGGTAGACGCGATATGATCCACAAAAGTGGAAAGCTTAAATAATAGACAACTGCGTTCACTTTTTTTTTCAAAAGTACACATTTCTCCCGTTTTTAATTGTTGAAAACTTTCTCTGGGTTCATAATTTATATATCAAAAAGACTTTATTTTTGTTATATATATAACACTAAACACGTAATTTGTTACATATGAAACATATTTTAGTATTGGGAATGGGGAAAGTAGGGAGTCTAGTAGGCGTTCTTTTGAGTAAAAATTTTAATGTTACTGCTATCGATGAAAAGAAACCCCATTATGAATATACCTTACCCTTTGATTGCATTCAGGGGGATGTAAGTGATTTGAATTTTATGAAAAATCAAATCTCTAAACATGATGCTGTAGTTTCTGCACTTCCTTATTTTTTGAATAAGCCTATTGCACAGTTGGCTCATGATGAAGGGAAACATTATTTTGATTTAACTGAGGATGTACCTACCACAAAATTCATTCAGGCTTTGGGAGAAACCTCTGAATCTCTTTTAGCGCCTCAATGTGGTTTGGCTCCAGGCTTGATTGGAATCATCGGAATGGATTTGACTCATAGTTTTGATCAACTCCGAGATATTGAACTCCGTGTAGGAGCTTTGCCACGTTATCCCAACGGTCAGTTGGCTTATTCGTTTACTTGGTCACCACATGGAGTGATTAATGAATATTTGAATGATGCTGAGGCTATTCACAACGGTCAAAAGAAGTTTATTCCCTCCTTGGAAGGTTTTGAATATATTAATATTGAGGGGCAGGAATTTGAGGCGTTTACCACTTCGGGAGGCCTAGGTACACTTTGCGATACTTTTGAAGGGAAAGTAGATACGTTAAACTACAAAACCATACGTTACCCAGGGCATGGAAAACTCATGCGATTTTTGATGTATGAGTTAATTTTAAAAGAAGACAAAGAGCAACTCGAGCGTATCTTAAGCAATGCAAAACCACCTGTTGAAGAAGATGTGGTTTATGTATATGCAGTTGTAGAAGGCTGGCAAAACATGACCTTGTCTCGAAAAGAGTATTACAAAGCCTTTCATCCCATTGAAATTGCAGGAAAAAAATGGCGTGCCATTTCGTGGACTACAGCAGCTTCTTTGGTGGCTGTAGTAGAGATGGTAGCTTCTGGAATTCTTCCTCAAAAGGGGTTTTTAAAACAAGAAGAAATTCCTTTTGAAAAATTCTTGAAAACTCCTACAGGAAGCTTATTTTTATAAATATTCTAAAAACACATCTCTGTGAAATTTCAAAGCAAGACCACCATGACCCAAATTTTGGATACGCTTTTTGCAGTATATGTAAAACGTGTACCCGATGTCAAAAAAATTACTGATGCGATGGTACGCAAAGGTATGGTAACCAATCAAAACGAGATCATCAATGATCATGTTGCCTTTCGAACAATGGGTGTTCCCCATTTGGGAATCGCCTCATTTGAAAAGATATTTTTGAGGCATGGTTATCAAAGAAAAGAGTTTTATCATTTCGAAGCCAAAAAGCTAGATGCCTACTGGTTTGCTCCTCCAACCCCTGATTTGCCTCGGGTCTTTATTAGTGAATTGAAAGTGGATCAACTATCGGTATCTACTCAAAATATCATTAGATCGTATACCGATACGGTCACATCAGATCCAGTAGATGCACTAAACTTAGAGGATGCAGCTGCCGTTGCGACCTATTTCCAAACTCCACTTTGGGAATTGCCCACTCTTGAAGATTATGAATTGCTATTAAAAGAAAGTGAATACGCAGCTTGGGTAATCTACAACCGTTATTATTTAAACCATTACACCATTAGTGTGCATGCCCTACCGGAGCCGTTTAATCAATTGGAAGCTTTCAATGCTTTTTTAAAAGAAATTGGAATCCAACTGAATACTTCTGGAGGGGAAATTAAAACCAGTGGAGATCAACTTTTAAGACAGAGTAGTTCTGTTGCCAATATGGTTCGCGCTTCTTTTGCAAATCAAAAATCAAGAGATATTGCCGGAAGTTATGTCGAGTTTGCCGAGCGAAGCCCTCTTCCTGAATTTGCACATTTAAAAAATTCTGAGCTTCGACGAGAACACCGCAGAGAGGGGTTTGAAACGGCTAATGCAGATCGCATTTTTGAAAGTACTTTTACCTCACAATTAAAAAAATAAACATTCATGTCCATCAAAACAATTTTAAAGAATTTAGCCGTCGAATCTGAACAAAAGGGTTGTAGTACAGGCAGAGAGTGGATGGGATCGGGACCTGGTATAGCTTCCTACAGCCCAGTAGATGGAAGTTTATTGGGTAACGTTCAGACGGCTTCTGTAGAAGATTATGATGACCTTATTGAACGAGCTGAACACGCATTTTTGCATTTTCGGAAAATCCCAGCACCACAACGAGGAGAATTGGTGCGTCAATTTGGAAATAAACTCCGGGAGAAAAAATCAGACCTGGGACAATTGGTTTCGTGGGAAATGGGAAAATCCCTCCAAGAGGGTTTGGGAGAAGTACAAGAGATGATTGATATTTGTGATTTTGCTGTAGGACTTTCTAGGCAATTACACGGCGTGACCATGACATCGGAACGGCCTTCGCATCGTTTGTACGAGCAATATCATCCTTTAGGAATAGTAGGGATTATTTCAGCCTTTAACTTTCCTGTAGCAGTTTGGAGCTGGAATGTGGCTTTGGCTTGGGTTTGTGGTAATGTTTGTGTGTGGAAGCCTAGTGAAAAGACTCCTTTGTGCAGTATTGCTTGTCAAAATATCATCGCAGAAGTTCTCCAAGAAAATAATATCCCAGAAGGAGTTTCTTGTGTTCTCAATGGGGGCGCAGAGGTTGGCAAGTGGATGGCAGAGGATCAGCGTATTGCTTTATTGTCAGCTACTGGATCTACTAGAATGGGAAAAGATGTAGCTCAACGCGTAGGAGCACGACTGGGAAAATCACTTTTGGAACTTGGAGGAAATAATGCCATAATCATTACACCTAGTGCAGACCTAGATACTGCCATGAGAGCAGCTGTTTTTGGGGCAGTGGGGACCTGTGGACAGCGTTGTACTTCTACGAGAAGACTCATCGTACATGAGTCTATTTTTGATGCGTTTTCTGAAGTATTACGCAAAGCCTATCAGCAATTGCAAATTGGGAACCCTTTAAATGAAAAAAATCATGTAGGTCCTTTGATTGATACTGATGCTGTTGCTATGTATGAGGATGCATTGGCTCAAGTGGATGCAGAAGGAGGAAGCTGGCTCGTTTCTGGAGGCACACTCTCTTCCGATGAGTACGGTAGCGGATGTTATGTGAAACCTGCTGTGGCTATTATTTCGCACGATGCAAACATTGTTCACAAAGAAACTTTTGCACCTATTCTTTATCTTATGAAATACGAGGGTGAATTAGAAGAAGCAATCGCCATTCAAAATGAGGTAAAACAAGGACTATCTTCCTCAATCATGTCACTCAACATGCGCGAAACAGAAACCTTTTTATCGCACTGGGGAAGTGACTGTGGAATTGCCAATGTCAATATTGGTACTTCGGGTGCTGAAATTGGAGGTGCTTTCGGCGGTGAAAAAGAAACAGGAGGAGGACGTGAGAGCGGTTCCGATGCCTGGAAAGTCTATATGCGCAGACAAACCAATACCTTAAACTTTTCAGATGCACTTCCTTTGGCTCAAGGCATTGTATTTGACCTTTAGACTTTATGCTAGAAAACATTCCATTTATAGGTTTACTCATCTTGGCGGCCAATGTGATTATCAGTTTGATAGGTTTTAAACAGGAACATTTTTTTGACAAGTATCGTTTTGAAATTAAGAAAATCAATCAAGGAGAGTATTTCCGATTATTGACCTCTGCTTTTCTGCATGTAAACACAACCCATTTGTTGTTTAACATGATAACCTTTTACTTTTTTGTCTCTTTTGTGGTGTATTCCCTAGGGTCAATTCCTTTTGTATTGCTTTATTTCGGGAGCTTGATAGCAGGAAATGGTTTTGCCTTTGCATTTCACAGTAAACAACCGAACTATATCGCAGTAGGAGCAAGTGGAGCGGTAACGGGGGTGTTGTTTAGTGCCTTGCTTTTATATCCAGAATTGGAAATGATGCTCTTTTTCATTCCTATTCCCATACCGGGTTATCTGTTTGGAATAGGATATATGATCTATACGTTATATGGCATGAAAGTACAGAACGATAACATTGGCCATACAGCACATTTTGGAGGAGCAATCGGAGGTATTCTGATGACAATACTCTTTAATTTTGAGGTAATTTATACCTCTCTATTGATGCTGGGAATTTTGAGTGTAACTCTCATCTTGGCTGGAGTGTTGTTATATCGCAACCAGAAATAGAAATTACATTTTGCTCAGAAGCTCCTCAACCTTGTTGTATAATTCTATACCTCTAAGGTCTCGAGCAATTATGACCCCTTTATCATCAAGAATAAAGGTAGCTGGAATGGCAGATACTTTATACAACTTTGCAATAGGATCGTTCCAAAATTGTAGATTGGATACATGATTCCAAACTAAACCATCGTCTTTTATAGCTTGAATCCATTTGTTTTTTTCTTTATCTAAAGAGACCCCTACGATACGTAAACCCCGATCTTTATTGGAACGATAAAGTTGAACTAGATTTGGATTTTCAACCCTACATGGACGACACCAGCTGGCCCAAAAATCAATAATCGTGACCTTGCCCAATCCATTTTCCAATGCAAATTGAGCACCTTCTGGACTTGGCCCCTCAAAAGTAGGAGCTACTTGACCTACCTCTGCCTTGGGCGGTTCGTCAAATTGCTTTTGAATAGCACGACCTGAACGTGTGTTCTTTATTCGATCACTCAACAATTCAAACATGTCATTTGCCTCATTGATAGGAATAACCTTGTTGGCAACAAGGCGTTCTAAAATTAAAATTGAAATCAACGAATTGGAAGACGACTTGATAAAATCAATTTCATATTGTTGAATTTGATCCCTTACATCTTGATATTGCTGCTGAAGATCATCGGCCATTAAAGAGTCTTTCAAAATCATGGCTTGTTGAAGATCATTGCCAATTGCGTTTAAAGATTCGATATAGACTTTAGTTTCTGATTTATAGCGCATAAAATCATCGTTGGACTGGGTTCCTGTAGCTTTAGAGAGTCCTAGACTATCCTTGTAAAGTTCAATAGTGACCGTTCCCGATTCTGCTATAAAAGGAAAACTACCTTGTTGCCCAGCAATTTGAAGAAAATGAATATTGGGCTCTGCTATCTCAGTAACAAGATTAAATACCCCTTTGTTTACCGTTAAAGTATCCAAAGTTGTGGGTTGATTATTCAGGTCTGCAACGATATGATAGATTGTACTATTGTCGTCCAAATCAGCAGCGCCTTTAATTTTTAATGTAGTTGAGTTATTTTGACAGCTTGAAACCAATAGGCCAAGAGTCATCAGTATAATTAATTTCTTGTTCATAATCTGTTTGTATGACGGCTAAATTAAACAATTGCAGGGAAATGGGAAACTAATGTGTATTTTAGCTTTATAAAATATTTATTGAAGTAGAAGAATAGAACGAGGTGCAGAAAAAATTAGAACAACTGAACGAAGCCTTGGAAGGCAATCTTGAATGGGATTCACTTCACCTAACCCTTTACGCCACTGATGCTTCAGTTTATAAAATACTCCCACTAGCAGTCGCTTTTCCCAAAACCATTACAGATCTTCAAAAGCTAATAGCCTTTGCCCAAGAACACCAAACGAGCCTTATTCCACGTGCAGCAGGAACCTCTCTTGCAGGTCAATGTGTAGGTACTGGAATTGTGGTTGATGTATCAAAATATTTTACTAAAATTCTAGATTTTGATGTAGAAAACAAAAGAGTAACCGTTCAACCGGGTGTTAACAGAGATACATTAAATCGATATTTGGCTGAAAAGGGTTTGTTTTTTGGACCCAATACATCCACTTCACAATTCTGTTTGTTAGGGGGAATGGTGGGAAACAATTCTTCAGGAACTACTTCGATTCGTTACGGAGTAACCCGAGACAAAGTGAGTGCTCTAGAAGTAGTACTATCAGATGGTAGTTTGGCTCATTTTGAAGACTGTTCTGAAACACAACTCAAGCAAAAAAAAGCCACTCAAACCCTAGAAGGGAATATTTATAAAACCTTTCTCGAATTGCTTTCTAAAAGAGAAGTTCAAGAAGATATAATAAAGGATTTTCCAGAAGCAAGTATTCACCGACGCAATACGGGCTATGCGGTAGATGAATTGATCAAGATGCAGCCTTTTAAGTCCGAAGGAATGCCATTAAATCTTTCTAAACTTTTAGCAGGAAGTGAAGGGACACTTGCTTTTACAACTGCGATTACACTGGAGCTAGATCCCCTTCCTCCCAAAAACACTGTGATGTTGGTTTTGCATTTCAAAAGTATTTCAGAAGCCATGAAAGCTGTGGCACCTGTAATGCAAAACCATCTATACACATGTGAATTAATCGACAAGACCATTTTAGATTGTACCAAGGACCACCCTGGGTATCAAAAAAACAGATTCTTCCTTCAAGATGACCCGAAAGCAATACTGCTTTTGGAATTGCGACATGAAGATAAGGAAGAGTTAAAGGCTCAATTAGCACGTCTGGAAGATCAAGTGAATAAGCAACAGTTGGCCTACGCTGCTGTCCCTCTTTGGGGCGATGAAATTGATTTGGCAAATGAATTACGCCATGCAGGATTAGGACTGTTGGGAAACATGGTGGGTGATGATAAGGCGGTGGCTTGTATTGAGGATACCGCGGTTCCTTTACCAAAATTGGCAGCCTATATTGAGGAGTTTCAAAAGCTCATGGTACAGTTTCAGCAAGAGGTGGTGTATTACGCACATGCAGGTGCAGGAGAATTACACCTACGCCCCATACTGAATCTCAAATCCAAAAAAGGAGTTCAGGACTTTCGAGCTATTACACTGGCTGTTGCAAAATTGGTTAAAAAATACAAAGGCTCTCTAAGTGGTGAGCATGGGGATGGAATAGTGCGTTCCGAATTTATACCGATTGTGGTCGGAGATGCTAATTATGAATTATTCCTAAAAGTTAAAAAAGTATTCGACCCCAATTCCATCTTCAATCCTGGCAAGATCGTCAATCCACTTCCTATGGATCAAAACTTACGCACGGAACTTAACCAAACCCCTGAATTTAATACAGCTTTTGACTTTTCTGACGATCAGGGTATTCTAAGGGCTGCTGAAAAGTGTAATGGGGCTGGAAAATGTCGTTCGGTACAGCCTTCGGGAGTCATGTGTCCCAGTTATCGTGCGACTAGGGATGAAAAACACAATACCCGTGGACGTGCCAATGTGTTACGGACGGTATTGACACAAAATAAAAAAGTAAATGCATTTGACCAAAAGGAGTTAAAAGAAGTCATGGATCTTTGTTTGAGCTGTAAGGCCTGTGCAACAGAATGCCCTAGTAGTGTTGATATCGCAACTTACAAAGCCGAATTTTTGTATCAATATCAAAAGACACACGGAAGTTCCTTGCGTGATAAGATCTTTGCATATTTCGGCCGATTGAATCACATTGCACAACCTGTACGGAGTTTACAAAATGCGATTTTAAATACTCCCATTATTGGAGATGAAATCAAATCAAGTATGGGTATTGCCCTAAAAAGAAGCGTTCCTAAACTTAAAAAATCATTTTATAAAACATTGAAAAATAGAAAAATAACACATTCAAATAGAAGTGTTTATTTATATTTAGACGAATTTACCAATTATAACGATACTGAAATTGGTGCCGATGCTTTGACGCTTTTAGAAGGCTTGGGATATCAAGTTCATATGTTGCCTCCCACGGAAAGTGGACGTACCTATATTTCCAAAGGTTTTTTGAAACAAGCTAAAGCATGTGCAGATCGCAATATTGCATTATATCGAAATTGTATTTCATCAGAGACACCCCTAGTGGGCATAGAGCCTTCCGCTATTTACACCTTTACTGATGAGTATCTAAAATTGGCTAGTGATCCTGTGGCTGCAAAAGAATTGGCTCAAAATTGTCTGCCTTTGGAATCTTTTTTGGCAAATGAATTAAAAGCAGGAAATCTTAAAGCAGATCAATTTCATACTGTAGCAAAAGAAGTTAAAATTCATGCCCATTGTTATCAAAAGGCTTTAGGTAACCCCTCGGAAACGTTTCAGATCTTAAACCTTCCTAAAAATTACACTGTGCGTTTACTCAACACAGGATGCTGTGGTATGGCGGGCTCTTTTGGCTATGAAAAAGAACACTATGAGATCAGCATGCAGGTAGGTGAGGAGCGTTTGTTTCCAGCAGTCCGAAATGCAGCAGCAGAAGTATTGATTGCTGCAAATGGAACCAGTTGTCGTCACCAAATTTTAGACGGTACTCAGCGGGAAAGTTTACATCCCATTACAATTTTAAGACGTGCGTTGGTTTGATTAATAAGCTGTTTTAAGACTCGGAAGGTTAAAAAAAATTAAACTCCAAAAGACTTTCCAAACAATACCTTTATCTTTGAGCTTATAATTGAATGTATGTCAGGCAACACTTTTGGCACCCTTTTTAAACTTGCCACATTTGGAGAATCACATGGTCCGGCTATCGGAGGGGTGATCGACGGCTGTCCCTCAGGGATTCAACTGGATTTAAATGCCATTCAACTGGATTTAAATCGAAGGAAACCTGGGCAGTCTGCTATTGTAACTCAGCGTAAAGAACCCGATGAGGTGACCATTTTTTCTGGAATATTTGAAGGAAAAACTACGGGAACTCCTATAGGTTTCGCGATTCATAACACCAATCAAAAATCCAAAGACTATTCGCATATCAAAGACTATTATCGACCTTCACATGCCGATTATGTTTATGACGAAAAATACGGTATTCGCGATTATAGAGGGGGAGGGAGAAGTTCTGCACGAGAAACTGCAAGCCGTGTTGTCGCGGGTGCTATAGCCAAGCAGTTTTTAGCTCCTATGTCCATAAATGCTTATGTTTCTGCAGTGGGTAAGCTTTCTTTAGACACCCATCCTTCCGAAGTAGATTTGTCTTATGTGGAGGAAAACCCGGTTCGTTGTCCTGATATTAAAATGGCAGCTGCAATGGAATCTTTAATCAAGCAAATTCGAAAAGAAGGAGATACGATTGGAGGAGTAGTGACCTGTATTATCAAAAATGTTCCAGTAGGGCTAGGAGAGCCAGCATTTGACAAGCTCCATGCAGAACTAGGGAAAGCCATGCTATCTATCAATGCTGTAAAAGGTTTTGAATACGGTAGTGGTTTTTTAGGCACTCAAATGAAAGGCAGCGAACACAATGATTTATTTAATTCTGATGGAACAACTCAAACCAACCGATCAGGAGGTATCCAGGGAGGTGTTTCCAATGGTATGGACATTTACTTCAATGTTGCCTTTAAGCCCGTTGCCACCATTATGCAAAATCAACAAACGATAAACTCTAAAGGAGAACAAGTATCTATGCAAGGCAAAGGAAGACACGATCCTTGTGTTGTACCTCGTGCGGTACCTATTGTGGAAGCGATGGCGGCATTAGTTCTTGCTGATTTTAGTCTTCGTAAACGCACCAATAAAATTTAAACATATGAAAAAACTAGCATTGCACTGGAAAATTTTAATTGGAATGGGGCTGGGGGTTCTTTTTGGACTTTTCCTCTCCTATGTTCCCCATGGAAGTCAGTTTATTTCAGACTATATCAAGCCCTTTGGCACCATTTTCATCAACCTCTTAAAACTTATTGCAGTACCTCTAATCCTCGCTTCTTTAATCAAAGGAGTATCAGATTTAAAAGACATTTCCAAATTGTCCCAAATGGGTGGTCGTACTATCATCACCTACCTAATAACAACTTTGACAGCTGTAACCATCGGGTTAATTTTAGTGAATGTAATCCAACCTGGGAAATCAATTAGCATCGAAACTCGAAATGAATTGGTCGAAGCTTATGCTTCTGACACACAAGCCAAGAAAGCTGCGGCAGCCAAACAACAAGAATCAGGACCTTTACAGGCTTTGGTAGATGTGGTTCCTTCCAATATCTTTTTGGCTGCTTCTAACAACCGCAATATGTTGCAAGTAATCTTCTTTGCCCTGTTTTTTGGTATCGGTATGATTTTGTTGCCCAGCAAAAAAGTCAAACCGGTTAAAAAATTCTTTGATTCTTTTAATGTCATCATTCTCAAACTTATTGATTTGATTATGCTTGCAGCGCCTTATGGCGTATTTGCATTACTAGCAGCTTTGGTGGTAGAAGCACCTAGTTTAGAGTTATTTCAAGCTTTAGCCCTATATGCAATTACACTTTTATTGGGTCTGGCAGCAATGATCGTGGTTTATATCATTATTGTCCGCATTTTCACTAAGCGGAAAGCTGATTTTTTTATGCGGGGAATCGCTCCTGCACAATTGTTGGCATTTTCAACCAGCTCCAGTGCGGCTACACTGCCTATTACCATGGAATGTGTAGAAGACAATTTGGGAGTAGATGAAGAGGTGGCTAGTTTTGTTTTGCCCATAGGAGCAACGATCAATATGGATGGCACTTCAGTTTACCAAGGAGTTGCCGCAGTTTTTATTGCTCAGGCTTTTGGATTAGACCTCAGTCTTTCTGCTCAATTAGGTATTGTCTTTACTGCAACATTGGCTTCTATTGGAACAGCTGCTGTTCCTAGTGCAGGGATTGTCATGCTAGTTATAGTACTGGCTCAAGCAGGGATTCCCGAAGCGGGTTTGGCGTTGATTTTTGCCATAGACCGCCCTTTGGATATGTGCCGAACCATCGTCAATGTTACGGGTGATGCAGCCGTCTCCATGATCGTAGGAAAATCAATTGGAAAATTAAAGGACCCGCCTACTTCTTAAGCAAATCTCTGATTTCTGTAAGTAAAACTTCCTGTTGTGGAGGTGTTGCCGGTTTGGTGTTTTCTTCCTCTTTTTTGAAGCGTTCTTGCGCTTTGTTGTACATTTTGACAACGATAAAAATAGCAAAAGAAACGATTAAAAAGGTGATGATGGTATTGATAAAAGTCCCATACATAATCGCCACTTCTGGGGTTTCTCCCCGGGCTTCCTGAACGACAAATTTTAAAGCTGAAAAATCGACTCCCCCAAGGAGTAGCCCTACTGGTGGCATGATCACATCATTGACCAATGACTTTACAATGGCACCAAAGTAGGTTGCCATAATTAAACCTACTGCCATATCTATGACATTCCCTTTGCTGATAAATTTTTTGAATTCTTTCATTAGTTAAGATTTAAGGTGTTTAGCAATTCAATATACAACTTTAAATAAATTTATGTTGGAATCTTTTCTCTGGAATAGGACATTGCTCATATTTTCCAAACCACTTATAGCGGTTTCTTGCTATGAATCGATATAACCCATTGGTCCATGACAAGGGGAAAAGACGCAGGACAAGAAAGACATTCCAAATTCCTTTTAAACGCTTTAAAATGCTAAAAAGGGCTTCCGCTTCCGAAGAATAACCCGTTTCAGAATCCCAACTAAGAATTGCATCTTTTTCAAGTAGGGGAGTGGGGTGGTTTTTGAAGAAATCATTCGCATATTCACTGTCTAGTGAAGTAAACCGTAATTGATCCTTTTTGTCCCAATGACACAATTTCCGAATCCAATAGTTGCAAAGTACACAGGGTCCGTCGTAAAAGAGAATCAAGGGTTTCATTTTTTGGATTTTACTGCTTCTACCAGTTCCAGCAGTTCAAGATTGACCTGAGTTGTAAAGATGCCATAATTTACAATGGCTTTGTTTTTTTCAATGGAATCAATACTCCCCACTGAACGTCCATCATACATGCGTACTCTGTCTCCCACATGAAGCTTCGGTTTAGGCTTGGATGGAACTTCTTTTTGCTTGGCTTTTTTCTTTTTTTCTTTGCGAACAACTTCAATTTCTTTAGCTACTTCTTCATTGAGTTGTTTCTTTTTTTCTCGTTCTTTTTTGGCTACAGCAGCTGTTTTTCTTTTGCGCTTAGCGTTTTCACCTTCTACTAGTTTTAGCAGTTCAGAAATTAAAGGACGTTTTTTGTTGTTCTCAAAAAAACGCTCTGCAATATCATTCACTTTATTCCCTAAAACGATCATCCGCTGGTTTTGATCAAACAATTCTTGATAACTCACCAGTTTGGTTTGTAGTTTGGTGTTCATCTCTGCCATACGATCGCTTTCTTGAGCGGCTTTAGATTCTTTTTCTTTTAAGCTTTGTCCCGTTTTTTGCATTTGGGATCGTTCTTTTTGCAATTTGGCAATGGTTGCGTCAAAGCGAACTTTCCCACGTTCAATTTTCTTTTTTGCCCGGTTGATCAGATTAAAAGGGAGCCCATTTTTTTGTGCTACCTCAAAGGTAAATGAGCTACCTGCTTCGCCAAGAATCAGCTTAAAAACTGGTTCTAGCGTTCGGTTGTCGAATTGCATATTGGCATTCATCATAGCGGGCAATTCCGTAGCAAGCACTTTTAGATTGGAGTAGTGTGTGGTGATTAAACCGTAGGCATTGCGTTCATAAAAATCTTCTAAAATCACTTCTGCCAGTGCCCCACCCAGCTCTGGATCTGATCCAGTTCCAAATTCATCGATCAAAAAGAGTGTATTTTGATCACATTTACGCAAGAAATATTTCATATTCTTCAAACGGTACGAATATGTACTTAAATGGTTTTCGATGGATTGGTTGTCTCCGATATCGGTTAGAATTCGATTAAAAAGGCAGGCCTTGCTGCGCTCGTGAACAGGGATCAACATTCCGCTTTGTAACATCAATTGTAAAAGTCCTACGGTTTTTAGTGTAATGCTCTTCCCACCTGCATTGGGTCCAGAAATGACAATGATCCGATGCTCTGTATCCAAACGAATGTCTTGAGGGTGGGTGATTTTACCCTCGAGTTTGTGTGCTTGTAACAAAAGAGGATGGTACGCTTTTATAAATTCCAACTCGCGTGAATCGGTTTCCATTTTTGGGAGTAAACCCTTGATTTCTTGTGCATAACGTGCCTTGGCATAAAGAATATCCATTTCTAAAAGAAAGGCCTGTTGCAATTGAAGATAGGGTAGGTAAGGGCGAAAAAAATCTGTGAGTTGGCTTAATATTTTTTTAATTTCTTCCCCTTCCTCAAACAACAGGTTTTGAAGCTCTTGGGTTTGGGCATGGGTAGCTTCAGGCTCTATAAATACGATACTGCCCGTCTTGGAACTACCCATAATAGTGCCTTTTATTTTCCGACGATACATGGCCTTTACCGCCAAAACACGACGGTTATCAATAATGGACTCTCGAATATCATCCAAGTAATCTGCAGTTTGATATTGACTCAGCGCTTTATTGAAGCTACTGCTTATTTTTCCTCTCAGCTGTTGGATTTTTTTTCGAATGCTATAAAGACTTTCCGAGGCATTGTCGCGGACTTCTCCAAAACGGTCAATGACCGCATCGACTGAAGATTTGATTTCCTTTTCTACCGTAAGACCCTCACATCGTTGAAAAAGAGTAGGATAATAGGATTGAAATTTTTTAAGAAACGAGATTAGGGTGTTCGTCGTCTCCGTATTGGTAGTAATATTTCTAAAAGAGTGAACTTCTAAGACACTATTTTCAATTTTCAATAAAGCAAAAACTTCTGTCAAAGACTCAAAACCATGGTTGGGGATTCGGTTTTCATTCTCAAAAGAAGCACGAAATTCAGAGACGGCTTGCAGTTGATTCATGATCCATTCCGTTTCTACTTCAGGGGTCAATTCCAAGCAAGCTTTTTTTCCAAGAGGGGTAATGGCGAAATCTGCGCATTGTCTTAGTACTTCTTGGTACTCCAGATCTTCAAGTGTTTTGGTAGGAATATGACCCATTGGATTTTCTTAACTTAGCCCTGCAAAAGTAACAAATTCATGAAGGTGCATATACATTCCAGTTGGGAAAAGCCATTACAGGCTGCATTTGCGACACCTTATTTTCAAAATTTAGTTGAGTTTGTCAAAGATGCCTATCAAAAAACCATCTGCTATCCACCGGGAAAACACATATTCGAAGCCTTTAACACGTGCCCTTTAGATCAATTAAAAGTGGTTATTCTAGGACAAGACCCCTATCACGGATCAGGACAGGCGCACGGATTGTCTTTCTCTGTTCCTGAAGGGATGGCGCACCCACCTTCGCTCATCAATATTTTTAAGGAAATTGAAAGTGACTTAGATATTCCCTATCCCAAAAGCGGAAATCTTATGCCCTGGGCCAAACAAGGAGTGTTTCTCTTGAATGCTACCCTAACCGTGCAAGCACACCAAGCGGGTAGCCACCAAAAAAAAGGTTGGGAAATCTTTACCGATTTCGTAATTCAGACCATTTCTAAGGAAAAACAAGGGGTCGTCTTTATGCTTTGGGGAGGCTATGCCAAACAGAAATCCAAATTTATTGACGATTCTAAACATCTAATACTGACAAGTGGGCATCCTTCCCCGTTGAGTGCTAATCGGGGTTATTGGTTTGGGAATAAACATTTTAGCCAATGTAATTCCTATTTAAAACAGCACGGATTAAAAGCCATCGATTGGCGAGTTGACTCCTAGCGGTTCAAATATTGAGCTTTTATGACGTTTACCCTCCAACACGCTTCACCTGGTGTCCCATTTCTTGAAGGATTGCCATGAGTTTGTCACGATAATTCCCCTGAATGATTATTTCTCCATTTTTGACTGTACCCCCAACACCCACTGCATTTTTTAATTTTTTTGCTAGAGATTTCAGCGTTTGTATGTCGCCTTCAAAACCTTTAATCACCGTAACCACTTTACCTGCACGTCCTTTGTTGCTAAAATGAGCTTCGAGTTTTTGGGGAACAAACTCAGTTTCTGGGGTATTGAGTTCTTCTCGGTCAGGAGCGAGGTTCTCAAATTGGATTTTAGCCAGTTCTTCTAAGGAGGATAATTTCTTGCTCATTAATACGAATTGAACTGCTAAAATACTATTTTAGTGATGTAAAATATAAACTGTGCGTTTGTTCCTTATTCTTTTTTTCAGCTTTAACCTATCTCTTATGGCGCAAGACCTTCCTTTTCGTTCGATTCCTGAAGCTCCTCCTCAAATGACGGCTGAAAATCTGCTTGTGAGAATGATTCAAGGGTTGGGATTTCGCTATTACTGGGCCACAGAAGGATTGCGCACAGAAGATTTGGCATACAAACCTTCTGCAACTGGGCAGAGTAGTAGGGAAACTTTGGAACACCTCTACGGACTAACCGAAGTAATTTTAAATACTTCAAAAAATAAGCCCTCCGTAAGACCCGTTCCAAGCATTCCCGAAGATTTCGAAACTCTACGTTCCAAAACCTTGCATCAGCTTCAGGATGCTGTAATCAATTTTCAGTCAATAAAAACAGAAGATCTGGCAATGCAAAAAGTTATTTTTGATCGGGGAGGAAAGCGAAGTGAATTTCCTCTGTGGAATTTGATCAACGGGCCCATTTCCGACGCTTTATACCATACGGGACAAGTGGTGAGTTTTCGGCGTAGTTCAGGAAATCCCATTCCCAAGGGAGTGAATGTTTTTTTAGGACTTAAGAATTAATTGTCCCGATCTTCAAAGTGCTCTTCTTTTTCATTTTCAATGCGTTTAAAGATGAGATATATCAAAAGCACTCCACATCCAATAAATAAGAGAAATTCCATATTATTTAACCACGACAGCAGTTCCATAGGCGAGGATTTCAGAGCAGCCTTGCATGACCATAGAGGTAGTTAGACGAACGTTTACGATAGCATTGGCTCCCATTCTTTCTGCATCTTCTATCATGCGCTGTAAGGCTTGTTCGCGAGACTGGGCTTGGAGTTTTGTATATTCAGAGATTTCACCTCCAATGATGTTTTTCAATCCCGCAAAAATATCTTGCCCCACATTGCGCGCACGTACAGTACTGCCTCGTGCTATACCAAGGGTTTCAGTGATTTTTTTGTCGGAAATGTCGGGTGTATTTACAATTATCATAGTGCGGGTTTAAATAGTTTTGAATCAATAGTGGGAAATAAACGAAGGGCATTTTTAAAATAGATCTTTTTTAAAATCGAATCGGGAAGAGCGAGTCCATACATTTTCCAATGGGCGTGGCGTTTTCGATAATAATCAAAATATTCATCGTCTGTTTCCAATACTCTAAAATAGGTATAGTATTCGGAAACTTTATATGCGTCTTTACCAAAAAGAATACGGTCTTGATAGTCCACGAAAAATTGTCGTGCTCGTTTGGGTTGACGTCCCAATTCTGCCAACACAGCTCCAATTTCAGTCATTACATTGGGATAACGGTCAAGGTGAGTCCCCAGACGATCTAAATTATTTCCCATCCATCCCAAGTGTGCATTAATAAAAGTGGTATTGGGATGTTTTGCAAAGACAGCGTGTTGTTCCGAGAGAACCTCCTCAAAAGAGGGATTGGTTTTAGGATCTCTATAGCGATTGGGTTTTTGTCGTAATTCCAACCAGCGTTCGTTGTATCGGTCTTTTGGATTCCAAAAAGATTCCGGTTCTCCACTGTGAATCAATACTGGAATATGGTTGTCCCCACATGCTTTCCAAATGGGATCCAAACGAGGATCGTTGATGGCAATCCGATTGCCATTCTTCGCTCTATCGGTTAGTCCCAGTGACTTATACACTTTTAATCCCATTACTCCATCCTGAACGGCTTGTTCTATTATAGCAACTTGTTCACTAGCAAAATCAGGATCGTCAATTTTTTCAAAATCGATGTTGACAAACAAACCAAATCGAGTAGGGGCATGCTTTTTTACATTTTTAAGGGATTGTTGTAAGTACAAACCTCTAAACCCACTCAGGTTAATCATAAATGCCATATTCAAACTATCCATTTCCGTGACCAGTTGGGACAGGTCTTTTAAGGGCATGTCAAACTGATGGTTATGCACGTCAATAAAAGGATATTTAGCGCGTTTTACCTGATTCTGAGGGACTACAAGCGTCGATTTGGGACTGTATTCCTCGATGTCCATCAGGTTTTTCTTTTCTTGAATTTTATCTATAACGTAGTAGGTGAGACCACCGATAAACAACAGTGCAAAACTCAAACGGATTAAAGTCCAAAGCCCATTGAGTATTTTTTTCACTCGCTAAAAGGAATTAGTACCTGGGTGGTATCCCAACGCAAGCGTATGTTTTGTTCTACAAAATCGATGGTGAATTGTTCCATGGTTTCAGGAAGATACTCCACAGGGAGGTTGATTCTCATAACGATACCTGCAGGGTCGGGTTCTGCATTACTGAAACCTCCTGTTTTTTCATGCACTACAAGCATCCAATGGTCTTGGTAAGGATAAGTATAGAGACCATAAGTGCCCGCGGGCAGTGGACGACTGGCCAAACTAAGATCAGTATTGGTTTGTAAACGTGTGGTCAAGTTGGCTCCCAAACGCCAGTATTCCCCAAAAGGCACCAGAGCACCATCTTGCTGGACACCAAAAATCAAACGTTCATTTTTAAAGGGACGGTAATAGCGAATCTGTATGGAGGTAGCTCCATTACTGTATTCTGCCATTCCTTTAGGGCTTTTCGGATTAATGTATAAACCATAAACAAAATATGCCGCTGCTACCACCACAACAGTGAGAAGTACAACTAGAGAGTATTTTAAAATTTTCATAAGGGAGTAGGATTTATTTGTTGGGTTAAATGTACAATATTCTTTATTCTTTTGTTATTTTACATAACATAAATTATAACCAAAAGTGATGTTAGTGATTATAAGTCAAACTTTTTATATATTTAGCTTTTAAACCCCAATCTTATGAAAAAACGTGAACCCATATCCCATATCATGACTACGGATCCTTATGTTTTAAACCTAACAGACGGTTTAAGTCATGCTGAAATTTTATTTAAGCGTCATAAAGTACGTCATTTACCTGTAGTCTCTGGAGAGGAAATTATAGGAATATTGAGTATGACCGATTTGGCTCGGATCAGTTTTGTGGACAGTTACGATCCCAACAACTTTAATGTGGATACCTCCATTTATTCCCTTTTTTCTTTAGAGCAAATCATGGTCCGTAATCCTCAGTGTATCACTCCCGATATATTGATTAAAGATGCTGCAGAACTCTTTTTAAAATCTGAGTTTCATGCCCTACCCGTGGTAGAAAACAAAAAACTACTCGGTATCCTTACTACTACAGATTTGATTAAATATTTATTGGAGCAGTATTAGTAAACGGCGTAATTTTGGACGTTAGGTCCTGAATAGAAAGATTGAAAGCTTTTTAATGAACGATCTATAGTTTTATTCCTTTTTCGATATGGAATGTTATAGCAAGTCATAAATGCGCTAAAGCATTTTATACAAGGCGCAGCCGACTGATTAATTCCTATTTATCAAATTAACTTAGAATGAATAAACTATAGTTATCTATATACTCTGACTTTAATTGTTTACTCAGTTGTATGCTGCTTTTAAAATTGATATATTCGTTAATGAATTGACCCCAAATCAGTTCTTTGTTGCCGAATAACCTGCTTGTTTACAAAGACATTTTACTGATGTGGGGTTTACTTAACCCAAACAAACCTATGGCTGCCCAAAACGCCAACAGTAACCTGCATGCTTACATCAAAAACATTAACCGACTTTATGTTCAAGGGCGTGCTACTGAGCATAGTTATCGCGGCGACTTGGCGCAGCTTATCGAAGCAATTGTTCCAGATATTAAGGCGATTAACGAACCCAAAAACGACACCACAGGCAAGGTCTGGATAAACGACGAGTAGTTTTTTTACAACGTACCCAAAATAGCGTGGGAGTTTTATATCGGAGGCTATCAACCCGCCCAAAAATGGTTGAAAGACCGTAAAGGACGAACCCTATCCTATAAAGATATCCTACACTACCAAAAGATTATTGTTGCGCTTTCTAAAACGGATAGGTTGATGAAGGCGTTTGATGGGGTTTTGGGGGATAATAGACGTAAAGGTGGGAGGTAAATAAAAATTGAAATATATAACGCGATATGCAGATATAAATAAGTCAGGTACAAGCAAAAACAATGTTCATCACACAACCCAAAATATTCATTAGCAGCACAGTCTTAGATTTATCTAACGAAAGGACTGCAGCATATAATGCTGTTAATAAGGCTGTCAATAAATCCAAGGGGGCGGCTTGGTTTTTTGGGCAAAAAGACTGTAAATTTATATAAAACCACGACCATGAACGACCGTCCAAACGATCTGCTTCGTATCCGCCCGGAGATTAAAAAAACCCAATCTTTTGATACGATGAGTATTGAAGAGCGTTTTCAAAACGAGACCCTCCGCCCTATTTTAAAACTGCAAAACCCCTTACTTATTGAAGTGTTTCACAACTATATCGAAAAGCGCAAAGGCGTATTTTACGAATTGAGTTTGGAAAAAAAGCTGGATTATATCGAAAGCAGTTTGATCAAAGACCAAAAGTTTCGCAATTCAGTCAAGGGAATGCTTATCGGGCATTTTACTGTGGCTGAATACGGTATTTACAAGCAGCAATCTTCCTCCCTAAACAAACGGATGATGAATTTAGTCATCGAACGTTTAAAAGACCAGGTACAATTGCTTGAGGTTCCTTTAAAAAAGGTCGTTTAGTTTTAGTTGTACAACCAAGCTTTTCGCAATTCAACAGTACTTTCAGCTGCAGCAGGATCTTCTAGCAGTCCTTTTGCAGTTGCGGTAGGTGTTCCAACCTTACCGCTGAGCTCAAGTTCTTCACCATCGCGTGCTACGGTAAAACTTACGATTTTGTCGGCTTCCCATCCTATGCTGGGCGTTAAAAGAGCATTGATTTTTCCGCCGTTTTCTTGATTGATTTCAGGAAAGCGTTCGCCTTCCATTCCCAAAAGCACATCCCCTACTTGCATGCCCATAGCTTCAATGGAAGCATTGAGCTGATTGACCACAAACTGCAACTCCCCCTCAGCATTGGGCTGGGGACTAAAAAACAATTGTGTACTGTTTGCAAAGATGATGGAGCGCAAAGGCGAATCCACCTCTCCACTGATCAATCCTACTTTAGCAAAATAGGTGTCGTAATCTATGGGTGTAGTACCCACTACATGGGTTTCAAAAAACGCTCCTACTTCTGGATAAGTCATTGCAACAATTTCAGGGATTAAATCTTCGTCTTTAAACGGCTTTTCTTTGCCGTATTTTTCGGCTAAATTTTTCATCACCCAAAGAATTCCTTTTGACCCCCCACTCTTTTCACGGATCAATATATCGAGACACATATTGATCAAGGCTCCCTTTTGATACACATTGCCGTAATTGGCTTGATAAGGTTCATCTACAATGCCTGCACTCATTTCAGTAAAGGACATGGTATCGTCATAACGCTGTGCCAAAGTGATTTTTTCCATCATGCGATTATAGAAGTCAGGAGCGTCGATTAGGCCTTGATTGATTTGAAATAAGTTTGCAAAATATTCTGTAGTACCCTCGTACATCCACAAATGCTGCGACATCAAAGGCCTGTTGTATTCAAAGTTGTGAATCTCTTCGGAATGCACATTTAAAGGGGTCAGCGTATGAAAAAACTCGTGGGAGACCACATCGACCAAACTTTGGGTCAACTCCCCTGCTCCCATGGCATCAACAAAGACTACCGTAGTAGAAGTGTGGTGTTCAAGCGCACCCATCATCCCACCAAAATACTGAAGGGCATCCATATTCATCAAATGCAATAGGATGTCGTAACTGGGAGTGTCATTAGCATCTCCTAAAAAGGCTTTTTGCGCTTTCATCATTTCCTCTATGGCAGGCTGATAGTCGGTTGCCTGATGCACGTCTGAAGGTGAGTAAATGGCCAAGCCTACTTTGATCTCGTCCAGATCAAAGGAAACCGCATTAGGCTTGCTGTAAAGGATGGGATTATCGATAATGTGAAAGTAACGCTCGGCATTAAAAACATCCAAACTGTCACTGATAGAGAGGGCAGTTAAGGAGGTAAAGGCTTCCAAATCTTTAGGTGAGCTTACGCTCAGTTTGTAAGAGCTCTCTTTCATGTCTTCAAAATAACCGATCATGGAGTGTAAATTCAAAAGGTAAACCTCCCCTTCTTGAAAATCGGTTCCTCCCATAGGATAGATTTCCTGACCGTCAGGACCGTCAAAGGTGTCGTTTACTTTATAGCTGATCTTTGCCAATTTTTTTGGCTTTACAATTTCCCAACTGTTTTGATCTAAAGAAATCAGTTCCATTTCATTGCCTTTTTTATCAAAGGCTTTTACATCTTCTACAAATCGACCAAAATTGGAATATTCATAGGTTCCCGGTACAATCTGCGGGATATAAAACACCGTGGACTCCACTTTCATAGGTGGTGGTGTAATGGTAATTTCTACCTTGTCGTCTTCTATACCTACCAGATCGATACTGGCTTGTATGACGTTAGAGCTTGGTGTGCTAGAGGTTCTTAGTGCAGCACAACCTACAAATAAGACAGCAGCAACTAGGGATAAAAGCGATTTAAATAATAAGGATTTCATAGGGTTTGTTTAGAGGAGGGAAACTCCGTTTAAGTCAGTGGTTAGTACATTACTCATATAATCGAAAAAGGGGCGTATGGCTTTAAAGTGGAATAAAATTTGCTTTTGAAAATCGGCAGACAATACTTCTTTATCTGTAAATTTTTTCATGAATAAATATTGTTTTTTACGGATGAGGTCTATGTCGGCATGCTCTTTAGAAAAACCTTTGGGTGCGGTTTTGACTTCATCTCCTTGAAGGCCGCCCCAATGGGCTTGAAGCTCGGCATCTGCCATCACCTCTCGCAATTCAGCAGCATCGACTTCCATTTCTTTTCGGATACGGAATAAATCGTCCTTGTCTGGATTCCAAAAGCCGGTGGCTATAAATGAATCTCCAGGTGCAATATGTAGGTAATACCCTCCTCTTAGATGAGGCTTTTTACGGTGAAAGGAAATACCAAAATGAGTTTTAAAGGGGGTTTTGTTTTTTGAAAAACGCACATCCCTGTAAATTCTAAAGAGTTTCGCCCGATCGATCTCATCGGTTTCGCTCAACCCCTGCTTAATCTCCTCTGCATACTGCTTGATTTCAGCTTCCAGTCCTTTAAAGCGACTTTTTTGAGGTTCAAACCATTCACGGGTATTGTTCTTTTCAAGTTCTTTATAAAAGGCTAAAACATCGGGATTGATCTTACTCATGGGTTTTCACGTTATCTTTCCTAAGAAGTCAAATGTACATTTTTTTGGGGAAATGCGAATGAGACTTAACCGTTTCGTGACGACAAGGTCCGGGCGATATCGTTCAATTTAAACCCTTTGGCTTGAAGTAATACGAGGTAGTGAAACAAGAGGTCGGCACTTTCCTCTAAAAACAACTGATCGTTGTTGTCTTTGGCCTCAATCACAGTCTCTACAGCTTCCTCACCTACTTTTTGAGCGATTTTATTGATGCCCTCTCTAAACAAAGAAGCCACATAGCTGTTTTGATCGTCTGCTGCCTTTCGCTGAGCGATAATGGCTTCCAATTCTGCTATAAAGGCCAGTGAGTTTACATTTTGTTCCCCCCAGCAAGTATCCGTTCCCTTGTGACAGGTTGGACCCTCTGGATTTGCGTAAATAAGCAAACCGTCCTGGTCACAATCTAAATGAATGGAATCCACGTTTAAAAAGTTCCCACTCTCCTCTCCTTTGGTCCAAAGGCGTTGTTTTGAGCGGCTGTAAAAGGTCACCTTTTGGCTTTTTTGAGTTGCTTCAAAGGCTGCTTCATTCATATAGCCCAGCATCAAAACTTTTTGTGTTTTTGCATCCTGTATGACGGCAGGGATAAGCTGATCGGGTGATTTTGAAAAGTCTGGTTTCATAATTCGTCTATTCGCACAGCTAGTTGCTGTTGGTTCAGTTGTTTTTTGAGTTCGGGTATGGAGATTTCACCAAAGTGAAACACACTGGCTGCCAAGGCAGCATCTGCTTTACCCTTTGTAAATGTATCAATAAAATGAGGGACAGTACCCGCTCCTCCTGAAGCAATGATGGGTATATTGACCTCAGTACTCAATCGAGCCAGTGCGTTGTTGGCAAAGCCTTGTTTGGTACCGTCGTGGTCCATAGAAGTAAAAAGGATTTCTCCTGCTCCGCGTTGTTCAACTTCCTTTGCCCAATCAAACAGGTCCAATTCGGTGGGCACCTTACCTCCTACCAAATGCACTTTCCACTGACCGTCAATTTGCTTGGCATCTATAGCTACTACAATACATTGGGAACCGAACTGCTCCGAAAGTTTATTGATAAGGCTTGGATTTTTAACTGCTGCTGAATTGATCGAAACCTTATCTGCTCCATTTTTTAGCAAAATAGAAACATCCTCAACTGACCGGATTCCACCCCCTACTGTAAAAGGAATGTCTATAGCTGCGGCAACTTTTAAGACCAGATCTGCCAGTGTTTTGCGTTTTTGCTCTGTAGCAGAAATATCTAAAAAAACCAATTCGTCTGCCTGCTCCAAGGCGTATTGGGTAGCCAATTCGACTGGGTCACCTGCATCGCGTAGATTGATAAAGTTGATTCCCTTAACGGTTCTCCCGTCTTTAATGTCTAAACAAGGAATGATACGTTTGCTAAGCATCTTATTCGTTTAATCGGTTTAAGTCATGTTGGTCATAAAATCCTAAATCTGCTGCGGTAAGCTGTTTTACCCAAAAGGCAATCTGTCCTGTATGATAGGAACAGTGTTCTACAGCATGCAGTACCACTCCCACTCCAGAAAATTCAAAATCTTGTACTTTTCGTATCCGAATAAAGGCAGACTCTGGCGCCTCTTCTATGGTATTTATAGCCTGTTTTACCGTATTGTCAAAAAGAGTCAACAACGTACGGATATCTGCTCCTCCTGCTGCAGTAAATTCTTCATCCCGTTTCCGCTCATCGGTTTTTTCTCCCAAGGAAGCAATAAGATACTGGGTCATATTACCACAGAGGTGTAACAGTTGATTTCCTAAACGGAGGCCATTGCTTACAGGAAGTTGCCACAGTTGCTCTTCATTTACTTTGGCAAGGGCAAGGTGAATCATCCGTTGGCTTTCGTTTAGTCGAAAGATGGCGTGCTTTTTAAATTCCGAAAGAACCTGATTTTCCATTAGTTTGAATTGATAATAAAGTGTTCCAAAGCTTTAAGCGAAATCCGATTTTCATAAATCGCTTTACCGATAATCACTCCTTCGCAACCCAATTCTTGCAGTTGCGGAAGCTCTTCAAATTTGGAAATCCCACCTGAAGCAATAAGTTTGACTTTTACTTGTTCGAGTAGACTTTGGTACAACTCAAAAGCAGGCCCCTCTAACATACCATCTTTACTGATGTCAGTACAGATAACATAGCTTATTCCTTGAGTTTTGTAGTAGTCCACAAAGTCAAAAAGTGTTTTATCTGAAGTTTCCAACCAGCCGTCTGTAGCGATATGAATCCCTTTAACATCGGCTCCTAAAATGATTTTATCAGCTCCATAGGATTGAATCCATGAAGTAAATGTCTCTGGGGATTTAACTGCAATACTTCCTCCCGTAATTTGTTGCGCTCCACATTCGAATGCAATACGCAAATCCTCATCTGATTTAAGGCCTCCTCCAAAGTCTATTTTTAATTGGGTCTTGCTAGCTAGGTTCTCCAAAACTTTGTGGTTTACGATATGTTTGGATTTCGCTCCGTCTAGATCTACAAGATGTAAATGTGCAATACCATGCGCTTCAAAGGCTTTTGCAACTTCCAAAGGGTTTTCATTGTAGGTTTTTTGTGTGCTGTAATCGCCTTTGGTTAGGCGAACACACTTTCCCTCTATGATATCTATGGCGGGGATGATTCTCATAATGCTAAAAAGTTTTGAAGTAAACGACTGCCTGCCTTACTGCTTTTTTCGGGGTGAAACTGCACTCCATAAAAGTTATCCTTTTGCAATGCTACGCTATAGCTGCCGTCGTAATTTGCATTCGCCACTGTCTCTGTACTGTTTGGAACAAAATAGGAGTGCACCAAATACATATAAGCCCCATCGGTTATCCCCTCAAACAATTCCCCTTTTAGGTTGTGAATACTGTTCCAGCCCATTTGAGGGACTTTTACCTCAGTAGAAAAACGTTTGACTGTTCCTTTTACAATTCCAAGCCCTTGAACATCACCTTCCTCAGTATGTTCACAAAAGAGTTGCATGCCCAAACAAATCCCCAAGACCGGTTGTTGCAGTTTAGGAATCAATTGATCTAAACCGAAGTGTTTCAGTTTTTGCATGGCACTTCCAGCAGCCCCTTGCCCCGGAAAAATAACTTTGTCTGCAGAATTGATTTGATCAGCATCAGAAGTCAATAAACTGTTTACTCCCAATCGTTCCAATGCAAATTGCAGGCTTTTGGTATTCCCCGCTCCGTAATCGATAATGGCTAGCATTTAGAGACTTCCTTTTGTTGAGGGTAAAATCATTTTATCGGGATCGCGCTTAACAGCCACCTTAATTGCCTTTGCAAAGGCTTTAAAAATAGCTTCAATCTTATGGTGTTCATTTGTTCCTTCAGCTTTGATGTTGATATTCGCCTTGGCCCCGTCTGAAAAGGATTTAAAAAAGTGGAAAAACATTTCTGTAGGCATTTTACCAATCATCTCTCTTTTGAATTCAGTTTCCCAAACCAGCCAATTCCGGCCTCCAAAATCTATAGCTACTTGCGCCAGACAATCATCCATGGGCAGACAAAAACCGTAACGTTCTATACCTAATTTATTCCCCAAAGCTTGAGCAAAGGCTTCCCCTAAGGCAATGGCAGTGTCTTCAATGGTGTGGTGTTCATCCACTTCCAAATCGCCTTTTACCTCAAACTCAATATCCATACTCCCGTGACGTGCCAATTGATCCAACATATGATCAAAAAAGGCAATACCGGTATCTATACTGCTTTTCCCAGTACCATCGAGATTCAGTTTGAGTTTGATATCCGTCTCGTTGGTCTTGCGCTCATAGTCAACCTGACGCTGCTCTAATTTTAAAAAAGCGTAGATGTCTTTCCAAGAGGTGGTTGTCAGAACTATAGGCAGATCAGCATTTGCGGTAGTCTCATCTTGTCCGAGTTCCGGATCATTGGCAATAAAAATACCTTGACTGCCTAAATTTTTTGCAAGCTCCATATCGGTTAGTCGATCCCCGATCACAAATGAATTTTTCAGGTCATAATCAGCCTTATCCAAATAGTGATTCATCATAGCCGTTCGAGGTTTGCGTGTAGGAGCATTATCGGCGGGTAAACTTTTATCTATCAGTATCTCGTTAAATTGTACTCCTTCGTTTTTAAAAGACTGAATTAAAAAATCCTGCACAGGCCAAAAAGTCTCTTCAGGAAACGAAGCTGTACCCAGCCCGTCCTGATTAGTTACCATTACCAATTCAAAGTCCAGCTCCTTAGCAATTTTGGCTAAATAAGTAAATACCTCTGGATAAAAGACCAACTTTTCAAAAGTATCCAACTGATATCCCTCCGGCTCTAAAGCCAAGGTACCATCGCGATCTATAAATAATACGTTTTTCATATACTCAAACTTTTTAGGGCATCGATTAAACGGTTGTTTTCTTCTGGGAGTCCTACTGAAATACGAAGGGTATTTTCACAATTTAGATTCTTAGAAGGATTGCGAACCACTATACCACAGTCGATCAATTGCTGATAACGCAAACTGCTATCGTCAACCCGTATCAATATAAAATTTGCATCTGAGGGAAAACACTGCTTAATAAAAGGAATACTACCAAAAGCTCCCTCTAATCGATGGCGTTCATCGAGTAGTAATTGTACTTGTTCTCCAACCTTATCTTGCTCTTTTAGTCGGTTTAATGCAGCGTTTATGGTCAGTGTGTTAATATTGTAAGGTGCTTTTATACGATTGAAAAAGCGAATAAAATCAGAGTGAGCAAAAGCCATTCCCAAACGTGCTCCAGCCATACCTTGTGCCTTAGAAAAGGTTTGACTAACCATAAGATTTGGGTAGTCTTCTAACCAAGGGATGATTGAAGGATTGGTGCTGAATTCAACATAAGCCTCGTCCACAAGGACTAAACCCTGAAAATTCTCTAGCAATTCTTTGATGGTATTCAAATCAAAACTATTTGCTGTAGGATTGTTTGGTGTAGGAATAAAAATAATTTTACAAGATGCATCAACTACTTTTAGAATAGCAGGCACGTCAAGCTGGAATGCATCTGTAAGTGGAACCTCGACAACGCCTACCCCATGCGTTCTCGACGAAACTTTGTACATGCCAAAAGTGGGAGGTACAATGACAATTTGATCTTGGCCCGGCTCACAGCACCCCATGATGACATTTGAGATAAACTCATCACTGCCATTGCTTAAATAGAGCTGGTCTACCCCTACTCCTTTCCATTCAGCAATCTGTTCTTTGAGTTCTAATTGGAGCGGGTCTGGATACCGATTTACTTCAGTAGCAAAGGGATTTTCATTTGCATCCAATAAAATCATTTCTCTACCGTCAGCTGTAAACTCCTCTCTTGCAGATTGGTATGGTGTCAAAGAGAGTAAATGCGTTCTGATGTATTTTTTATAATCAAATTTCATCCTTCAAGGCTTTTAAACGTATGCTTACTGCATTTTTATGGGCATCTAATCCCTCAGCTGCAGCCATCAACTCTATGGTTTCCCCTAAAGCCTGTATGCCTTCCTTAGAAATCTTTTGAAAGCTAATTGCCTTTCTAAAGCTGTCTAAGTTAACACCGCTATACTGTTTTGCATATCCATTGGTCGGCAAGGTGTGATTCGTCCCCGAGGCGTAATCACCTGCTGATTCTGGAGTGTAGTTTCCAACAAAGACTGAGCCTGCATTGATTAGCTGATCCAAATAAAGCTCCTCTTTTTCTACACAAATGATATAGTGTTCAGGGCCGTAGGCATTGATAAAATCTATGGCAGCCTGATCTGTTTCAAAAAAGATGGCTTTAGAATTCTTTAAAGCTGCTAGGGCAATTTCTTTACGAGGCAGCTCAACTAGCTGGGCTTTTATCGCTTCAGCGACTTGATCTAGTAAGGGTTTGTAAGTGCTGACAAACAACACCTGACTGTCTTGACCGTGTTCGGCCTGGGAAAGCAGATCTGCAGCGATAAAATTGGGATCGGCAGTAGCATCAGCAACTACCAATAGTTCGCTTGGACCTGCGGGCATATCGATTGCCACATGATGACGTGTTGCCCATTGTTTGGCTGCAGTAACATATTGATTTCCTGGTCCAAAAATCTTATGAACTTTTGAAATACTTGCTGTTCCCACTGCCATGGCTGCTACAGCCTGTATTCCTCCTACTTTATAAATGTTTTTTACGCCACAAAGCTGAGCGGTATAGAGAACAACTGCGGGTAAAGTACCCTCTTTAGTGGGAGGCGAACAGAGAACTATTTCCTTACATCCTGCGATTTGAGCGGGAATGGCTAACATCAACACCGTAGAAAATAAAGGTGCTGATCCTCCTGGTATATACAAGCCTACCTTTTCGATTGGCTTTTTTTCTTGCCAACAGTCCACCCCAGCTTGAGTGCTTACTTTGACCGTTTCAGTCTTTTGTGCCTCGTGGAAACGTTCGATATTCTCCTTTGCGTTTTGTATGGCTTTCTTTAATGCTAGAGGTACTGCTGACGCGGCCAATTTAAGCTCTTCTTCACTTACTCTAAAGTCTGAGAGTTGTATTCCGTCAAATTCAGCGGTATACTTTTTAAGCGCTTGATCTCCATCCGCTTTTACCGCATCAAAAACAGTTGCAACCAAAGGTTCTAAAGAGTCGTAACTGGCTGTGGGCCTTTCAGTCAGAGAATCCCATTCTGATTGGGATGGATTTAAATAGTGTTGCATCATAAGACCATTTTTTCTATAGGACATACCAGTATATCTTCTGCTCCAGCAGCTTTAAGTTGATCAATAACCTCCCAAAAATCTCCAGCGTTGATGACTGAATGTAAAGAACTCCAGCCTTCTTGTGCCAAAGGCAAGACTGTAGGACTTTTTAAGACGGGTAAAATAGAACTGATAGCGTCGATTTTATCATTAGGAGCGTTGAGTAAAATGTATTTTGATTGTTTGGCGCGTAAAACAGATTGGATACGGAAACGAAGTTTATCAATAGTTGCAGCAGCAGCGTCTGAAACTGAAGGTGCTTGAACCAGTACGGCCTCTGAACGTGAAATTTCAACAACTTCTTTTAAATTGTTTTTAAAAAGGGTACTCCCACTAGAAACTATGTCGCAAATAGCGTCCGCCAATCCAATATTGGGTGCGATTTCAACTGATCCGTTAATGATGTGAAGATCTGCTTTGATTTGATTTGCATCTAAAAAGCGATTTACTGTATTCGGGTAAGAGGTCGCGATTCGCTTACCCTCCAAATCTTGTAATCCCTGAAAAGCAATATTTTTAGGGACTGCTATTGAAACCCTGCATTTAGAAAAACCCAATTGCTCTATAACCTTAAGGTCTTCCCCTTTTTCAACGAGTAAATTCTCCCCTAAAATGGCTAAATCTACAACCCCATCTCTCATGTATTGGGGAATGTCGCCATTGCGAAGGTAGAATACCTCCATAGGGAAGTTTCTAGCAGCAGCCTTGAGCTGGTCTTTACCGTTGTCGATAGAAATTCCACAGCTTTTGAGTAAGTTCAATGAATCTTCATTGAGTCGCCCTGATTTTTGAATTGCAATACGTACCATATTTTTTTAATAAAAAAACCCGTCTGATTACTCAAACGGGCTTGTAATAGATACATAGAAATCTTACTACATCTCGTTTGATCGAGTCGTACTATGATGTCTATGTAGTGTTGTTGTTTTCATTTGAGTTGCAAATATATTCAAAAAAATTAAATAGCAATTATTTATTGATTTCCTAGAATAATTGGCAGTCCACTTTCTCCACTCCCAATCACAATAACTTTAGAGTTTGGAGATTCGGACAATCTAATAGTCGCCTCAATTCCTTTTTCCTGAAGGATTTTTTGTGTTAATGAGGCGCTAAGGATACGGTTTGCAGTAGCTTTTCCTTCCGCATCAATACGCTGACGTTCTGCTTCTTGTTTTGCCTTTTCGATTCTAAATTCATATTCCAAAGCTTCTTGCTCTTGACGCAACTTGCGCTCAATGGCTTCTTTAATAGCCATCGGTAAAGTAACATCACGAACCAAAACAGCATTGACCTGGATGTGTTGTGTCTCTACATTTTTAACGGTTTCTTCAAAAATCTCATTTTGAATCGCATCTCGCTTGGTAGAATACAATTGTTCTGGGGTATAACGCCCTACGACAGAACGCGCTACAGCACGAATTTGAGGGATCAAAACAATATTCACATAGTTTTCACCTTTCGTCTGATGTAAAAGTCCCAATTCATTGTATTTGGGTTGATATAACACTGATACATCTAGTGAAATTTCAAGTCCATTGGAAGAAAGCACTTGCATGTTTCCTTCGAAAAATTCTTGTTGTTTGACATTATAAACATACACTCTGTTCCAGGGAGCAATAATGTGAAATCCTTCTCCAAGGGTAGGTTCATCTGTAACTACACCCCCTCCAAAGGTTTTAAACAATACCCCCGCTTCACCATAGCCAATATTAATGGATGATTTAGAAGCAAAGATCAATAGTACGATTACAAGTAAAATGATTGGCAAACCAATCTTAGGTAGTTTTTGCATAATTATTTTTTTTTAGGTTAACATTCCTCCATCTACGTGGAGTACTTGTCCAGTTACATAACTAGACAGATCAGAAGCCAAAAACACACAGGCATTGGCTACATCAATGGGTTGTCCTCCCCTTTTTAAAGGGATTCCATCACGCCATCCTTGGACTACATCTTCGGGTAGTTTTGCAGTCATTTCAGTTTCTATAAACCCTGGAGCAATTACATTGGATCGGATATTTCGCGAACCCAACTCCAGTGCCACCGACTTTGAAAAGCCAATGATTCCTGCTTTTGAAGCAGCGTAGTTTGCCTGACCAGCGTTTCCTTTTACCCCAACAACAGAACTCATGTGAATCAAAGAACCGTGACGTTGTTTTAAAAAAGTACGTTGCACAGCCTTTGTCATGTTGAAAACAGATTTTAAGTTAACTTCTATCACATGGTCGAAGTCTTCTTCTCCCATACGCATCAAAAGATTGTCTTTGGTAATCCCAGCATTGTTGATTAAAATATCAAGACTTCCAAAATCTGCGAGTACTTCATCCACTAGTTTTTGAGCCGCTTCGAAGTCAGCGGCATTACTTTGGTAGGCTTTTACTTGGATACCGGCGGTAGTCAATTCTTTAACAAGCGTTTCAGCAGCTTCAGAGTTACTGCTGTAAGTAAAAGCTACAGCACAACCATGCTCTGCAAAAGTTTCGGCAATTCCTTTTCCAATAC
Source organism: Flavobacteriaceae bacterium (assembly GCA_017852075.1). Classification (GTDB taxonomy): domain Bacteria; phylum Bacteroidota; class Bacteroidia; order Flavobacteriales; family Flavobacteriaceae; genus MS024-2A. Next base: position 28,264 of record JAFMLQ010000004.1, on the reverse strand, counting down.
CTCTGCTTGCTCCAGTAATGAGAGCAGTTTTGTTCTCTAAGAGTTTCATATTAATTCATTTTAAGCAAGAACTTCAGCCACTTTAGCCCCAATTTGTGCAGGAGAATCTACCACATGAATACCGCATTCTTTCATGATGCGTTTTTTGGCTTCTGCCGTATCTTCGCTACCTCCTACAATGGCCCCTGCGTGTCCCATGGTACGTCCTTTGGGGGCGGTTTCACCAGCTATAAAGCCCACTACAGGCTTTTTGTTTCCAGTTGCCTTAATCCATTTTGCGGCGTCCGCTTCAAGTTGTCCTCCAATTTCACCAATCATAACGATACAATCGGTTTCATCGTCATTCATAAAAAGTTCAATGGCATCTTTGGTAGTGGTTCCGATGATAGGGTCACCTCCAATTCCAATTGCTGTGGAAATTCCCAAGCCCTCTGCGACAACTTGATCTGAAGCTTCATAGGTAAGAGTTCCTGATTTAGATACAATTCCCACCTTACCCTTTTTAAAGACGAAACCAGGCATGATGCCCACTTTAGCCTCATCTGGAGTAATGACCCCGGGACAGTTAGGGCCTACTAATCTAGCTCCTTTTTGTTGGACATACTGGAACGCTTTGGTCATATCGTTAATTGGGATTCCCTCAGTAATTGTGATGATGACTTTGATGCCTGCTTCTGCGGCTTCCATAATTGCATCGGCGGCAAAGGCTGGGGGTACAAAAATAATCGAGGTGTCTGCATTTACTTTATTCACAGCTTCAGCAACCGTATTAAAGACAGGTTTGTCCAGGTGGGTTTGACCCCCTTTTCCTGGTGTCACCCCACCTACTACATTGGTACCATACTCAATCATTTGAGTGGCGTGGAAAGTGCCTTCACTTCCTGTGAATCCTTGAACAATTATTTTTGATTCCTTGTTTACTAATACACTCATTCGTTTAAATTTAGTTTGGTTTTACTCTTTTATTCGTTCGATATATTGTCCTTTTTCGGTGTCCACTTTGATTTTATCGCCTTCGTTGATGAACAAAGGGACATTTACCGAAGCACCCGTTTCAACAGTAGCAGGTTTCGTCGCATTGGTTGCGGTATTCCCTTTGACTCCAGGCTCTGTATGGGTTACTTCCAAAATCACACTGGCTGGCATGTCTGCAGAAAGGGGCATGTTATCTTCCGTATTGATGGAAATGGAAACCAGTTCTCCTTCTTTCAACAAATCTGGGGTTTCTAAAATATTTTTATCAACGCTGATTTGATTGTAATCATCTGTATTCATAAAATGATACTGATCCCCTTCGTTGTATAGGTATTGATATTTTTGTGTTTCTACCCGAATGTCTTCAATCTTGTGTCCTGCAGAGAATGTATTGTCAATTACTTTCCCCGTAGTGACGCTTTTAAGCTTGGTACGGACAAAAGCAGGTCCTTTACCCGGTTTGACGTGTAAAAATTCTATTATTTTAAAAATGTCGTTGTTGTACTTAATGCACAATCCTTTTCTAATATCTGATGTTGATGCCATAGAATGCCAAAATTAGTTTATTTAGGAATATCCTTTTACGATTCCCCGTTCGGATTTTTTTAAAAATTCAATAATTTTAAATTTTTCATCACTGTTGGTTTCTTCTTGCTCTAAAACATCCAAAGCCTGAGAGGAATTCAAATTGCTTTGAAAAACAGTACGGTATGCCTCTTGAATTCTTTTGATTTGTTCGTCTGAAAAACCGTTTCGATTCAGACCAACAGAATTGATCCCTATAAAAGCAAGCGGTTCACGTCCTACTTTAATGAAGGGAGGTACGTCTTTTCGCACCATTGAACCTCCAGCAACAAAAGCATAATCTCCTATAGTACAAAATTGATGAATTGCAGTAAATCCTGACAGAATGACCTTGTTGCCCACATTAATATGTCCTGCCAAGGTACTGTTGTTAGAAAAGACACAATAATCCCCAACCTTACAATCGTGTGCTATATGAGAATAGGCCATAATTAAACAATGGGATCCAATTTTGGTAACACCAAGTGCTGCGGTTCCACGGTTGATCGTTACACATTCTCGGATTGTAGTGTGGTCACCGATATGGACATGTGTTTCTTCTCCTTTGAATTTTAAATCCTGAGGTATGGCACTAATGACTGCCCCAGGAAATATCTTGCAATGTTTTCCTATTCGAGCTCCCTCCATAATCGTTACATTGGATCCAATCCAAGTTCCTTCTCCAATTTCTACATTCTTGTGTATCATTGTAAAGGGATCAACATGAACGTTTTTTCCGAGTTTTGCTTCGGGATGTATTGCAGTGGCGTTTAGCATAGTGAGTATGATTTTATTTGCGTCTGGAAATTTGAGCCATCAAGTCTCCTTCACTAACAATTTGTCCGTTTACAAAGGCATATCCACGCATATTGCAGATACCGCGCCGTATGGGTGTTATTAACTCAAGTTTGAAGATTAAGGTATCTCCAGGGTGTACGGGACGTTTGAATTTGACATTGTCAATTTTCATAAAAAAAGTAAGATAGTTTTCAGGGTCTGGAACTGTACTTAGAACTAAAACCCCTCCCGCTTGAGCCATAGACTCAATCTGGAGAACACCAGGCATGACTGGTGCCCCAGGGAAATGTCCTTCAAAATAAGTTTCGTTCATAGTCACGTTTTTCAACCCTACCACATGAGTGTCTGACAATTCAAGAATTTTATCCACCAATAAAAATGGGGGCCTGTGAGGAAGCATGTCCATAATTTGGTTCACGTCCATTACAGGGGGCTGACTGAGATCAACTACAGGTGCATTTGAATTTTTTGTGGTTTTAATAATATTTTTGAGGTGCTTTGCAAATTCTGTATTGATTTTATGTCCAGGTTTGGTGGCAATGATACGACCCTGCACGGGCATACCAATCAAGGCCAAATCTCCAATTACATCCAGCAGCTTGTGTCGTGCGGCTTCATTGGGATGATGCAAGGTTAAGTTGTCTAAAATCCCATTGTTTTTGACCGCTATTTCATTTTTACCAAAAGCCTTTTTTAGGCGCTCCATTGTACTGTCATCTAAGGTTTTATTTACATACACAATGGCATTGTTCAAATCTCCACCTTTAATTAAATCTTGATCTAGAAGCATCTCCAATTCATGAAGAAAACTAAACGTGCGTGAAGATGCAATTTCTGAAGGAAAATCCTCCAACTTATGAAGCACTGCATTTTGGGTTCCTAAAACTTTAGTTTCAAAATCGATCATGACTGTTAAAGAAGTTTCTTCTGCCGGAACGATAAGGATTTCACTACCTGTGACCTCATCAGCGATATGAATATTTTCTTGAACTACAAAAACTTCTTGTAAGGCCTCTTGTACTTGGACACCTGTGTTTTGAATGGCCTCTACAAAAGGCTTTGAAGAACCGTCCATAATGGGCACTTCGGTCCCGTTGATTTCAATGATACAATTATGTATTTCACAACCTATCAAAGCAGCCAAAATGTGTTCTGTAGTTTGAATTTCCACCCCTTCTTTGGACAAGGTAGTTCCGCGTTCAGTTTTACTTACAAACTGGGCAAGAGCGGGAATTTCGACTGGAGGATCCAAATCACTTCTCAAAAAAACAAAACCGCTGTGCTCTTCTGCGGGTTTTAAAGTGAGGTCAATCGATGTTCCAGAATGCAATCCAATTCCATGGAGCGATACCGCATTTGCTAGTGTCTGTTGGGGTTTATTTTTAACGATCATGAGTATTAGTTTTTTCTAGTTTTTTAAGACGCGATTCAAAATCAGGCAATTGCTTAAACAAAGCGTAGGACTTGTAAAACGATTTAAAATCTATGGCAGGTGTTCCTTGAATGACCTGACCATTCGGGATATTACTAATGACTCCCGTTTGACCTTGGATTTGAATATCATCCCCTAAGTTTAAATGTCCAATAATGCCCACTTGTCCACCAATAACACAACGTGCTCCGATTTTGGAAGATCCTGCAACACCAGACTGGGCAGCAATTACAGTATGTGGACCAATCTCTACATTGTGGGCGATCTGTACTAGATTGTCGAGTTTGACCCCTTGTCGGATCACTGTGGCTCCAAGCGTAGCGCGATCGATGGTAGTATTGGCGCCAATCTCTACATCATCTTCAACGATAACCTTTCCCAGCTGGGGGATTTTTACTTGATTACCCTCTTTTTGAGGTGCAAATCCAAAACCCTCACAGCCTATGACAGCTCCGCTCTGAATAATACAGTTTGCTCCAATTTCGGACTCATCAAGAACACTGACTCTTGGGTGAATTTCACTGTCTTTTCCAATTGTCACCTCAGATCCGATATAACAATGTCCATGAATCCGAACCCTTTCTGCTATACTAGTGTTGGCTCCAATTGTCACATTGGGACCAATATAAACATCAGTAGCAATAGATGCTGAAGGATCTATAAGAGCAGAGGGATGGATCCCATGTAAGTTTTTCTTTTTTTCTTTTGCAAACTCTTGTAGTAAAACAGTAAATGCGTGGTAGGGATTTTCAACCTGGATTAAAGTTGCTTTTGAAGCGTGTTTTAAGGTAAAGTCTTTTGCCACCAAAACAATACTCGCTTGAGTATCGGAAAGAAAAGGAATGTATTTCGGATGGGCTAAAAAACTTAACGAGCCGGGTTGAGCATGTTCTATTTTCGCTAGGGCATTCACAACTACCTTCCCGTTGCCTAAAACACTTCCATTGAGTTTGTCAGCGATTTCAAAAGCAGTATATTTCATGACTGCAAAAGTAGGAATTTATAAGGAAAAATGATGCTTTGGATAGCACAAATAATAACGGTAAAGTGGCTTTGAGAAGGTATTAAAATCCAAATAATCAATGGTTTGATCTAGAGGAGTTGGATTTCCCGATTTATTTTTAAGAAGAATTTGAGCATGATCCGCAATGTAGGTTTGATTGGAAATGTTTCCAGAAAAGACAAAATAGGAAATGTCATTGTCAGCAATGGAAAGGTTTTCTAAACGCTCTGCTTTTTGTTCTAGCACATGGTTGTCAAACGGTTTGTTCTGAATTTTTATTTTAGGTAGTTGTCTGTAAATGATCTGCTTAGAGAGACTGCTTAAAACTAAATCTTTATGATGCATCCATTGCTTTAGCAGATGCAAAATATCTACATCTTCGAGGGTAAGATAATGTGCTAGGATAGATTCTGATAGCGATTCTTGTGGGTTGCCGTGAATCAAAGGATAAAAAATGTGATCCTTGGGAAGGGTTTCTTTTTCTGAGTTTACCAATTCCCGAAAGCGTTCCAGTGTTTTAACCAACAAAAGCTCTGCAACCAAGCTGGTCTTATGTAAATAGACCTGCCAATACATCAATCTACGAGCAAGCAAAAATTTTTCTAGAGAATGTACACCTTTGGATTCAAAAACCAAATTTTCGTTTTCCACGTGCATGGTACTGAGGATGCGATCCGTATTGATGTTACCCTCTGTAACCCCTGTGTAGAAGCTGTCTCGTTTCAAATAGTCCAATCGGTCAACATCAATTTGACCTGAGACCAGTTGGTGCATGAATTTTCGATGATAGGTGTTAGTAAAGATTTGTATTGCCAAATCCAATCTGCCTTTAAACTCTTGATTTAATTGTTCAATGACACGTAAAGACACTGCTTCGTGCGTAATGCCTTTAAGGAGGATTTTTTCAGAGGCATGAGAAAAAGGACCATGACCAATATCGTGTAACAAAATAGCGATTTGCATGGCCTCACTTTCTTCCTTTGAAATGTCAATTCCTTTTTGCTTCAATTCGCTAATGGCTTTTTGCATGACATGCATCGCGCCCAGGGCGTGCTCAAATCGTGTATGATGTGCCCCTGGATATACCAAACTGGAAAGTCCCATTTGTGTAATTCGACGCAAACGCTGAAAAAAACGATGGTTGATTAAATGCAAAATCAAATCGGTTTCAATGGCAATAAAACCATAAATTGGGTCGTTAAATAAAGTACGCTTTTGATGCACAGCTTAGGCAGTAATTTTTATCAAAGATAGCATAATGAATCGGATCAAAATTTTATGGGTAGACGATGAAATTGAAATGCTCAAGCCTCATTTCCTTTTTTTGGATGAACGGGGTTACGACGTCACTCCTTGTACCAACGGCCAGGATGCTTTGGATTTGATCGATACTAATCATTATGCGATTGTGCTGTTGGACGAAAATATGCCAGGACTCAATGGATTAGAAACTTTACAGGAGATCAAAAACAGAAAATCACAGCTACCCGTTGTAATGATTACAAAAAACGAAGAAGAGCGCATTATGGAAGATGCTATTGGCGCAAAAATTTCGGATTACTTGATCAAACCTGTCAATCCCCATCAAATTTTACTGTCCTTAAAGAAAATTTTGAATCAAGATCATCTTATTGCGGAAAAAACCACTCAAAATTATCAAAAAGAATTTGGTCAATTGGCGCATGATTTGAACGGATTAAAAACCCATCAGGATTGGGTTGCCCATTATCAAAAGCTCATTTTCTGGGAACTGGAGCTCGAATCTCTTGAAGACACCAGTATGCTGCAAATTTTTGAATCACAAAAAAAAGAAGCCAATGCTTTGTTTGCAAAATACATTCAACAGCATTATCAGGATTGGATTGAAGGATCTGACGGTCCCGTCTTATCGCATCAGCTTTTTAAAAAATTAATTTTACCCACCTTAAAACAGCACAAGCCAACCCTACTCTTGGTAGTTGATAATTTGCGATTTGATCAATGGAAAATCATTCAAAATGAAATTTCAAACCACTATACTGTAGAAAAGGAAGACGCCTATTTCAGTATCCTCCCTACCGCTACACAGTATGCTAGAAATGCATTATTTGCTGGATTGACACCCTTGGAAATTCATAAGCAATTTCCTCAATGGTGGAAATTTGATCATGAAGAAGGAGGTAAGAATCTCTATGAAGAAGAGTTGCTTAATTCGCAATGTAACCGAATGGGGATGGAACGTCCTTTGAGCTATCACAAAATCACACAACTCAATCAAGGAGAACAACTCATCAAAAATCTTCAAAATCATTGCCATGAGGGATTGACAGTGGTGGTTTACAATTTTGTAGATATGATTTCTCACGCGAAAACCGAGATGGAAATGATTAAAGAATTGGCTCCCGACAACAAAGCCTATCGTTCGCTTACATTGAGTTGGTATAAAAATAGTCCCCTTAGAAAATTACTTAAAAAAGCAGCTCAATTGGACTTTCAGCTTCTTTTAACCACAGACCATGGTACTTTAAATGTCAATCATCCAAGTGTAGTTGTTGCAAACAAAGAAACTAGTGTGAATTTACGTTATAAAACAGGCAAAAGTTTGACTTTTGAAACCAAACAGGTATTGGACTGCGAAAAACCTTCCGCCTTTGCGCTCCCTTCCACATCGCTCAATAGTAGATATATTTTCGCGAAAGAAGACTATTATTTTATTTACAAAAACAACTACAACCACTTTGCGAAATTATTTAACAACACCTTCCAACACGGAGGTATTTCTCTTGAAGAAATGATTGTTCCTTTTGTGGTTTTACGCCCGCGTTAGCATTATATTTGCAACATGGAGAGCTCCTTTAAATTACAGGATTTAAAGCAACTGTGTTCGCTTTTGATCGAAGACTTTTCAAGCAAGGTTATACGAATTGACGGACCTATGGGGGCTGGAAAAACGACTCTTATTGCAGCACTTTGTAAAGAATTAGGAGTAAATGAACCCGTCTCTAGTCCCACCTTTTCTTTGGTCAACACCTACCAAGCCTCAACCGGATTGATTTATCATTTTGATTTTTATCGTTTGGAACATCCAGACGAGGCCTTAGACTTTGGTTTGGAAGAATATCTGGAATCAGGACAGCTTTGCTTTTTGGAATGGGCAGAAAAAGCAGCTCCTCACCTACCCGAAACCTATAATCACTATACACTTGACATTCTCGATCTACAAACTCGAAAATTAACTTCCAAAAACATTCTATGAAACTATTGTATCGATTGGGGTATTACCTTGCTGGCTTTTCTGTAGGTTTGATTTTGTTGACTTTTATATTTAGTGGCAAGAAAACAAGTTGCAATTACGGCCCTTCGGCACGAGTAAAAGACAACATGCTGCAAAAAACCATACAAATCAGTCCTGAGATTCTAAGGCGTTTTCCCGAGATCAATGACAGTATTTTACGCGACATGATTACTCAGGGTAGTATTGATTTTTCAAAAAGTGAGACACAATTGGATTCGTGTCGTCAGTATTATATTGAAATTGATCAAAAAGCAGCTTCGTTTCTTCAAGTAGAAAATTGTAAAAGGCAATTGAAGGTTTTCAATATGCAACTTCCTTGAGTTTTCTCCGAGTGATTTCTTTTCTGATTAAGTCCAATTCTCTTGGGGTTTGTCCACTCACAGAAGTATTCTCTTCTGCTCTTCGAATCAAGTAAGGAATTACTTCTTTAACTGGGCCATAAGGCACGTATTTCACCACCTGATAACCAGAGGAAGCCAAGTTGAATGAAATATGGTCTGCCATTCCGTAAAGTTGAGAAAACCAAACAGTAGGGTGATTATTCGGGAGTTGATGTGCTTTCATCCATTGGGTCACTTTTAAAATACTAGACTCGCTATGAGATCCTATAAAAAGGTTACAACGATCTACTTTAGGAAGGATAAGATCTAATCCTGCATCAAAATTGCGATCTGTAGCTTTTTTACTCTCACAAATAGGTGAAGGAATACCCCTATTTTGAGCACGCTTATTTTCCTTTTCAATGTAGGCTCCTCGAACCAATTTTATTCCAATCGTAAAACCTTTTTTTTCTGCTTTTTGAAGTAAATACTCAAGATAGGACAATCGGTCTTTCCGATACATTTGTACCGTAGTAAAAATCAATGTTTGCTCGCGATTATATTCTTCCATCAAACCTTCAGCGATTTCATCAATTGCATCTTGAACCCACGATTCCTCTGCATCGATTAGCATCCGAACATTAAGTTTTTGGGCATAATTACAACATTTCTGAATTCGTTTCAGCATACGATCCCAAGCGGCAAGTTCTGACTCATTAAACTCAATTCCAGCACTTTTCTTTTCAAAAAGTGCAAAAGGACCTAAACTGGTTGCCTTAAAAACCGTAAATGGAAGGGCTCCAGAATCCTTTGAAAAGGAAAGAGTTTCTAATGTCTTTTTTAAACTGTATTCCATTCCTGCCTCCGTTTTTTGCCCTTCAGCCGCAAAGTGCATATATGATTTTACATTTAAATCTGCCAACCGATGCACCAATTTGATGGAATCTTCTTTTGCAGTTCCTGCACAGAATTGTTTAAATACAGTATGTTTAAAAACCCCTGAAATAGGCAAACCTAATTGTAATGCCCAAAGCGCAACCTTACTTCCTATGGTTACCAAGGTATTGTTTGCAATCAAGCGGTACAGGTATAATGCCCTGTGTAACTCACTATTTGTTTTTAACCGATATGCCTCCTTTGTATTCTCGAAATTCATACAATAAAAATAGAATTCAAATTAACAGTATTTCTAAAAAAAAGCTTGTTTAAAAAATTAATTTTTATTGTTTAAAAGTGGCACAAAACGAAACTTTCCAAAGGATTCTTTATCAAAGTTTTTTTCAGAAGTTTTCGAAAAGCGCATCATGATCTGTTCTTTCCTACCCACAGGAATCACCAGTTTACCTCCTATGGTTAGTTGTTCCAAAAGCTCCTTAGGAACTTCGGGAGCACCAGCAGTGACAAGAATTCGATCATAGGGAGCCGTAGTGGGCAAGCCTTTATATCCGTCGCCAAAAACCACCTTCTTAGGGCGTAAATTGAGTTTGGTAAAGAGACGCTGAGTTTTTTTAAATAATTCTTGTTGTCGTTCTACAGTATATACCTGGGAACTAAGTCCTAACAAAACTGCCGTTTGATAACCAGAACCCGTTCCAATTTCCAGTACTTTATGATGTGGTGCTACCTCTAAAAGTTGGGTTTGAAATGCCACGGTAAAGGGTTGTGAAATAGTCTGGTCTGCAGCAATAGGATAGGCTTGATCTTCGTAAGCAAAATTGACCAATCCAGGATCCATAAAAAAATGCCTTGGTATGGAGGACATCACTTGCAAAACTTGAGCTGAAGAAATCCCCTTTTCTTGAAGGATTTCAATCAATTGCCTTCTTAAACCTTGATGTTTTGTCGTGTCTTCCATGCGATGCAAAAATAAGTTAGTTTCTCAATAAATTGAGATTTTGATTGTACTTTTGAATCAAAGCAAAACCAAATGTTGAAAATAGGAATTTTAGGAGCTGGTCATCTCGGGAAAATCCACCTTAGGATTGTCGCTTCTTCTCCAGCCTTTCAGTTGGTAGGTTTTTACGATCCCAATCCGGAAGCTGTTGCAAAGCTTGTAGGAGAACAAGGGTATACTGCTTTTGAAAGTGCAGAAGCCCTTATCGCTGTTGTGGATGTAGTAAGTATCATCACCCCTACACTTTCCCATTTTGAAATGGCAAAAAAAGCAATTTGTGCAAAAAAGCATGTCTTTATCGAAAAGCCAATCGCACAAACGGATCAGCAAGCCTCCACCCTCATTCAATTGGCACAAAAACACGGAGTGCTAGGTCAAGTAGGACATGTGGAGCGTTTTAATCCTGCTTTTAAGGCAGTACAGCATTCGTTTGAAAATCCGATGTTTATTGAAGCCCACCGCTTGTCGGAATTTAATCCACGTGGTACAGATGTATCGGTAGTATTGGACTTAATGATTCACGATATTGATATTGTATTGAGCGTTGTGGATTCTCCTATAAAACGAATTGATGCTTCAGGAGTTGCAGTCATTAGTGAAACTCCAGACATCAGTAACGCCAGAATTGTTTTTGAAAATGGATGTGTTGCTAATTTTACTGCCAGTAGAATTTCACTAAAAAAGATGCGTAAGACTCGGTTTTTTCAAAAAAACGCATATATCGCCGTGGATTATCTAACCCAAAAAGTGGAAGTGGTAAAAATGAAAGATGCACCAGAGCAAACCGATGAACTTTCAATCCTTCTCACCAACGCCGAGGGGAAAAAGAAGCAAATTTATTTTGAGAACCCTTCAATTACAAAAAACAACGCCATACAGGACGAATTAGAATTTTTCGCTAGTTGTATTCATTCCAAAAGTAACCCAATAGTGTCTTTACGAGATGGTGCTTATGCTTTAGAAGTTGCACATAAAATTATCGACTGTATCGGGTAAATCAATATGCCAGCCTTTAAGCCAGTTTCTCTTTTTTTGCCCAAGAACCCACACGAACAAGTCATGCGTAGTTTGGATGACTACGATAGGGAAGAAATTTTGGCATTAAAGTCCCACCAGAAACAAGGGTTTATTCACATTATCCAGCCAGAGCCAAAACCTCAAGAAAAGAATATTGAGATTAGAAAAAAATGGGCCCATGCAGTAAATGAGCAGCAATACCTTCTAAAAAATGAGGGCGTCTATTTGTATAAAATGAATTGTGAGGGTAGGGTTTATCGAGGAATAATAGGCGCATGCCTTACTTCAGATTTCGAAATGGGTGCCATTACACAGCATGAAAAAATTTATTCCCAGCGCGTGGAACTTATGGCAGACTACTTAAAAACAGTTCAGATTCAAGCAGAACCTGTTATGGTCATTCACGAAGATCCTATAGACTCTAAAATTGATTTCACTCAAATAGAAAAACGCACAAGTGTTTTAAATTTTAATTTCGAAAAAACCCATCACCAATTGTGGGAGTTGAATAAGGAAGAAAGAAAGCTACTTGAAAGCTGGTGTCGTAGCCAACCCCATTTTCATTTGGCGGATGGTCATCATCGTGTGGCGAGCATGATTCATTTGTCTCATCAGAAAAAGCATCCTGCACCAATTTCTTGTTTTTTGGTTCATCAGTCTCAATTTCAGTTGTATAGCTTTGTATGGTATCTAAAACGGTGTGAGTCAGATCTCGATATAGAACACTTATTGCAAGTGGTATTACTCCATCAGGGTAAAAGAATTGACCTTGATCCGAAGGCAACTACTGATTTTGAAATTATCGTTAAAATTAGAGATACATATTATGGTCTGGAGGGGTCTTTTTCAAATCCTCCCGCTTTTATCAACCAAAATCTGTTAGCAGCTGAACCGAAACTTGCTGAATCCTTGCACTATCAACCTGATACGAATCAAAAAATTGATTTTAAAAAGTGGGAAAACTTCGATATTGTATTTTTCATGAAACCCATAACCAAAAAACGGTTGTTTGATTTGGTCAAAAAAGGAGAAAACCTCCCTGCTAAATCTACCTATATCTTACCTAAAATTCTAACCGGTCTCTATGTTAGCCCTATCGAATAGATCAAAAGGGGTTTTCCCCCGCCCCTTGCCTAAGAATTTTAAATGGAGTTTCTGTGAGGTCAATTACTGTAGAAGGAATATTGCTTCCATAGCCATCTGAAAGCATTAAGTCAATGCTTTTATCCCATAGTTCTAGTAAGGTTTCAGGATCGGTGGTATAGTCCAAGATCTCATCTGGATCATGAATGGAAGTACAGACCAACGGTGCATTGAGTAAAGGCAATAACGCTTTGAGCACGGGATGATTCGAAATACGAACTCCTATGGTTCGTCTTTTTTGAAAAGGTTTTGGTAGCTTGTGTGCGGCTTGCATAATAAGCGTATAAGGACCTGGAAGTAGGCGTTTTACCAATTTGAAAATTTGGGAATTCATCGGTACTACAAAATGAGATAAAGAACGAATATCATCAAAAATAAAACTCAGCGGAGCTTGTTCTAATTTCATCCCTTTGATTTTTGCTAAGTCTCTCAGACGTTCTCCCTGGGTAGACAAACACCCTAGGGCATATACTGTATCTGTGGGGAAAATAATCATTCCTCCCTCATGCAAAAGATTTGCAGCTTCCTGTAGGTATTTTGAGTTGGGTGTTTTGGAATAAAAGGTTCTGAGTTTGTCCAAGCTTTAAATGATTCTAAGTTTTGCAAATCGCAGCAATAGGTTTTTGGTACCAAACCCTTTAAAGGCTATCACGGCTTTTCGATCATTCCCCTCTCCTTCAATACTTTGTACAACCCCCTTACCAAAGCGAGCGTGTTCCACTTCTGTTCCCTCTTCTAGAGTAAGGGTTGATTCTGCTTGAGGTGCGGTACTATTCACATCAATTTTTCTCAGCTTTTTAAGTTGAGAAGGTGTGGGACTAGAAATGGTTTTTTCCTTTGCAATTGGTTTTCGAGGTACAGCCACAGGTTCCCCAAAAATTGAAGTGTTGATCAGCGGTTTAAAGCTGTAATCCTCCTTGGGTTTGATATAATTGACGTACTGAGAATCAATTTCTTCTATAAATCTACTGGGTTCTGCGTCAATCAGTTTTCCCCAACGGTAACGGGAAAGCGTATAGGACAGAAAAACTCGCTCCTCGGACCGTGTTATAGCGACATAAAACAAACGTCTTTCTTCCTCTAGTTCAGAGCGAGTATTTAAACTCATAGCGGAGGGAAACAAATCTTCCTCCAATCCTACGATATACACAAAAGGAAATTCCAATCCTTTGGACAAATGAATGGTCATTAATGATACCCGATCACTATTAGGATCCTTGTCATTATCTGCATCGGTAGCTAGAGCTACATCTTCTAAAAATTCTGAAAGACTTCCAGTCGCATCTGCAAGTTCCACTTGTCCTTCTGTGAAGTCTCTAATTCCGTTGAGCAACTCTTCAATATTTTCAATACGCGCTACTCCCTCTGGTGTAGCATCTTTCTTGAGTTCCTGTACCAAACCAATTTTCTTGGTCACTAGGTCGGTAATCTCAAAAGCATTTAAGGCTTCATTTTCGATTTGAAAACGTTGAATCAATGTGGCGAAATTGGTGAGTTTGGTAAGTGTGCCTGAATTGACAGGCAAACCGATTTCTTGAGCTCGCTCTAGAGTTTCAAAAAGAGAGATATTATAGTTTTTTGATGCCACCACCAATTTATCAACGGTAGTTTGTCCAATCCCTCTCGGAGGATAATTGATCACCCGTTTAAGACTTTCCTCGTCTTTAGGATTCACAATCAATCGCAAATAGGCCAATACGTCTTTGATTTCTTTGCGCTGGTAAAAGGACAGTCCTCCATAGATTCGATAAGGAATGTCGCGTTTTCGCAAGGCATCCTCCATAGCTCGAGACTGTGCATTGGTCCGATACAGTATGGCAAAATCTGAATTTTTACGCTGTTCTTGCATCTTGAATTCAAAAATACTAGAAGCCACATGGCGTCCTTCTTCTGCATCTGTGGCTAAACGATTGATTTGAATGGGTGCACCTTGGTCGTTTGACGTCCATACCACTTTGTCAATTTTACTTTTGTTGTGACTGATAATGGAGTTCGCTGCATTGACGATGGTCTTGGTGGATCGGTAATTTTGCTCTAAACGATAAAGCGCAACATCTGAATAATCTTTTTGAAAGTTTAAAATATTATTGATGTTTGCACCGCGAAAGGCATAAATACTTTGTGCATCGTCTCCTACCACACAGATGTTTTGATACCGATCAGAAAGGGCTCTCACAATGAGGTATTGAGAGTGATTGGTATCCTGGTACTCATCCACCAAAATATAGCGAAAACGTTCTTGATATTTGGCAAGTACATCGGGATATCGATTCAATAGTTCATTGGTGCGCAGCAATAAATCATCAAAGTCCATAGCTCCAGCTTTAAAGCAACGATCTACATACTCTTTGTAAATCGCTCCCATTTCAGGACGACGGGACATCGTGTCAGCTTCTTGAAGGTCAGGATCGTTGAAATAAGCCTTTACAGTGATCAGACTGTTTTTGAAGGCAGAAATCCTGCTGCGTATTTGTTTGTATTTATAAATATCCTTGTCCAATCCCATCTCCTTGATGATCGCAGATATCAAACGGTCAGAATCTTGCGTATCATATATGGTAAAGTTGGAAGGAAACCCAAGTTTATCTGCTTCAGATCTGAGAATTCGAGCAAAAACAGAGTGAAATGTTCCCATCCAAAGGTTTTTTGCCTCGCTCTCTCCTACCAGTTCTCCGATCCGCGCTTTCATTTCACGCGCTGCTTTGTTTGTAAAAGTCAAGGCCAATATAGAAAAGGAATCGACCCCTTGAGACATAAGATATGCAATTCGATAAGTCAGTACCCTAGTCTTTCCAGAGCCTGCACCAGCAATTACAATTAAAGGTCCTTCTTTGTGCAATGCAGGTGCGCGTTGTGCCTCGTTTAAGGCGTTTAGATTGGCGGTGAGATCCTCTTTCATACTGGGACTAAAATTAGCCATTTCTATTATTTTGACTGGATTTTTAGACTTTAATTATAAACATTGTATCTTCACAACTCTCGTTTAAAAATAATATGATGAAACAAATTTTATGGCTATTCATTCTGTGCATTTCGTCACAACTTTTTGCACAAAAAATTAATCGCGATTTACTCAATAAGGTGATTCAATGGCGACATGAAATTCACCAAAATCCAGAGTTGTCCAATCGAGAATTCAAAACCGCCGAAAAAGTGGCATTACACTTACAAAATTTAGGGATTGAAGTACAAACTGGGGTTGCACATACCGGTGTCGTGGGTATCCTCAAAGGGAAAAAACCTGGAAAGGTTTTGGCCCTTAGAGCAGACATGGATGCCTTACCCGTTTCAGAAGACAACGAATTGCCTTATCGCTCTAAAGTGAAAGCCATCTTTTCCGGACAAGAATCAGGTGTCATGCATGCCTGTGGCCATGATACACATGTCGCTATTTTGATGGGAGTGGCGGAATATTTGGCTCAAAACAACGATTTTTATGGGACTGTAAAGTTCATTTTCCAACCCGCAGAAGAAGGGCCTCCACAGGGTGAAAAAGGAGGCGCACGATTGATGGTAGAAGAAGGCGTTTTAGAAAACCCAAAAGTAGATGCTATTTATGGATTGCACATCAACTCTGCCACTCCTGTGGGTCAAGTACGTTATAAATCCAAAGGTATAATGGCGGCCGCCCAACGTTTTGTCATCGATGTACAAGGGAAGCAAGCTCATGGCTCTCAACCTTGGATGAGTGTAGATCCTATACTTATCTCTGCAAAGATTATAGATGGCCTTCAAACCATCATCAGCCGTAATTCAGAATTGACCAAAGAAGGGGCTGTCATTTCCGTGGGTTCTATTCATTCTGGGATTCGTTTTAATATCATTCCTGACACCGCACGTATGGTAGGAACAGTTCGTACACTGGATGAAAACATGAAACAGAAAATCATCAAACGCATGCAGGAAATGGTTCCACAAATTGCAGCTGCCTATGGGGGTACTGCTGAGATCGATATCTTTGAATCCGCTGCACTTACCTACAACGACCCTACCCTCACGGAGACAGCTGTAAAAAGTCTTAAAAAGGCTCTTGGAGAAAATCAGGTGGTTGAAATGAAGGCTGTGACTGGGGCTGAAGATTTTTCTGCATTTCAAGAAAAAGTACCTGGGTTTTATTTTTTTCTAGGAGGTTTGATACAAGGGAACTCACCTGAAGACGCTCCTTCCCATCATACTCCAGAATTTATGGTAGATGATGCTGGATTGGAATACGGGGTCAAAGCAATGGTGCAGTTGAGCCTCGATTTTTTAAGTAAGTAGCGATGCGGCATAGTCACGTCCTTCTTGCCACCACAATTCCATTTCTTCTTTATTAAAAACCAAAGACTGTGTGGTTAATACTCGGGGTGTGAAAAAAGTTTGAAGCTTTACCTCATTTTGTAAAGCAAGCAAGTTTCCTACCTTGAGGTTGTCTTGTGTAATTTGATCTCCCATAAAGTCTAAGGTGGACAATAATAAATCAAAGGCATTGCGAGAGCGCATTCTGTTGAGCATTTGAACTTCTGTGCTAAGCATAATCGCATCTACTTCTGTAGCCCCTCTTCGTAATGCTTCTTCAATGGCAATGATACATCCAAAACCTCCATCCGCATATTCATTTCTGTCTTTAATTACCAAACTCATAAAGGGAACGTAATTACAAGAAATCCAAATCCAATCTAAAAAATCTGTGTAGCTACAGTCCGATAAAGCTTTGTATTCAACCTTGTTTAAGGTAAAGTTAGACACGCAGATGATTACCTCACGATCTTGTTTTTTGACCAATTCAAACAAACTAGGAGTAATTTGCCTACCAATTAAGTCACGTAAATTTTGACTTTCTCCAAAGGTTTTTTTACCTCTTAGGAAATTTTTCAATACGTTAAAATGATTGATTTTAATACGATTGGCTTTCCCTTTTTGTCTTATAATGAAGGGATTGTTAGAAAAAATTGAAGATTGATTAACGTTAGTAAAGGCTTCTCTGATTTCTTCCAGAGCGCCTGCAGCAAGATGGGTTACTAGGAGGCTTCCTGTAGAAGTTCCTAAAAAAAGGTCGTAATTGCGCTTTGCATCATGGATCAAATGATGGGCGATACCTCCAGCAAATGCACCCTTACTTCCTCCTCCAGAAATTACTAGTGCTCGCATAGAATCATATTTGGGATTACTTGTTAAATTTACCGCTTTATATCGGATAAAAAAATAAAGTCTAATAATGAGTGGAACACAAACGGGAATAGAATACCTCAAGGGAGTAGGACCTGAACGTGCCCGTTTGCTGAAAGAAGAACTCAATATTCGCACTTTTGAAGACTTATTGCACTTTTTCCCCAATCGATACATTGACCGAAGTCAATTTTATCCCATCAACCAATTGCCACAAAACAATTCTGAGGTACAAATCAAAGGAAGACTAACCCAAATCGAGTATGTATCACAAAAACGAGGAAAACGGATGGTTGCCCATTTTGAAGATGATACAGGAGCAATGGAATTGGTCTGGTTTCGAGGTTATCAATGGATTCGAGAAACCCTTAAGTTAAATCAAGCTTACGTGATTTTCGGCAGGATCAATTGGTTTAAAGGGAAGGCCAGTATGCCCCATCCTGAAATGGAATTGGAAGCGAACTTTCAAAAAGGAATAAAAGCAGCCTTTTACCCTATTTATCCTTCTACCGAAAAATTAATTAACAAAGGAATTTCCCAGCGGGTGACTCAAAAATTGGTAGCTCATCTCATCGAAATGGGTGGTGCTCCATTTTCTGAAACCCTCCCTCCCTATCTGCTGAATCATTTTAAGCTAATTGAAAAGGGAAATGCATTAAAAGAAGTCCATTATCCCAGCACTCAGCACAATTTGAGTCGTGCCCAAGCCCGACTCAAGTTCGAAGAGTTCTTTTATCTACAAATGCAATTGATTTTAAAAAACTTACAACGCAAGAATAAAATCAAAGGGTTTATTTTTTCCGAAGTAGGAAATACCTTCCATGCTTTTTTTAAAAATCACCTTCCCTTTCCTCTTACTGATGCCCAAAAACGTGTGGTCAAGGAAATTCGAATAGATTTGGGATCAGGACGACAAATGAATCGTTTACTGCAAGGTGATGTGGGATCTGGAAAGACAATTGTGGCCTTACTCAGTATGTTGATTGCCATCGACAATGAGTTTCAAGCCTGCTTGGTTGCTCCTACAGAAATTTTAGCTCAACAACATTATCAATCCCTTTTGGATTTGCTAAACGGAACTGGAGTTAAAATTGCATTACTGACTGGAAGCACAAAATCAAAAGACCGTAAAATCCTTCACGAAGCTCTAGAAATGGGAACCTTGGATATTTTGATCGGCACCCATGCTGTTTTTGAAGAAAAAGTACAATTTAAAAATTTAGGTCTTGCCATTATTGATGAGCAGCACCGTTTCGGAGTAGCGCAACGTGCCAAACTATGGGTCAAAAATGAAATTCCGCCTCACGTTTTAGTAATGACCGCCACTCCCATCCCCAGAACTTTAGCCATGAGTATTTACGGAGATTTGGATCTTTCGGTAATTGATGAATTGCCTCCAGGCCGAAAACCAGTAAAAACAAGCCATCGATTTGAAAGTAAACGTCTGGCTGTTTTTGCCTTTATTAAAGAACAGATTCAAGAGGGTCGCCAAGTATATGTAGTTTATCCCTTGATTCAGGAATCTGAAAAATTGGATTATAAAGATTTGATGGATGGCTATGAAAGCATTACTCGAAGTTTTCCTCCTCCTCACTATCAAGTCAGTATCCTTCACGGACAGATGAAAGCTGAAGACAAGGCCTTTGAAATGGAACGTTTTGCAGCAGGGAAAACTCAGATCATGGTGGCTACCACCGTTATTGAAGTGGGAGTCAATGTGCCCAATGCTTCGGTAATGATAATAGAGAGTGCCGAGCGTTTTGGATTGTCACAACTTCATCAATTGAGAGGACGTGTGGGAAGAGGGGCTTCACAGAGTTATTGTATTTTGATGAGTGGCTCTAAACTTTCTGAGGAAGGAAAAACACGCCTACATACTATGGTGAAGACTACCGATGGGTTTGAAATTGCTGAGGCAGATCTTCGCCTTCGGGGTCCAGGAAATCTGATGGGAACTCAGCAAAGTGGTATTTTACAGCTAAAAATTGCTGATGTAATTAAAGATTCTAGTTTACTCAAAGCGGCAAGAGATACCGCTCAGCAAATTTTAAAACAGGATCCTGAACTCAAACAGGCTGAACATCAAATTATTAAAAGAACACTTACTGCACTTCGATTTGATTCAAACATTTGGAATTTCATTAGTTAAAAATGGGCTAAGAGATTCTTATATTTGCATATCTATAATTAAATACGCTACTCTTGAAAATATCCCACAACTGGTTACAACAGTTTATTAAAATCGACCTATCTATAGAAGCACTATCCGTTTTGCTCACCGATTTGGGTCTGGAAGTTGAAGGAACTGAAACTTTTGAAAGTGTCAAAGGTGGACTAAAGGGAGTTGTGGTAGGAGAAGTCCTTCGTTGTGAACAACACCCCAATGCCGATCGTTTAAAACTCACCGAAGTCAATATTGGCAGAGACACGAATCTCTCAATTGTTTGTGGTGCGCCAAACGTAGCAAAAGGACAAAAGGTGTTGGTTGCTACCATAGGAACGACACTACACCTCTTTGATGGTTCGAGTCTGAAAATTAAAAAGGGTAAAATTCGCGGGGAAGTTAGTGAAGGAATGATCTGTGCGGAAGATGAACTTGGCTTGGGTTCTGATCACGATGGCATTTTGGTCTTGGATGCGAAATACAAAGTAGGAACTGCTGCAGCTGAAATTTTTGATATTGAGCAAGATGTGGTTTTTGAAATCGGATTGACTCCCAACAGGGCAGACGCCATGAGTCATATGGGTGTAGCACGTGATCTGAGGGCTGTGTGCTTGTTGAATGAAATTCCTCATGAATGGAGTTTTCCAGAAACTTCATCTTTTTCTGTGGACAATACCCTAAGTACAATTTCTGTAGAGGTAGAAGATAAAGAAAGATGTGAACAATATTACGGTATTACCCTGACTGGAGTTCAAGTTGCTCCCTCACCTACTTGGCTGCAAAATCGACTAAAAGCCATTGGAATTACCCCTAAAAACAATGTAGTTGATATAACCAACTATGTGTTGCATGACTTAGGACAGCCTTTACACGCTTTTGATGCTGCGAAACTTAAGGGTGATATCCATGTAAAAACCTGTGCTGATAAGACCCCATTTACCACTTTAGATGAAGTGGAACGCGAATTGAGTGAGGAAGACTTGATGATTTGTGACAGTAACCAAGCCCATTGTATTGCAGGAGTTTTCGGCGGACTGAATTCAGGGGTAGACGAACAAACCACTACTATATTTTTAGAAAGTGCTTATTTTGATCCAATAAGTATTCGGAAAACGGCCAAACGGCATGGACTTAATACTGACGCCTCCTTTCGTTTTGAACGTGGGATTGATCCCGAAATCGGAATCACAGCACTTAAGCGTGCTGCAATCTTAATTCGGGAATTGGCCGGAGGTACTATTTCTAGTGAAATTCAAGAGGTTTGTAAGCCCCTTAAGGAACCCACTCAAGTATTCCTCTCTTTTGATCAAATTAAAAAAATCATTGGACAGTCCATAGATGAAAAGCATTTAAATACCATTTTAAACGCACTCGAAATTGAGATCAATAATGTTTCTGAAACCGGTATTGGGATGACCATACCACGGTATCGCGTCGATGTGACCCGCCCCGCAGATGTCATTGAAGAAATTCTAAGGGTTTACGGGTATAATAATCTTGAAAATCGACCGCTACAATATCAAGCCTCACCTCCGTACGATTGGAAAGACAGTCACAAATTAGAAGGAGCCATTGCTCAAAAACTTACAGGACACGGTTTTTTTGAAATGATGAATAATTCCCTGACCCGACCTGAAGATAAAGCAGATTTTCACGAAGCCGTTTCCTTGGTAAATCCACTAGGTAAAGAATTGTCCATCATGAGGCAATCCTTGATTCCTCAGACCCTCGAGGTAGTTGCGTTTAACTTGAATCGACAAAATAAAGAACTAAAGCTGTTTGAATTTGGGACTATTTATGGGAAAAAAGGAGAAAAATATCTCGAAACCAAACGATTGAGCTTAGCTTTGGTCGGAACTCCCTTTGCATCTCATTGGGACATATCCTCGTCTCCAGACCCATATTTCTATGGCAAAGGAGTCCTAAATGATCTTTTTCAAAGTTTGGGTTACGACACTGTAGATTTTACTAAAACCACTCATCCTCATTTTGAAGAATGTTTTGAATTGAAGTACCAGAATCGATGTTATGGCTATTATGGATTAATTGCAGCTTCACGAGCACAAGCCTACGGAATCGATCAAGAGGTATATCTGGCTGATTTGGATTGGAGCATCCTTCAAAAAGACGCTTTTTCAGAGCCTTTACAATATGAAGAAGTGACCAAGTTTCCGCTGATGCGTAGAGATTTCGCTTTGCTTATAGACCAAGAAGTTCAGTTCGAGGCACTCAAAAATACTGCACTTCAAACCGAACGCAAGATCCTTAAATCGGTACAACTATTTGATGTTTACGAAGGAAAAAATCTTCCCAAAGGGAAGAAGTCTTATGGAATCAGTTTTACGTTTCAAGATAAAAACAAGACACTGACAGATAAACAAGTGGATAAAGTCATGGAAAAACTTCAACAAAATTTTTCTAAAGAATTTAATGCGGAATTACGATAGGTTATTTTCATAAGTTGGCCGAATAATTCCTATTTTTGTTATATAATGTGAAGGAGTTATGAAAGCGAAACTACTGCCAAGAACCAATATTGAAGACGCACTATCCAAGTCTCGTAAACTTACACAAGATGTGTCTCAGTCAAGCCTTGAAGACATTTTTAGATCTTTACATATCACGACATTCAATACGTTTGATTTCGATTTGTTGACTGCTGATAAAATTTATCATATTGACCAAATCAAAAAAGTAAGTATCGATTATCGTTTGCGTTTTTTAGATCTTAAATACTTTAAAAATAAGCTACCTCAAGAAGCACTTGATAAAATTCAATCCCTTGAAAAAGAACACGACACCCAACTAGGGTCTTTTAAAATCATGGCTCCTTCTGCCCTATTTAGGTTGGAAAAAACGGATGATCCCTTGTTGTTTGTTCCCCTAGGAAATGACTATTATTACTTAGTACACAAGTGGGGAGATGATTTGCATCCTCTCCGTAAATTACTGATGTGGCCTTTCAAAAATATATGGAATCTATTGTGTGTTGTTTTTGTATTCAGCTGGTTCCTTACAGAGTTGACCCCCATGGCATTATTCACCAGAACTCCTGATGATTCTTCCTATTGGATGTTACTGTTCTTTATGTTTAAAGCCTTAGCCTCTGTGGTTCTTTACTTTGGTTTTGCATTGGGAAAAAACTTTAATCCTGCGATTTGGAATAATCGCTACAACAAATCCTAAACCCAAATTCAGATGTCTCAATCTTCCTACTTAAAATTGTTTATGGGTCCTCAGGTTGAGGTCCTCAAAATTTGTGGCGCTTTAAGTGATGCGAATATCATCCCTGTGGTAAAAGACCGAGCTGAATCAGCACGACTTGCAGGATTTGGATCTTTCTCTACTGACCAAGAAGTTTGGGTGCATCCCGACGAAAAAGAAAAGGCAGAAGAAATTCTAAAAGCACTTACCCTTTAAATTAGTTTTTATACATTTAGTTCATAACATTTGATTTAATCGACACATGCAATTCATTATATTTATTGTCTTTACTTTAATTGTAGGTATTGTCGCCTACTTAGCCACACGCAACACAAATGAGAATTCGGAAGACGGTTATTTTCTAGGAGGGAGAAGTCTTACCGCACCAGTGATTGCGGCTTCACTTCTCTTAACCAACCTATCTACCGAACAATTAGTAGGACTCAACGGCTCTGCATATAATGAAGGAATCCTTGTTATGGCATGGGAAACCTTAGCAGCAATCGCTATGGTAGTCACCGCAACCTTATTACTTCCCCGCTATCTCAAAGGAGGTCTTACTACAATCCCTCAATTTTTAGAGCGGCGTTATGATACTGCTACCAAGTCTATAACTTCAGGACTCTTTCTCAGTGGTTATGTAGTGGTTTTATTACCTATTGTTCTGTATTCGGGAGCTGTAGCACTGATTGGGATGTTTGATTTGACCAACGTATTCAATCTCGGCCAAGGAGTTACTTTGATCATCACCGTTTGGGCAATTGGACTGATTGGCTCCGTATATGCGATTTTTGGTGGTCTAAAGGCTGTAGCGGTTTCCGACACTGTCAATGCCATCGGGCTCCTCATCGGGGGATTGATGATTCCTGTTTTTGGACTAATGTATTTGGGAGATGGAAGTGTATTTTCAGGCTTAGAGCTGGTGTATGCCAATGAGCCTTCCAAGTTTAATGCAATTGGAAGTGACGATTCTGCCATTCCCTTTAGTACTTTGTTTACGGGTATGGTTTTAGTGCAGCTTTTTTATTGGGGTACAAATCAAGCAATTATCCAAAGAGCCTTGGCTGCAAAAAACTTAGTTGAAGGACAAAAAGGACTAATATTTGCAGCCTTTATTAAAATTTTAGGCCCTCTTATTGTAGTCCTCCCTGGTATAATTGCATACACCATTTTTGGAGACACTCTAGATGCCAGTCAAGCTGACCAGTCCTATGGAATGTTGGTCAATCGAGTTTTACCTCCTGTATTATTAGGGTTTTTTGCTGCGGTTTTATTTGGCGCCATATTGAGTTCATTCAACTCTGCATTAAATAGCTCTGTAACATTGTTTGGTTTAGATATTTACAAACAGTACATCAAAAAAGATGCAAATGAAAAACAAGTGGTTCGTGCAGGGAAAATTTTCGGCATCGTTTTAGCCTTGCTTTCTATGTGCATAGCACCTGGAATTGCCAATGCACCAGAAGGATTGTTTGGGTATTTACAAGAGATTAACGGTTGTTATACAATTCCTATTTTAACAATCATTTTGGTGGGATACCTTACCAAATATGTCCCTCCATTGGCTGCTAAATTGGCAATGGGATTGGGTGTCATTCTTTATTCTTTTAGCCAATTTTTCCTTAAAGATTTTGTAATCAGTAATGGAGGAACCTATCCCCATTACCTTCATATTATGGCTATTTTATTCCTTTTTAATATTGCTGTAATGCTATTGGTTGGAAAGTTAAAGCCACGGTCAGAGGCTTATGTACAAGCCTATACGGAACAAGTGGATATTACCCCCTGGAAACCCGTAAAATTAATGGGCGTTATTATTACACTTATTGTAATCAGCACCTATTTTATTTTTACCTAAGAGCCACCGTGAAGTTGGGCGCGTAATTCTTTTATTTTAGGATCTGTCATGTATTCGTCAAAAGACATATGACGGTCAATCACTCCTTGAGGTGTCAATTCCACAATTCGGGTTCCTAAACTTTGAGAAAATGCATGGTCACTGGTACTGCACAGAATGGTACCCTTAAAATTGTTGAGTGAATTATTGAACGCTGTAATCGATTCCAAATCCAAGTGATTTGTAGGTTCATTGAGTAAAAGTACATTGGCG
Source organism: Flavobacteriaceae bacterium (assembly GCA_017852075.1). Lineage (GTDB taxonomy): Bacteria > Bacteroidota > Bacteroidia > Flavobacteriales > Flavobacteriaceae > MS024-2A. The sequence goes on along the minus strand of JAFMLQ010000004.1, from coordinate 3,218 downwards.
CGCTCCATCATCATCTTGGAGAGCATACAACGAACTTTCTCTCCACCAGACAACACATTGCACTGCTTTAATGCTTCCTCACCACTAAAGAGCATTTTTCCTAAAAACCCTCTTAAAAAAACTTCTTCCCTTTCCTCTTCTGTTTTGGCATACTGACGAAGCCAATCCACCAAAGACATTGCTTTTTCAAAATAAACATCATGATCTGCAGGGAGATAAGCTTGACCTGTTGTAATTCCCCAGCTAAAAGTACCTACATCTGCCTGTACTTTACCCATCAAAATATCGTAAAAGACAGATATGGCACGGGTATCTTTGGCATACACAATTACTTTGTCCCCTTTGGCCAAATTGAGGTGAACGTCCTTGAAAAGTACTTCTCCGTCTAAAGAAGCCCCGAGTTTTTCTATGTTTAAAATTTGATCTCCTGCTTCACGTTCTTGATCAAAGATAAGGGCGGGATATCGCCGGCTAGAAGGCTTTATGGCTTCAATATCCAATTTTTCGATCATCTTTTTTCTTGAAGTCGCTTGTTTCGACTTGGCCACATTTGCAGAAAAACGTGCAATGAATTCCTGTAGTTCCTTTTTCTTTTCCTCTGCTTTTTTATTCTGCTGCATACGCTGTCGAGCAGCCAATTGGCTAGACTCGTACCAGAAGGTATAGTTGCCAGAATAATGGTTTATCTTACCATAATCAATGTCTGAAATATGCGTACATACTGCATCTAAAAAATGACGGTCGTGAGAGACGACAATCACCGTATTGTCATAATGGGCTAAAAATTGTTCCAGCCACATGATGGTATCGTAGTCCAAATCGTTGGTAGGCTCATCCATGATCAGTACGTCTGGATTACCAAACAAAGCTTGGGCAAGCAACACCCGAACCTTTTGCTTTCCGTCCAGTTCTGCCATGGGGGTGTAATGTGATTTTTCAGGGATTTCTAAATTCGAAAGCAAGGCAGCAGCCTCACTATCGGCATTCCAGCCGTTCATTTCCTCATAGGACACTTGTAAAGCTCCAACCCGTTCACCATCTGCATCGGAGAAATCTTCTTTGGCATAGAGGGCGTCCATTTCAGATTTGATTTCATATAGCTTTTGATTCCCCCGAAGAACAGTATCCAATACAGAGAAGGAATCATACGCATTGTGATTCTGTTCTAAAAACGAAAGCCGTTTTCCTGGCTCCAGATAGACACTCCCCGAATTGGCTTCTTGTTTTCCAGAAAGAATTTTTAAAAAAGTAGATTTTCCCGCTCCATTTGCACCAATAATTCCATAACAATTTCCTGGTGTAAAACTCACATTGACTTCATCAAATAGAATTCTTTTTCCAAATTGTACAGAAAGGTTTGAAACCGATAACATAGTCCTTGATTTTAAGCTGCAAACTTACACAAATCTCCTTGAGTGATTTAACGCTACGATAAGATTTTTACTCATAAAAAATGGTAATTTTGAAAGTATATGAAAAAAGGAATTGTGTTCATCTTTGTCGTAGGAGTTTTTTTAAGCTGTCAACCTAGCGTTAAAGAACGCGATGGTATTTTTCTTGGAGGACATATTGTCAATCCCTCTTCACGTTCGGTAACGCTATATCAAGGATCTAAAGTGATCGAGATGCTTGATTTAGGGGAAAACCTGAGATTTCAACGCCAGTACGATTCACTTCCTGATGGCATCTATAAACTAGAGCATTTGCCTGAATACCAAACCCTTCTTTTAGAAAATCAGGACAGCCTTTGGGTACGGATCAATGCGGCGGCTTTTGATGAATCCATGGTGTACTCTGGTGTGGGCGCTTCCAAAAACAATTTTCTACTCGAATTGTTTTTAAAACAAGAAGCAGAAGTCAATTTTTTATCTTCAAAGTATTCGAACAATCAGTTGGTTTTCAATGCGATTATTGACTCATTGTTATTTGAAAAAAAGCAACTGTGGATACAGATGGACTCCTTAAACAATTTGAGTCCCATTGCACAAAAAGTTACCCAGGCAGCCTACATCTATCCATATGCCAACATTCGAGAGCGCTATGCCTTGCTTCGCGGCGCACAATGGACATCAGAAGAAGATAGTCTCTTTTTTCGTTATAGAAGATTTTTAAACTTTGGAGATAACGACCTCGCTTTTTTTGATCCTTATGTAAGTTATATCATCAGCTATATCAATCAAAAAGCATTAAAACCTAATGAGTCGTATTTTAAAGTCAAGCAAACCACAGACTTTAATATTCAGCGATTGGAGGTATTGGATCGTGAGATTTCTGGAAAATTGTTGCGCAACAATATCGCTAGAGCCATTGCCTTCGAAGAAATTCTAAACTTTACAAATCACGGCGATCATGAACGTTTTTTACAGTATTATGCTACCGTAAACAGTTCTCCGGCTTATTTAGCAGAAATACTCGCCCTGCACGTGGACATCAGTAGGATGGATCCTGGAAAACCCCTGCCCGAAGTGCAATTGCAAAATGCCCAGCGCGAGATTATTAGTAGCGCTTCTGTTGTCAGAAAAACACCTACCGTGTTTTATTTCTGGTCACAAACTCAGATGAACCAGTACCGCAATACCTTGGATCGCGTTAAAATACTTCAAAAGAAAAATCCAAAACTGCGTTTTGTGGGCATTTGTATCCAACCCTTTAATGCCCTGGTGGATCAAGTACAAAAAATGATGGAAATCAACCTAGACAATCAATACGCATTGGTCAATTTTGAAAAAGCAAGTAAAGCTTGGGTTCTGACCCTGCTCAATAAGGCCATAGTGGTAGATTCCAATGGTAAAGTTGTTCAAGGTTTTGGAAATTTTTCTGAAGTTGCTTTTGAAAAATTATTGCAAAAACTATAATACAATACTAAGGGGAAATTATTATTTCTTTCAATTTATAAATCAAAAACCGCTCTCTTAACAAAGTCCAAGGTTTTAAGGTGTTTCGGCTTGTTAAATTCTAACTGTTTTAGTTAACAAAGTTTTTTTTGAAATAAGCTTTTAATAAATTATATTCAAGAATGTTTCGCTCAAATCTTGTTTTTTTACATTCTAATGATGAAATGCTTTTTGTTAAGGGTGTTGCTTTCTTTTAAATGGAACGACTTAACTAACTGTAAAATAAATTGATCTTCTCAAAATTTGGAAGTAAAAAACAAAACCACCTAAGACTACTTTTTTAAAGGAACAGAGGGATTTTTAATTCCCCTTTTTATAATCTTC